>JBARHQ010000140.1:0-77858 GCA_049799315.1 Thermodesulfovibrionales bacterium | reverse complement strand
TAGAAGGTCCCGGCCACCCGCCGGAAACCGGGGGGACTGAACCCGGCTTAATCCACGATGGAGCTCTGAAGCCCTTTCCGGATGAGACGAGCTTAAAGCGACTTGTATTCAGGAGAGTTCCTCTGGAATTGACGGATCAGGTTCCAACAACCCGGGCTCCAATAAAATTGAGCCAGGGCGAGTCAGTGATTTTTTTCTCGCCCGATAAGCCCGCTGAGCCTGATAAGAATGGTGACAGAGATGACGGGATTGTCAAAAATATCGGAGATATATTCCGTCAGGATTACGGGGTTGCTACGCTTCCCATGCTGTTTGTGAAGGAGAAAGATGAGGAACCCGTAAAAAGTCGTCATACCCGCGAAGGCAGGTATCCATGGACATTACCGTTACCGAAAAAAAATGGATTCCCGATTAAGAATCTCGGGAATGACGGACTCAAAAAGACTTTTCATGATAACGGACAGGAAGGTTATGATATTTTTTCTGATGAAGGGTCTTATAAGGTATCAGAGAGAATGTCGGGTCTGGCGTCCCTGGCTGGCATGGTTATCACCTTACCTGAGGGCTGGTCGAAAAAGTTAAAAGGCATAGAGGATGTTTCCCGACTCTTGAGGGGGATGTTGTTACCTTTGAAGGCATTTCTCCGGTCACCGGCCAGGAAGTTCGTTCTGCTGATACATTCCAGGGCAGATGCCGAAACTCACGGGCGGCTGCTCGTCGAAGGAATGCTCGGACTTTTCCTGAGCGCTGCTCAGGAATATCCATCGGTTCAGTTTCGTACTGTTGAGATAGGTGGGGAAATCGGGAGGGACCTTCGCGTTGCGCTGCGCAGTGCTCTCGACAGAGGATGCCCTGTGGTGGAGATGATGCATCGTGATGGAAGGGTCTTCACGTCGGAGGGGCACGTGGCCCCGTCGGTCTTCGGGGATTCATCAGGCCTGGTTCTGAGCCCTGGAGACGTCATAGTCATGTCCGGGGGCGCAACCGGGATCAGCGCCCACCTTGCCCGGTGCCTTCTGCCATTCATGCCACGCCTGGTCTTCCTGGGGAGGACCCCTCTTGATCCGGGCATCAATTCCATTTTCGACTCAAGGGCATCGGAGATCGCCCGAACTCTGGCGGATCTGCACTCCTCGGGGATCGAGGCAACGTATCATGTCTGCGATGTGACCGATCCTGAAGCGGTCCGCGCGACCATGTCCGAGGTGGCAGGACGTTATGGCAGGATCGATGGGATCATCCACGGCGCCGGAGTGCTCAGGGACGGTCTCTTAAGCCAGATGACCCCGAATGATTTCTCCATGGTGACGGATGTCAAATTCCTCGGGGCCTGGAATCTATTCTCTGCTGCGGAAGGGGCGGGTTTGAGGTTTTTCGTGGGCCTCTCCTCGGCGGCCGCGATCCAGGGGAATCCCGGCCAGGCCAACTACGCTGCAGCCAACCGGATGATGTCTGCGTTACTCAGAACCCTCCACCGGAAAAACAGCGCCATCCGGTGCAAGGCCTTGATGCTTCCCCCTGTTGAGGGGGCGGGCATGGCCGAGGATCCTGAGGTCCGGGAACTGCTGAAACTGAAGGGTGTGGCGTATATCCATGTGAATGAGCTTGCAGGGCTTTTCTGCCGTGAACTCTTTGTGGCCCCGGACGACGACGATTGGGTGATGTTCATGAGAAGTCTGCCTTCCGTGAAGACGGCACTTCTCAGTGTAAATGATACAACCCGTCCTTCACTTAGTGGAGAGCTGGATGGAGGCACTGTCTCCCTGAGCCCCGGGGACTTTCCCATGATAGAAAGGGTCTCTTGCCTGGACCTCCGCCGGGAAGAACTGGAGGCCTTCAGATCTTTCTCTCTGGAGAAGGATCTATGGATCGCGGACCACCGGCCGTTCAAGTTCGTCAAGCATCCTCTGGTCTCAGCCGCCATGGTCCTGGAGACATTTATGGAAGCCAGCCGCATCCTGTATCCTCATCTGCAGGTGAGGGGAGTGCGCCACGTGCGACTCATGGATATGATCCAGTGTCCTCCCGGGGTTCCACGACCTTCCAGAATCACCTGTCGTAGGACCGGCAACGACCTTCGGGAGATGTTGTGCGAGGTCTCTCTCTCAACACGGGAGATCTCCCCTGCCGGGAGATTGACCGACCGCTTCATCCCGCACTGTAGCGGACAGGTGGTCCTTGCCGGCGGGGATATTATTGATGGATATCTTGGGGACGGATATCCTGGGGTAGGAAGTATTGGACATATGGGGGAGGGGCTCCCGGATTTTCCTCCTGTGCGGCTGGACGAACTGCATACGAAGCCTATGGATCATAAAAAAGTACTTGCATGGTACAAGGACCGCAGCGGCCTCGAAGGCAGGTATCGCGTGATGGAGTCCCTTGACGGTGCAGGTCAGGGAGTGGTGCGTGGCCGCACTACCTGCCGTGAGACACGTGATTTCGCAGATCTGCGGCATACCAGATACCAATACTCTCCATACCTTTTCGAGGCCCTGTTGCAGTTGGTCGTCTTCCAGGTCGCTGCAACGGACCCATCGGAGCGGCGATCGATGATTCCTTTTGAGATCGGGGAGATGAGGTTTGTGCGAAAATGCCTCTCAGGGGAGCAGATAACCCTGGAGGCCCGCATAAGGGCTCAAAACGACGAAGGTCTCTCATGGGATGCCAGAGGGATTGACGACCAGGGCCGCACCATCATGCAGATTTATGGTATTCGGATGCACTGGGTTTCGGACTGAGCCTTCGGCGGCCCGGAAGGAACACAGATCGGAAAAGATGGCGGCTGCGTAAGAAGTCGTCATACCCGCGAAGGCGGGTATCCATGGAGGTTGCAACTACTTGAAAAGTTTGGATTCCCGATTGAGAATCTCGGGAATGACAGCCTTTAAAAAGACTTTCTTAGGAATTCATCAAATAAAATGAAGGTAGATATGACAGAGGATTGCCAGAGATTAACCGTTAATACCGAGGGCTTCGTTCATCAAAGGGGACCCGTCCTTTTTGCATCATTACCCTGTGGGCCAACTGCCTCCGAAACCCTCAAATATCTCCTCGTCTCTACCCTGTGGGAGTACCTTATGGCGATGGAAAGTCCTCTCTGGAAACGCTGTCAGGCTTCCACCGGAGCTGCTTTGCCAACTCAGGTGGTCCACGGTCTGCTTGGCAGGCCCCATCTCCTGTTGGGAGAATGTCAAGGTCCGGCCATCTCCTTTAGCATGGGTGGGAGAAAAGTCTGGGCTGCTCTCTGTGGAGATGAGTCTGATATCGGCATCGATGTGGCAGGGGCAGATGAATTTCAAAGAGAATTCAAAAGTGAATACCCCTTTCACCGGGTTTTTCATCCGGAAGAGCTTCAACATGCCTTGAGAATGGTGGACGGAAATTTGGAAGAGGCATCGGCACTTCTCTGGTCGATCAAGGAAGCTGTTGTCAAGGCCCTGGGGTGTGCATTCCATCTCGTGGACCCGCTCCAAATTACCGTCTATCCAGCTGAGAAGGGAGCGGTTGGAGGTGCAATAGCGGAGGATGGTGGGTATACCTTTCCGGTGGGATTATCAGGGAAGGCCCTTAAACGGCTTGAACGGTTTCCCATGGCTGCCGGATGCCTTCGGGTACGTTCTCTTCCCCAGAGGAAGGCGTGGCTTTCGATCGCCCTTTTGACCCGGAAACCGGCGCCATGAATAAGTCCATGAATAAGTCCATCAATAACCTTACCTGCACGTGTTTGCCGCGGTTAGACGGAGTGCAGGCAACAGAACTTGGACTGCTTTTTCCTGAGCCTTCTATTACTGCCCCGCTTCTAGCTCTGTTGCAGGAATCGGGCATCGACGGTTTTACCCTGCGGAGCATCGTGGTGTCAAGAGATGGTACTCCTATTCTCTTATTGCCGTTGTTTGAAACCCGTTTTGATCTGTCCACTTTTGTGAAGGGATGGACCAGAAAATCGCTGAAATTGGCAGGCCGTCTCGTCCCCTCGGTTTTTCAACCCCGCATTTTATGCGTGGGGCTGCTGGTAGGCGAATGGAGTGAAATAGGGATGGATCCTCTTCTCGACGAGGCTACCCTCGATGAGGCGTGCACTATGGCCTTTGACGCCCTGCAAACACTTGCAACCGAACTTAATAGCGACATCGTGTCGCTTTATAACTTTAATCATTTCGGCAAGCTTCCCGAAGAAGTATTCAAGAAATTCAACCAGGTGGAATGTCAGTCCTGCGCGCGACTGCCGATAAATTTTAACAGCATGGAGGAATTCCTGGATCGCTTTTCAAAAGCCGCCAGAAAAGACCTGCGCCGCAAAATGCGTGCCTCCGATGAAGTCCGGGTGATTCGAAGCCGCAATATTTCTCCTTTTCTGGACAGGATCTATACTATGTATCTGGAAACAGTGGCGCGGAGCCCCCTGGCGTTTGGCAGGCACAACCGCTTATTTTTTGAAAAAATATGCGAGAGAGTCCAAGGCGCTGAATACACGCTCTATTTTGTGCAGGAAGAACTCGTCGCTTTCAACCTTCTCGTCGTAAAACAGGAAGCGATGGTGGATAAATATTTCTGCATGGATTACGGACCCGGCCGCAAGTACAATCTGTATGTTTTGTCCTGGCTCGAAAATGTCCGCACCTGCATGGAGCGAAAGATACCTCTCTATTACACGGGCCAGGGCGCGGAGAAGACCAAAACGCATCTGGGTGCGACGTTGATCCCGAGCTTTATTTTATTCAAACACCGTCAGCCGTTGATTGACCGTCTTCTTACTTCTTGGCCGGGGGTTAACGGGAAGGTCCTCAGCCATCTTGGATTCTGGCACAAGGTTTCCTCGCGCCCCTCTTCAGATGTTCCGGTACCTGGTAACATTCAAAAACAGCCCCCCTCAATTCCCTCTTGTCAGGGGGGAAGTCTTAAAGTCTCCCCTGACAAGGGGAGGTTTGGAGGGGTTTGAGGCGAAATGGAGATTCATGACCAAAAAAACTGAACACGCAATCGAAGTCGACAAGCTGACGAAGCGTTATGGGGATTTTCTGGCGGTCGACAGCATATCGTTCACCGTCAGCAAGGGCGAGGTGTTTGCTTTCCTGGGTCCGAACGGCGCCGGCAAAACCACTACGGTCGAGATCATCGAGACTATCCGCATCCCCACATCCGGAAGCGTGACACTTTTGGGAATGGACGTTACGAAGAAGAAGCACGATATCGTCCACCGCATCGGCGTCCTCCCGCAGGGGTTCAGTTCGTTCGACAGGATAACGGTCAGAGAGACGATCCAGTACTACTCCCGGCTTTTCAGCGTGGACACTGATATCGACGGGTTGATAGATCTTGTGAATCTCAGGGACAAGGCCAAAGAGCAGTACAGGAACCTCTCTGGCGGCTTGAAACAGCGCCTGGGAATAGCGATTGCTCTCGTGAATGATCCGGAGGTCGTGTTCCTCGACGAGCCGACGACAGGGCTCGACCCGCGCGCCAGGCACGAGGTATGGGAGGTCCTGCTGGGCCTGAAGAAGAAGGGGAAGACGGTATTTCTCACCACACACTATATGGAAGAAGCAGAGCTTCTTGCAGACACGGTCGCCATAATATCGAGAGGGAAGGTAATCGCCATGGGCTCTCCCGGGGAACTCATCGAAGGCAACGCGAATTATCTGGCCCTCACCTTAAGGTCCGTCGATGAGAAGGTTTTTGAAATCGTTCGGAAGCTGGGCTTTGAGCCGGTCCCTGATAAACAAAAAAATATCAGGGTCAGGGTGGAGCAGACGTACGACGTCCAGAGGATACTGAATGCCATCAAGGATGCCGGGGCAGTGTACCGGAGCCTGGACGTTCGCAAGCCTAATCTCGAAGAGGTCTTTCTGAAGCTCACCGGTGAGGCGCTCCGGGAAGATCCGCCCGAAATGGAGGCAGCATGAACCCCCGTATCATCGGCGCAAATATTGTCGTGAAGCTCCTCAGCTTCTACCGCGAGAAGACCACCATGTTTTTCACCTTTGCGTTCCCGATAATCCTGATACTCGTGTTCGGCACGATCTTCATGAGCCAGGACAGCATGGAATACCGCCTTTGTGTGCAGGACCTCGACCAGACCAAATCGTCCGAAAAGTCCCTCAAGACCCTCGAGCGCGACGGGAAATTCAAGATAACCAGGGTCGACCCTGCTGTCAACGCCGCGCAGTACGTCAGGGACAGCAAGGTGAACCTCGTCCTCGTTATTCCCAAAGGCTATGAGGGGTCTCTCATGCAGAGGATGATGTTCAACGATTACAGCTCGTCCGTCACCATCACCTATATATACGACCCCAGTTCCTCTTCGGTTCAGACGAAGATGCAAATCCTGAATTCAGTGTTGGCAGGGATAAACCAGGGGATGTCCGGGAGGTCGCCGTTCGTCCGATCGGTTTCGAAATCGATACTCACCAAAAAATACCGGTTCATCGAGTTCTTCGTCCCCGGCATCATTGCGATGTCAATTATGACGATGAGCCTTTTCGGCACGGTGGACTCGGACACGGAACTGCGCCAGAAGGGTGTCATCAGGAAGCTGTCCACCACGCCCATCACCCGTACTGACTGGATCTTGTCGAACGTCGTTTACCAATTCATACTCGCGGTCATATCCACGATTGCCATGCTGCTGGTGAGCTACGCCGTATTTGATGTCAGCCTGCATATCGATGTCTGGCTCCCTGCCTTTATTCTGCTCGACGTGTTCGCGTTTGTCGGGACCGGGATGATACTCACCCGCTTCGTGAAGGAGGCGCAGAGCGCCGCCGCCGCTTCAAACGCTATCAGTTACCCGATGATGTTCCTCGCGGGAAGCTTTTTCCCCATCGAACTGATGCCGGGGTTGCTGCAGAAGATCGCAAAAAAACTGCCTCTGTATTACGTAAACGAGGGCCTCCGTGCATCGATGGTATTTGAAGACAACATAGCTGCGCTGAGGTCCGCCGCGATCATAGGGCTTTATGCAGCCGTGGTCTTCATCCTGGGGATCATGGCCACTAAATGGGAAGAGGGCACGTGACAGTAAAGCAGTCCCTTCGTGCCATCAGCCGTACAACCTGGCCCCGCGCTCTTACCGCCTTGCTTGCAGCAACGCTTTCAGTCCTCATTGATTTCATTACGAGGTTCAGCGATTATCAGGCTCTGCTGCAGGTACTTCCGGTTGCCGGTACTATGAAGTTCCTGGTAGCCCTCGCGTTGGCCTTTCTACAGGTGTTTGTCCTCTTCTATCTCATCCTTCTCCTCCCCGGAATTCTCCGCGCGGTGGCCCTCCTTTTTTCTGTTCTCGTTGTCATTGTTCAATTCTCCTATTGGCTGACGTTATCGCAGTTTATGACCAGCACCGATATCTTTCTCGCCCTGACCGTCGGGGGGGAAAATCGGGCAGACGCCATCTCAAGCTTCTTTCAGCCGCTTGTCTTCCTGTATGCTCTCCCTTACTTGCTCGTTCTGTCTGCGCTGGTATTTGTCCCCCCTCGCTTACACCCTCGCATAAGCCGTATAAGCCGTATAAGCACTGTATCTGCCTTCCGCAAGACCCTTTCCCTCAGCCTGCTGCCGGTGTTCTATCTTCTCGTTTCCAATTATGCATTCTTCCTCCACGTGCCGGAACGCAGCTTTCATCTGAATCCCTTGACCTCCTTCTTCCGTTCAACACTGCATTACGAGCTTGAAACCCTCGGTGAATACCATGGAGCGCGGGACGAGCTTCCTCCGTTTCAAGTCTCCCAACGACCACGCGACAGCATTATCTATGTCATCGATGAGTCAGTGCGTGGCAGCAATCTCAGTATGAATGGCTACCCGCGTGCCACCACCCCGTTTCTTCAATCGCTCGAAAAACGGGGGTGCCTCAAAAATTTCGGCATTTGTGTTGCAGCCGGGTCCTATACCCATATCAGCAATGCCTATCTCATTAGTGGCCACAATGCCTTTCCCGACGACGACTTTCGGACCGACAGGAACCCGACCCTCTTCGACTATGCAAAGAAGATGGGCTATGAGACAGTCTACATCGACATCAATCAAGGGTACCTTCCTAGGCTCATAAAAACGGCCGGGAACGGTCCGGTGAGGTCCCTGGACCGGTGGATGAATGAGCAGTCTTTTGAAGAGCGTCACATTGATCTTGAGACCACGAAGGACCCCGGCATAGCCCGCTTCCTCAGCAGTCTTCTGAATGAAAAAGGCGGCTATTTCATTGTCGTCAACAAGAAGGGTCTCCATTTCCACTATCACTATAGATACCCGGACGATCCGGCCTCTACGATCTGGAGGCCGGTTATGGAAGCATCGGAACCCATTGACACCAGCGCGGCCGGACGTGAGAAACTGGTAAACACCTATGATAACGGAATCCGCTTTCAGGTGGATGAATTCTTCCGGGTGTTTGTCTCTGAAACGAAGAATCAGAACTATGTCCTTCTGTACACCTCGGACCATGGCCAGACTTTGTCGGAGCAGGGACAGGTCTATACCCATATGAAGCCTGACCAGGTGATTGTCGATGTACCCGAATTTATCGTGTCCGGTGAGCAGTATGGCAGGAAAGGACTCCTGGCGGGCACTCCCCCCGGCATTCGTGTTTCCCACCTCAATAATTTCGCGACCCTTCTCGACCTGATGGGAGTCCCGATGTTTTTGCGTGTTCGTCCTTACGATAAATCGGTTTTCTCTCTGACCGCGGAGAACAGAGTGCGTTACTATATGAGCGGCTCTCTTCATGGATCCGGCGATTACGTGGTGAAGATGATACCGACACCACCGGATGCAGGCTGGGGCGTTTCGAGACCTGCCGGCAACGGTACCAAAACGGAATAACAGCATCATGTTTCTCCAGGTGTTGCACTTCCTCATTGAACTGGGGTTGGACAATTACGTTAATCCATGGTAAAAGGTAAGGGAAGAAATATACTTCAAAGGAGGTGTCACAATGACATTGATCAGGAAAGTGCTTTTGCTGGTTTGCGGTCTCATGCTGGTCTTCTCTCTGGCAGCATGCGAAAAGAAAGGTCCGGTGCAGAAGGCTGGAGAAAAGGTCGATAATGCGATCGAGAAGGCCGGAGAAAAGGTAGAAAAAGCCGGCGATAAGGTAAAGGAAAAAACAGAGAAGTAGGAATACCCACGGGTCACTCCCCAGGCATCCGCCGCGGGCGGCATCGCGCTTGTGAGGCGCGATTGGGATTAGTGTATACTACAATCGAGGTGAACATGTCTGCAAAAAAAATCGTCATTATTTCCGACGCTACGGGCCAGAGCGGCCTGCATATTCTGAGGGCGGCCCTGGTGCAGTTTGAACACACCCACCCCAAGATCATGCTTTTCCACGACATTGATTCCAAGGCCGGACTCAAAAAGGTCCTCGACCAGGCCAAGTCGGACAAGGCCCTTATAGCTTTTACCTTTGTCAAAAAGGAGATGCGCGACTATACGACCGCCTATTGCGTGAAAAACAAGATTTATTATCTCGACATTCTGGGCCCGCTGATCAACAACCTTGCGGCCTATCTTCGACTGGAACCGCTCGAAACTCCGAGTCTGCTCAGAAAGGTCGATGAACGATACTTCAAACGCATCGACGCGATCGAGTATACGTTGGGACACGACGACGGCAGGGACACCGAGCACCTCGATGGCGCGGACATTGTTATCGTCGGACTTTCGAGGACGTCCAAGACCCCGACCTCGATCTTTCTGGCCCAGGAGGGCTACAAAGTCGCCAACGTCCCGATCGTTCCGGGCATCCCCCTGCCCGAAGAGCTTTCCGAAATCGATCAGCAAAAGATCGTCTGTCTGGTAATCGATCCCGAGGTCCTTCAGAAAATCAGGAGGGTGCGTCAAGAAAAGTCCTCGCTCCCGACAAGCTACAGCGAATTCAAGAAGATCTTTGCCGAGGTCGAGTATGTCAGGGACCTCCGCAAGAAGCACCGGATCTGGAAAGTCGTCGATACTACGAACAAATCCATCGAAGAGACCGCGTGGGAAATCATCCACCTTGTGTTCGGAGACCACCATGAAGAATATAATTGATTCCGGCGAGCCGGAACTAAAATGCGCCATGAAGACTTGAAGGCGCACGAAATCGGGAAGAGAATTGTCGCGAAGGAAAAAATGAAACGGTGAGGGATGCCGGAAGAAACTTGCTCAGCCTTGTACCGTGATATAATAAGCGATGAGACATTATGTTGCCCCTTAATGGAGACAAAAGAAGACATCAACGGAAAAAATCTATCACCCCTTTTGCGTACCGTGGCCCACTTGATGTCTCCGGCATACAGATTGGTATAATCACTAATATAAGCGATTCTGGAATGTGTATCTATTCAGGCGCCAATCACAGCGAAGGTGAAATTATAGAAATCAGGAGCTCATTTCCCGTTTCATATTTGTGGGCAGCGGTAAAATGGGCTAAGAAAGATGCAGCGGATCTCTATAAGATAGGACTGATGTTTATTGAATAGTCTGCGCTTCCCCATCCGATCCTATTTCTTTTCAAAAAAAGCAGAGTACCCGACGAGTCCGCACTTTCAGGGAATTGAAACTATTGTGGATTACCGATGGGAACAAGGATAATAAGAAAGGTTAATCGGGGCTGCGTTTTTAGCTGCCCTCCTTTCTATAAATGTTGACACTCTTTTGATGCACTTATGGCAATAACCAACAGGTCCCCATAAATTACCAAGTTGGCTTTTAGGCCGCATTACAACAAATTGCCAAGAACGACAACTGCAAGGTGAATCGGCCCGTGACTCTTGAATCGTCAGTAAGTAAGATGATTCAAGAGTCACGGATAGACACTTAAGATCATTTTTGGGGCCGCACTTCACGTGATCGAGAGCCACCGGAACGTGGTTTCGACGGAATAGACGGCATCGGGCGGGAAGCAGGCGCGGGTCTGTAAGCTGGCGCAGAAACGCGGCCACCTCCACTCGTTTGACGACGGTTACTGTCGCGAAGACGATGGTCATCGCCGCGAAACGGCGCCACATGGTAGCCAGGTCCCCAGCCACCGTATTCTATACCTGAGGATTCATAATAAGTGACCCCAATGTCGCCACCGTCGGAGTATCCGTATCCGCCACCAGTTACAACGCAGCCGGACAAGAGGACCATCAACGTCAAGACCACGAAGGCGAGTGCTAACCGGAGTAAGAGTATGATTTTCACTTGGGCACCTCCTTCATCTCAGTCTCCGGCCATTCAAGCAATCCGAAGTGTGCACCCAAAGGGTCGGCAACGACCGCGACCTTGCCGCCATGACGATCAGTCCGTGGCTCGACCAGCACGCGGCCACCGAGTGCCACAACCTTTGCCGTCATCTTGATCGTATCTTCGACGCGTACATAGTTGAGCCAGTGAGGACGGACATTGGGCCTGTTCGCAGGCAGCGTATTCACGCTCGCACGAGCATAGTTTTCGGACGCCAGCAGGAGATGTTGGTGGCCTTCGCTGGAGGGCAACTCGAAGACTTCGTAATCGAATAGCTTCTGGTAGAAAGCAGCATCGGCGTCCGGATCGCTCGTTATTAACGAGGTCCAGATCCATTCTCCTGGCTCGGCCAGAACATCGTGCGGATCACCGCTACTGGAAGCGAGGACCGCAAAAACGGCTCCCTTCGGGTCCGCGAAGACTGCTTCCCGTCCGCGGTCAGGGATGCTATGCGGCTCGAACAGCACCTTCGCGGCATTTTGCAAAGCAACCTTTTTTGCTGCTTCGACATCACTGACGGCGAAGAAACTCAACCACGCCGGCTGTCTATGCTCACTCGCCGGTATATCCTTGTGAATCAGTCCTGCAACCGGATGACCATCGAGAAATGCCTCAGCGTAAGATATCCCACCGGCCTGAATGTCGCGAAATGTCCAGTTGAACAGTCCCGCATAGAACTTTTTAGCGGCAGCGAGGTCCGGCGTCACCAATTCAACAAATATAAGTTTGCCGACGTGATGCTCCTGGCTGGCTGGATCAACAATAGCCGGCAGCTGGATCGGTGCGGCCATGACCGGCACAGCACATGCAATGCAGAGAATTACGGCGAGCAACCCGTGCCTGAGAAAATGTACGGCCCGATCGGGCTGCATCCTTTGAGGGCTGATTTGATTTGGTGTTATTAAGTCAGTCAGGTTTGATCTGTGTTGCGGAATAATTATTGTCTCCATGTTCTTCTCCTTGTCAGAACGTCCTTGAGTAAGACAACGCTCTCCTAATCCCCCAAAACCTTCTTGACTTGTCCGACCTTTTCCTGAACTTTACCGGCTATTTTTTCAGCCTTGCCTTTGGCCTCCAATTTAGGGTTATCCGTGATTTTACCGGCGATTTCCTTGACCTTTCCCTTTGCGTCGTGAAACGTGCCTTCCACGTTGTCCTTTGTGCTTGATTTCATGGTATTTCTCCTTTAGGATTTCGAGTTAACTGCTGGCACTTTAACCGCAGTCAACTCCGCAATTAAAGTGCTGCCTTAAACGAATTACTTTCTCTCTTCAATCTTCAAGAGACTCTTCACGGACTTTACGCCCCTGATTTCTCTGATCTTTGCTACAAGTCGTGCTTCGGTATCTCTGTTATTCACAAAACCCTGCAGCACAACATCGCCTTTTGTTGTCGTCACATCGATCTTGAAATAATGGGCATCCGGGTCTTTGACTATATCACCATTAACTTTTGTCGTAATCGTCGAGTCGTCGATATATTCACCCGTTGTTTCGCCTTTCATGGTGGCGCAGCCCGAAAACAAAGCCAGTCCGAAAATCATTAACACTGTCATAAAAATAAACTTTTGGCTTAAGCCCTTACTGTTGGTCATTTCTTCCTCCTTTTTTTATAGGTGCCTAACGGCCCCGGCCCCGCCAGTAAAATCCACCACCACCGAAGATCACAATCAACACTATGATTATAAGTATGGTTTCCATTGACATGACTTTTCTCCTTTCTCTTTGAGCTTTGCCTACATTTGTGTAATTGCATACATTGTGCCAGGATCTATATTTGCAAGAGATGCTTCTCTAACTCTTTGAAATCATGGAACCTTCAGGTAAAAACGGCGATGGAGGAATGGTACTGGTAGAGGGCCTGATGACTGATATATCAGGAATCTCCTGATATATCAGTCATCAGGCATATTTCTTTGGGTGATCAGTCTTTGAAACCGCGATTCAAGCGTCTTTGACTGAATGAATAATATCTGTTCTTCCTAATTGACAGGTACAGTCTTTTATGATAGAACGTAATAGCTCCTGCATAGAAGATATTCAATGCAGCAATATTCATTATGGAAGGAGGTGATTTTATGAAGAAGGCATTAGCTATTATCGTATCAGTGCTCATCGTTCTCTCCGTTGTGGGACTCTCGTTTGCAAACGATAAGAAACATTCAACGAAGGGGATGTATGTTTCTGGCGAGGTGACAGCAGTCGATGCAGCGGCCAATACCCTTACCATAAAGGGTAAGAAGGGTGCAGTTATGCTCACCACTACTGACAAGACCAAGTTTGCTGAAGGGAAGACCCTCGCTGACGTAAAGGTTGGCGACAAGTTGTCGGCAAAATACTCAGAGAAAGACGGCAATATGATGGCATGGAAAGTCATGACGAAAAAAGAGATGAAGAAAATGAAGAAGGAGCATAAGGAGAAAGAAAAGAAATAATTTCTATTCTCATATCTTCCGAGGGGGCGAGGTTTAATATCTCGCCCTTTTTTGTTATGTTTATAGCATCTGTTAATCTTCAACTTTTATCACAGCATGATTCTGATGACTCTTCTAAATGGGTGTCGGGGCATTGTCATCGAACTCTGACAAGAAGGTTCACATTTGAGACCATCGTTCTTGACGACCGTGCCGTCTTCCCGCTATACTTCCTCACTGTGGTGACCTCCTTTCCTTTGTTGCCTCGTCTCAGCTCTAAAGGATACACCCTACGGTTTTGCCTGATGAAGCTCTTGAGAAAGTGGACGCGATAATGAGGAGGATCAATGAAATTTGAAATCTCCAGACACGCATTGGAGGACTTGGAACGCAGGGCGATTCCTCTGATTATCCTTGAAACTGCCCTGCAAAATCCTCAGCAGATTATTGAGGAATATGGAAACACACGCGGTTTTGCAGATGAGTTGATGGCGCCTGAAATCTAAATAATGAAAATAAAATTTATCGCACCGCGTGAACAGCGTGAAGACATGTTATCCAGCCCTTTTAAATTGCAGAGGGTAAATCTTCCTCTTCTGGCCGCGCTTACCCCGTCTGCTCATACGGTTACCCTGGTTGATGAAGCCTTTGCCCCTGATGATACGGACCAGGATGTGGATTTAGTGGGTATTACCGTAATGACTGACGTAGTGCCTAGGGCCTATGATATCGCTGATACCTATCGCCGGCAGGGAGTGAGGGTGGTGATGGGGGGAATACACCCCACGGTATTGCCTGACGAAGCGCTAGAGCATGCAGACGCTGTGGTAGTGGGTGAAGCAGAGGATATCTGGCCGCGACTTCTATCGGATGCCGCCTCGGGGCAGATGCAAAGGCTGTATCGGCCTGATAAAATGACCGATCTCAACGGTCTGCCGAAGCCGCGGAGGGACCTCTTTCCCGGAACTAAAGGTAATAAAAGCTATATCCCGGCCCCTATCGGCGTCGAGACATCCCGGGGATGCCCGAACGATTGCGAATTCTGTTCCATCGGCCGGACCCTGGGGTCTCAATATCGGGTCAGGCCGGTCCCGGAGGTGATTGCCGAGATAGAGGCTATTGACTCCCCTTACATCTTCTTTGTCGATGACGCTCTTGCGCTGAACCGGAATGCAGCCAAAAAGCTTTTTACTGAAATGATACCTCTTAAACGGCTATGGCTTGGACAAGGGACCGTCTCGTTGGCTGAGGATGTGGAACTGCTCAGGCTGATGAGACGTTCAGGGTGCCTTGGGCTTTTGATCGGTTTCGAATCGGTACAGAAAGCAACACAGAACGAGGTGAGAAAAATTAAGAACCTCAGGATCGATTTTTATGAGGCGATGCGTCGCTTCCATGCCGAAGGGTTCGGCATTCTGGGCGCGTTTGTTCTTGGCTTTGATCATGAAAACAGTGATGTGTTCGACCAGACCCTTGAGTTCATAATGAGAAGTCGCATCGACTGTGCCGAGCTGAGGATCCTCACTCCCTATCCGGGGACCCGGTTATATGACCGCCTCTTAAGCGAAGGCAGGTTGTTCGAGCAGGACTGGTGGCTCCGTGGATATCCTCCTGATACACTCCTTTTTCAACCGAGGGGCATGACTGCGGAGGAGCTTATTACCGGGTTCGCCCGATTAAACAGACAGGCCTATTCATTCGGCGCAATGACAAAAAGGTTTTTTGGTATGAACCCATGGAAAAGGGGTCTGCTCGGTTGCCAGGTGTACGCCGGGATCAATCTGGCTACCCGTAAACGTTATTTCAAAGGTCTGAATAATCCACAACCTTTTGTAGGTCTTCCAGCGTAATAGAAAAACGACAGTTGTTGGCAGAAGGAATGACCAATCATGCCGAACCGGTGATGTTGTCGGTTTTGACAAATAACGAACTGATATATCAGGAGACTCCTGATATATCAGAAGACGGCACCTTTCACGATATCATTCCTGCCTCACAGTTTTCGCTGAAATTTCAATGTTTTCAATGCTATAAAAGCCCTGATCTGGCAACACCAGTCTTGGCACACATTCTGCTTTTATTACAAAAGTAAACCTGCTCCTTGTGCTTTTTGGTGCCATACGTGCATCAAGAGAGTGTGAACATTTATAGAAAGGAGAGAAATGATAAGGAATAGGGGGAAGCAGTTATTGATGGCTTGAGTTTATATGTAATTGGGAATGCGTATTTAGAATTACAGAGCACGTGCGACAACGTATGGTCGTATGTATCTAACAGGCTGTTGAAAAAGTATTATTCGGCGTCTTTTCGTCATTCCCGTGCAGACGGGAATCCAATGTTTTCATAGGCTTTTGGATACCCGCCTTCGCGGGTATGACGGCTTGAAATGGAAGGATGAGCGTTTTTCAACAGCCTGCTAAATAACCTTTAAAACAGTATGGAGAAATAATTTATGAAAAAGCTGTATTTAATCATTGTTTTGTTAGCCGTTGGCCTCACAACCTCCAGCTTTGCAGCGGAAAAGAGCTTTAAATCAATGCTATCAGGTAGCGAAAGTGTTCCTGCTGCAGCGACAATGGCGAAGGGCGATGCCACTTTTACATTCATGAAGGACGACAAAGCGCTGAGTTACTATGTAACGGTCGCCGATATCGAGAATGTCACCGCTGCACATATCCATCTGGGCAAAGTCGGGGAAAACGGTCCGCCTGTGGCTCTTATAACCAATGAGAAAAAAGCCGGTAAATTCAGCGGCACCCTCGCCGAAGGCACTATCACGGAAAAGGAACTGATGGGTTCCTTGATGGGCAAAACGGTTAAAGATCTCGTCAAGGAAATCAAGGCGGGAAATGCCTATCTTAATGTTCACACGGATAAGTATCCAAACGGAGAGATACGGGGGCAGCTCAAATAAGAGCAATTACTGGACTTTGTCCATGTTCGGAGGGGGTGAATACTTGTCACCCCTTCTGGATTAGGTTGCTTTCTTAGCCTTAGACCCTGGGAGGGAAAAATATTTTTTGTAAGCATGTATTTGAAAGGAGAAAGGAAAAGATGAAAAAAATTATTATGCTTTTTTCTGTTTTGGTCGTTGCAGTTTTCTTATTCGCATCAGTAGCTACGGCAAAAGAAAAGGGGAAAAAGGGCGAGGCCCTTTTTAAACAGCACTGCTCTCTCTGTCACCCCGACGGCGGCAATAACGTCAATCCTCAGAAGACCCTTCAGAAAAAGGACCGCGAGGCAAATGGCGTGAAAGCGGCGGCGGACATAGTCGGCAAGATGCGGAACCCTGGCACGGGCATGACGAAGTTCGATGAGCAAACGCTCCCCGCCAAGGACGCAAAAGCAATTGCTGAATATATCTTAAAGACATTTAAGTAGGCAGGCGGCTAACAAAATTCTTTGGCCGAGAGGCATAGAAAGGGCAAACCATGAGAGCTTCAAGAAGAACGATATTATTGTTACTGGCAGTCTCCCTGTCTTTATTCCTTTTTTCTCTTTCAGTAGAAGGGTCTTCAGCTGAAGACACAGGAAAAACCTTGTTCAAGGATAATTGTTCCTCATGCCATCCGGACGGAGATAATATCCTGAACCGAAAAAAGACCCTGCACAAGGCCGATCGTGAATCCAATAACATCTTCACCGCAGAGGACATTGTAAAGAAGATGAGAAATCCCGGACCTGTGTCGACGCATCCCCAGGACTGGGCCGGAATGAAAATGTTCGATAAGGACAAGATATCAGAACAGGACGCGCTGAAGATCGCAAACTACATCTTAAAGACATTTGAATAGCACCGCTGGCCTATCTAAAGAAATAATGAAAATGTCTGATATATCAGGAGACTCCTGATATATCAGACATGCAGCATCTGTCACATAATCATTCTCACTTGCAGCCTTCGCTGATGTTCCAATGATTTCAAAGTCTTAGCGAACTCTTTTTTCCAACGCAGGTCCTGGCACAACTTATGCTGTTATAAATGCAGTAAACAGGCGAGGCCATTAGGCACTTATAAACAAAGGAGGATTGCTATGATCTGGACAATCTTTGTAATACTCGTGATACTCTGGGTGTTGGGGTTGGTAAGCAGTTATACAATGGGTGGGTTCATCCACATTTTGCTCGTCGTAGCAGTTGTTGTGCTGGTACTGGGTCTCTTTCAGAGGCGCTGACCACGGCAGATGATTTGCCACATTTAAAGCTATACACGCTTTACACACCTCCGAATCATCCTAGCGGAACGGTTCGCAAGACAATAGCCGGTCGTACGGGGTGAGTATGGTCAGACCGCTGGCTGTACCCGTGACGCGGAGGAAGAGAATATGAAAAAAGAAATCAAACACCGCGTGGTGCGCTTCGAGGTATCTCCCTCGACCGTGATCCAACTCATCCTCGTCGTGGTCTGCATGTGGCTGCTGATCCGGCTTTGGCCGGTCTTTCTGGTGCTTGTCGCAGCTCTTCTCATCGTGGGAACGATGAGCCCGGCCGTCAGCTGGATGGAGGTGCATCGTGTCAGACGCAGTCTTGCGATTACCGTCGTCTTCACCGTTCTCTTCGTTGTTGCGACTCTTGCTGTAACGCTGACGATCCCGTCGTTTGTGGAGCAGGCATCGGCGCTGGTCGACCAGGAGCCGGCGTTCCGCGCGCGCCTGGCGGATTATCTCGCCAGTTCCAACCTGACAGCGCTGTTTGCGGACTGGCTGCGGAACGTCAAATATGACGCTCTTGCGAGCGCCATCAGCGCAGCGGCCTTCACCTTCTCGATGCGCATCTTCGAGATTACCGCGTATGGGGCAAGCGCCATTTTTCTCGCGCTCTACATTATGATCGACCGCGACCGGCTTCGAGGCGGGCTTTTTGCGGTCGTCCCCCGTTCTCACCACATCCGCCTTGCCCGCGTCATGATGAATCTGGAAACGATCGTGGGCTCTTACATGCGCGGGCAGTTGATTACTTGCCTGCTCATTGCGGCCTTTTCCTTCGTCCTTCTGGTGGCGTGCGGTGTGCCATACGCGCTGCCTCTGGCTGTATTTGCAGGCATCGCGGATGTCCTGCCTTACATCGGCGCATTCCTCTCGATAGGACCGATGGTCCTTGCATCGCTGGCTCGCGGCCCGATTGTCGTGGCCGTCGTGCTGTTGCTCATGCTCGCATACGAGGAGTTCGAGAGCCGAGTGCTCGTCCCCCGCATTTATGGACGGGCGCTTCGCCTTCCGTCGTCTGTCGTGCTCTTTGCGCTTCTTGCGGGCGGGACACTGATGGGGATCCTCGGCGCACTCCTCGCGCTCCCTGTCGCAGCAGCGATCATGATGCTCATCGAGGAACTTCGCGTCGAGTTCCCGGGTCAGCAGGAGCAGGTTACAGATGAGGAACAACGCGTTGGGGACGAGCGCGCGGAGGATGAGTATGAGCGCCGCACCGAGGGTGTGCCTGCGGAGCAGGCCGCCGCAATCGCTGTCAAGATTTCGGACGAGCGGCGGAAGGATGAGAGCTGACACGCCGATGCTGAGGATGCGTCGGCTTTTTGCGATGATTCAGCAGAGCTATGAGAAATGAAAAATAAAAAAAACATTTCACCAAATAAACTAGTTCGTTTTTGGAAAATACTTGGCCCCGGACTTGTTACCGGTGCAAGCGATGATGATCCTTCTGGCATCGCAACCTACTCGCAGGCAGGCGCAGCCTATGGGCTTTCAACTCTCTGGACTGCACTTATTACCTTTCCCCTCATGGCTTCCCTTCAGGAGATGTGTGCAAGGATTGGCCTGGTTACTTCTCACGGTTTAGCCGGAACGATTAAGGCTCATTATTCAAAACCTGTTTTGTATTTAATGTTGCTGTTTAGTTTTCCTGCCATTGTCATGAACATTGGCGCTGACATTGCGGGAATGGGAGCAGTAGGTAATCTATTGTTCCCTTCGATTCAGGCGACGTACTTCAGCATTGCCTTCACTCTCATACTTTTGGTATTAATTATTTATTTGCCGTATCAGAAAATTGCTGCCGTTCTCAAATATCTCTGCCTCATTCTTCTGGTTTATCTGATCGTTCCATTTTTATACAAACAGGATTGGGCAGCAGTTTTGAAAGCCACGTTTATCCCGACTGTAAAGTTCGACAAAAAGTTTATCAGCATTCTTGTTGCCATCCTTGGAACCACCATTTCACCCTATCTTTTCTTTTGGCAGGCGACGATGGAAGTAGAAGATATGAAAAAAAATAAAAAACATTTAATGGTGAACAAAAGAATTATGCACGAGATGCAACAGGATGTCGATTTTGGCATGCTATTTTCAAATCTCGTCATGTTTTTTATCATTCTCACCACAGGGACGGTGTTATTTAATGGGGGCATTCATCAAATCGACACAGTCGAGCAGGCGGCTCAGGCATTGAAACCCCTGGCCGGGAATTCAGCATATATACTTTTTGCCGTGGGTGTCATCGGCACAGGACTTTTAGCCATTCCTGTTTTGAGTGGCTCGCTTTCTTACATCATCACTGAAACCTTTGGCTGGAAAGAAGGCCTGGATAAAAAATTTCATAACGCAAAAGCATTTTATATCGTCATTGCCATTTCGCTGCTCGTGGGGTTATCGTTGAATTATATCGGTATTTCGCCCATTACAGCGCTGCTTTATTCAGCCATTCTTTATGGCTTGACTGCACCTGTGTTAATTGCGATCATTCTTCACATTTCCAACAACAAAAAAGTAATGGGCAAAAATACAAACGGAAAAATATCGAACATTCTTGGATTCGTAACGTTGGTCCTTATGACCGTTGCTGCGGTAACTTTAGTTTACCTGCAACTAACGGAAAAGTAGCACTGCGCTCACTATCAGATTGAGCTCAAGTTTTGAAAATGGGGCATCACGTTACCGCTTCAAACCCGGATACCATTCTGTAACATCACTTCCGATGCCGAGCTGTGCAAGCTGGCGCAGGTCCATCTGCAGTACGTCAGGAGTGCTGAACTCCAGAATGCGGTACTTTGGGTCGGTCCACATATGCAACGTTCTGCCCAGTATTTTCGGTTCCTGCGGGATGGTGAGGCGAAGACGGTGAATCAGGTGGATTCCCGCCAGTGCCGCTGCGTCCGTCACCATATCGGTACAGTTGTTATCCCTTAAATTGAACTGGTCGTATGTTCTCTGCATCGCGTATTCATAGATCAGTTCATACCGCCGTTTAGTGATCGGCATTCGCCAGACGAAGGTGGGGGTGTGATCAGCCCTTCCGGTTTCTAACCGGCCGTCGTCCATCGCCTCCCACAAATAAGCAATGGGATTGGGATGATTATCCCGAAACCTCTGATATACTCCGTCAAGGTAATGCGGTTTCTCCAGTCCGAAGTTGCCGTTATGACCGTATTCCAGGCGATTCTGAGGACTTTCCAGAATAATCCAGCTGTGCCCTCCCGGATTCTTCCTGAACGAGAAAGCAACGGACAGGGGAGTGCTGTAGTCCCTATTGCCAGCGCTGTCGGTCAGGATGTAGAGGTAATACCCCTCATCCCCCACCGGTGTTCCGGTGGAGGAATCAAGGTCGGCATCAGGGGCAAAGCGGCACGCAATCGATAGGGGCTGGGCACTCCAGCCATCGGGCTGCATGGGAGCATGGACAATGCTCTGGTGGACACAACCGGCGAGTCCGATAACCGTCATCAAGAGCAACAGTCTCGTGAGGACTTTCATTGTTTTTTCTCGCACACTATTCTGAACTCTCTACGTTCAAATTTGTTTTCACTCCGATGTCTATTGTAACTGGCCATTTTGGACTATCGCAATGTCCGCGACTCTTCTTTATGTCTCAAAACTGAAAACTGCACACATATAAGCCTCCGCATGTCAAGGGCATATTGAGACTCAAACGGAAGCTTCCGACAGTTGTCCGGCGTGAGTCCGGGCGGTGCGGATTGGTACTTGCAACAAATATGATACAATTGGGAACAGGTAATGGCGGCCTGCCTGGATTTTGTTTGAAGATCAGTCGAAATAAGTATGGTGTTTTCGGAATTATCCTACGCATGACTGTCGGGAGGAGCGCATGGCCGTAATGATCGACCTGGAGAAAAGCAGCCTGCTGCAAGCGGCACCGCGACTCATGCAGCTTCTGCGTGTGCTCGCCCGATTTCAGGATAAATCCGTTCAAAAGGAATTGTAGGCGGGAGGTACAAGGAAATTACTATGAAGCGCACCGCTGCAACTGAAAAAGCGTCGACCAGAATACCCGACTCCGACCAGACAGGGGTGGAACAAGTTCTCAGAAACTCGGAACTTCGTTACCGCCGTCTCTTTGAATCAGCCCAGGACGGCATTTTGATTCTGAATGCCGAGACGGGATCGATCAGCGACGTCAACCCTTATTTGATAGATATGTTGGGCTACTCGCGCGAAGAGTTTGTGGAGAAGAAACTTTGGGACGTCGGTGCGTTCAAGGATATCGAAGCCAGCAGGAATGCCTTCCTGTCGTTGCAGCAGAATGAGTTTATCCGCTACGAAAACTTGCCGCTCAGGACGAAAGGCGGTCGTCTGGTGCAAGTGGAATTCGTCAGTAACGTTTATCTGGTTGGTGATGAAAAGGTCATCCAGTGCAATATCCGTGACATCAGCGCCCGCAAGCGGGCCGAGGCAGCCTTACGGGCGAAAGAGGAGGCTCACTGGTCGCTGATCGAAAACCTGCCTGTCGGTGTTGTTGTCCATGCCCCCGATACCCAAATTGTACTGTGTAACCCCGAAGCCTCGCAAATACTGGGGATGTCATCGGATCAGATACTGGGCAAGGACGCCCGCGACCCGGACTGGAACTTTGTACGCGGGGACGGCACCCGGATGCCCGTAGAGGAGTTTCCCGTTAATCAGGTGATCGCCACGGGACAGGTGTTGAAAAATTTCATCATGGGGATTGTACGGGGCCATGATGGAGAATGCAAATGGGCGTTGGTAAATGCCTATCCCGAGTTTGGAAGTGGCGAGCGTTTGCGTCAAGTTGTGGTGATGTTTACGGATATCAGTGATATCAAGTTCGCGGAGAAAAGGATTCAGCGGAATCTTGAGCATCTGACCGCTCTGGTTGAAATTGACCGTGCTATTAATTTCAGTTTTGAACTGAATCTCAGCCTGACAACGCTCCTCACCCATGTCATTGTTCAGCTGGGGGTTGATGCAGCCGACGTACTGTTGTTCGATCCCACATCCCGGACGCTGGAATATGTCGCCGGGCGCGGTTTTCACACCAAAGCCATCGAACGCTCGCGCCAGCCATTGGGAGAGAGTTATGCCGAACGGGCCGCACAGGAACGCAGCATCGTTCATATCCCTGATCTGGCAAAGGAGCATGACAGCTTCCTGAGCGGGATACTTCTGGCGGGCGAGGACTTCGTCAGCTACTACGGAGTACCATTGATAGCGAAAGGACAGGTCAGGGGGGTGCTGGAAGTCTTTCAGCGTGCTCAACTCGCACACGATGAAGAGTGGCTTGACTTCCTCAAGGCCCTGGCCGCCCAAGCAGCGATTGCTATCGATAATGTCACCCTGTTCGATAACCTGCAACGCTCCAACACCGAACTTTCCCAAGCTTATGACGCCACTATCGAAGGTTGGTCCCGGGCAATGGAACTGCGCGACAACGAGACAGAAGGGCACACGCAGCGGGCTGCTGATTTGACCGTCAGGCTGGCGCGTTTATTCGGGCTGAGCGATGCGGAGCTGGTGCAGGTCCGCTGGGGCGTGCTGCTGCACGACATCGGCAAGATGGGTATTCCGGACGGGATTTTGCTCAAACACGACACGCTGACCGAGACAGAATGGGTCGTGATGAAAAAACACACTGTTTTTGCCTACGAATTGCTCTCTTCCATCCGTTACTTGCGCCTGGCACTCGATATCCCCTACGCCCATCATGAAAAGTGGGACGGCACCGGCTACCCGCTTGGCCTGAAAGGCGAACAGATCCCTCTTGTGGCGCGCATCTTTGCGGTGGTTGACGTCTGGGATGCGCTGAGATCCGACCGTCTCTACCGCACCTCCTGGTCCGTGGAAAAGGTGCGCGAACACCTGCGATCACTGGCCGGAACGCATTTTGATCCGCACGTTGTCAACGTGTGTCTTGCCTCGGACGTTCTCGTGGATTGAGACGATGAAAGAATACGATTTGATGCCCCCGTCAAATGCCGACCGGCGGCCTGCTTCTTCTCATACACCTGCAACAGGTAGTCTCACCTCGACTGAATGTTCCTGGTGGTCGTCAATAAGGGAAATTGCCGTGTCGGGTTGTTCAACGCCATCAACGGTCACACCCGCCACATTGGCTGTATTGGCGTCGCCCAATTGGAGCACGGTAATGTGGTAGACGGTTTCCCTGTACCGGTAATGCACTTTGAATGATTTCCAATCTCCGGGCAGGCACGGCGCGAAACGCAGTTTGTCTACTTCAAGTCTGAGCCCAAGGAGCGATTCAAGGATCAGCCGGTACATCCAGCCGGCTGACCCCGTGTACCATGACCATCCACCGCGGCCGACGTGCGGAGAGACCGCATAGACGTCTGCAGCGACAACATATGGTTCTACTTTATAGGTTGAGATCTTATCGAGAGATCTCCCATGGTTGACCGGGTTGATAATCGTCAGGAGTTCCCAGGCGCGACGGCTGTCGCCCAGGGCGGCAAACGCCATTGCCGCCCAGATCGCTGCATGAGTGTATTGCCCGCCATTTTCCCGTACCCCGGGGACGTATCCCTTTATATAGCCGGGATTCAGGTCCGATTTATCAAAAGGCGGGTCCAGGAGCTGGATCAGATTATGGTCACGCCTCACGAGGCGCTTGTCCAGCGATTCCATTGCCGTTCGTGACCGCGCGGCATCCCCGGCGCCCGAGAGGACAGACCAGCTCTGCGCAATCGAATCGATCCGGCACTCGGCATTGCCCGCAGAACCGAGCAGCGAGCCGTCGTCAAAGTAGGCCCTGCGGTACCACTCCCCGTCCCAGCCATTCTCCTCGATATTCCTGCGCAGCTGTGCAGCTTCCTCCTGACAGCGTTCGACAAAGGCCTGGTCGCCATGCAGGCGTGCGATCTCGGTGAACCTTGTGAGCACGTCATAAAGAAAGAACCCCAGCCAGACGCTTTCGCCTTTACCGTGTTCGCCCACAAGGTTCATGCCGTCGTTCCAATCCCCCGAGCCGATCAGCGGCAAGCCGTGCTCACCGCGTTTGAGGCCATTGAGTATGGCCCGGACACAATGTTCGTACAGAGTGCCTATTTCGTCCGACGCGTGGGGAAGATCGTAATACGAGTCTTCGTCAGCGCTTACCGGGCGGCCCTCGATGAAGCGGACGGGTTCATCCAATACACCGGTGTCTCCGGTAATCAGAACGTAGCGGGAAGCAGCCAACGGCAACCAGAGGAAGTCGTCCGAACAGTGTGTACGCACGCCGCGCCCCGATGGGGGATGCCACCAATGCTGGACATCTCCCTCCTGGAACTGATGGGTCGCGCAGAGGAGGAGTTGTTCGCGAACCAGGCGGGGTTCTGTATGGATGAGCGCCATCACGTCCTGCAGCTGGTCGCGGAAGCCGAAGGCCCCCCCTGACTGATAGTATCCGCTCCGTGCCCAAAGACGACATGCCAGGGTCTGGTATAAGAGCCAGCCGTTGGCCATCACATTGACGGACTGGTCCGGTGTTTCCACCTGCACTGCGCCGAGGGTATGGTTCCAGTACTGCCAGGCCGCTTCGAGAGCTCTGCGCGCGGCAGCAGATCCACGGAAGCGACGCACCAGTTTGCCGGCGTCATCGGCGTTTCGCCCTGCTCCGAGCATGAAGATGATCTCACGCTCCTGCCCGTCGGCCAGGTCAAAGGGGACCTGGATAGCGGCACAGGGATCTAAAGCTGCCCCCACCTTGCCGGAAAGTCGCGACCGGGTCATGGCCTCCGGGCTTCGAAGTGTGCCGTTCCGGCCGAGAAACTCGGTCCTGTCGCCGCTTAGCGTCCGGGTTGCATCAGCCACATCGAAAAAGGCGGTCCTGCCAGAGAATTCCGTGTTGTAAGGGTTTAGTGCGAAGAGCGCTCCGGTATTGGGGTCAACTTTGGTGATTATGTGCATCCTCGATTTCGGTTGCAGATCTCCCAGCACCCATTCCACGTAGCCGGTGGCGGAGAGGCGGCGGGCCCGGCCTGACCCGTTCCTCACTTTCAGGACCGTGAACTTGACCGATGCGTCTATGGCCACATAAACCCACATCTCGGAGCTGATGCCGTCCTCCGTGTGTTCAAAGACGCTGTACCCGTACCCATGACGGCTGGTGTAAGGCGTCAGACCCCGACTTGGCAGCGGCGAAGGAGACCAGCAAAAGCCAGTCTCTTCATCGCGGAGGTAAAATGCCTCTCCACCCGAATCGCACACCGGGTCATTACCCCAGGGAGTGAGGCGGAATTCGTGGGCATTCTCGCTCCACGTATACGCAAGGCCGCTCTCTGAGACGATGGTGCCGAAGTTCGGGTTTGCCAGTACATTCACCCACGGCGCCGGAGTCACCTGCCCCCGCGTTGTTGTAACTATGTATTCGCGTCCATCAGGGCTGAATCCTCCCATTTCGTTAAAAAAGATCAGATCGCGGCGTGGCATTGCCACGGCCGGGGAAGTTTCAACGCGCGGGGACCGGGTTGGTTTGAGGCGCGGTACTGTTGTCTTCACAAGACCCCGGCGGCCGATCTGATCTGCCAGCGGTCCCCACTTGTCGCTGATGATGATGCGGGCTACTGTTTGAAGCAGTATGCGGTCTTCGGTTGATATCTGCTCGGCGAGCCTTACGAAAATGCCGCCCGGTCGATCTGTCACGCTGGCTTCAAGGCCTGCGGCAATGAGTCCCATGATCTGGTCCTGAAGAAGTTGCCGGTAACCGGCGCGATCTTCATTCCAGATCACCAGATCCACGGTCAGACCTTTTAAACGCCAGTAAGCATGGGCCTGGACAAGCTGCCGCACCAGGTCGATATTGGCCGGATCTTCAATCCGCAGCAGCACGATCGGCAGGTCCCCGGAAATGGCGTATCCCCAGAGACCGGATTGCCCGCGATGGTTATTTTTGA
This sequence comes from Thermodesulfovibrionales bacterium, assembly GCA_049799315.1. GTDB lineage: Bacteria > Nitrospirota > Thermodesulfovibrionia > Thermodesulfovibrionales > UBA6898 > PALSA-1316. The sequence continues at coordinate 51,147 of JBARHQ010000140.1, read as the reverse complement.
GAATGTCCGTGTCGGCCCGCAGCGAGGAATTGGCGTAAATTATCGAGCCGGCAAGACGTCCGTAAAGCTGTGCGTCGGACTCTGTGACATTGAGCTGCCGCAGGAGCACCTGGCTGTGCGTCCACGCCAGATCAAAGACGCGGTCAGCAAAACGCCGGTCCTGGTATTTCTCGACCAGGCCCATACAGACGTCCCGGGTTTCTCCGAGGCCGGAGACGAGATCTATCGTTACCGACGCCTCCGGTTCGAGCGCGATCCGGTATCTTATTGCGACAATCGGGTCCAGGACTGAACCCTCGCTCCCTGAGAGCGCCCCGGAGAGAGTCGACCGGCCGCTCATGGCTATCGGATTGGCGACAGTCCTTCCCCGCCCGATGAACTTCAAACGGTCAGTCTCAAAGGAAACCTCTGCGATGTCCGCCCCGTGCGCGGTCATCAGGTGAAACATCCAGGGTGTCTGCTCTTCAATCGAGCGGGGCCGGCGGGTGCAGAGGATGGCCCGCTGTCCGCGAATGATCTCGGTCTGAACAAAGAGATTGCTGAAAGCAGGATGCAGGTCATCCGAGGCAGGCGGTGCGACAACGACTTCGGCATAACTGGTGACGTCAATCGTTCTGCGTGTCTTCGATGAGTTGGTGATGCGTGTCCGGCGCAGTTCGATGTCGTCCTCCGGTGAGACAACGATCTCTGTATGCATATCATAGTCAAAGTCTCGGCGGCGAAACTCAGCCCGCGCGTCCGTGAAAATCGCTTCGTAGGTGTCAGCCCGTTTGAGTGTCGGTTGATACGCGGTTGACCAGAACTTCCCGCTTGCCACATCGCGCAGGTAACAGAACGTGCCCCAGCTGTCACAGGTGGTGTCTTCGCGCCAGCGCGTTACCGATATGTCCTTCCAGCGGCTGTAACTGCCGCCGGCGTTCGTGACCACCACATGATATCTGCCGTTGGACAGCAGCTGCACCTCCGGAATCGGCGTGTTGGGGCTGCTGAAAATACGCATGGGCATTTCCGTACCGCTGAATGTTTCCCGGAGGTCGGAGAGCTCGGGGGGCTCCAGATAGAAAGCAGTTGCCCTCGGGACCCGCTCCTGAAGAAGGAGCATCGTGGCCTGAAACAAGGGGTCAGACTCGAACCTTTTCTGCATCGGACGGTCCAGGAGCAGATGGGACAGGGAGAGAAGGCTCATGCCCTGGTGATGTGCCATGAAGGACCGCACCACGGTGTTCGATTCTCTGCGACGCTGACGTGAGGGGGTATAGTCGATAGCTTCGTATAAACCATAGCGGGCCTCAAAGCCATCCGCACTGAGCCGTTGCAGGTTAAGACACGCCTTCTCAGGCGCCACCATCAACGCAAGCGCCGAGGCATAAGGCGCAATGACCAGGTCATCGGCTAGACCGCGTTTGAGTCCCAGGCCGGGCACGCCAAAGGCGCGGTATTGGTAGTTGAGATGGACGTCGACCGTGTTATAGCCTGATTCAGATATGCCCCATGGTACTCCGCGCTTCTTCCCATACTCGATCTGCCTGTCCACCGCCGCCTTGTAGGTCTGGTCGAGCAGGGTATGCTCGTACGTCGGCATAACCAGGAGCGGCATCAGGTATTCGAACATCGAGCCGCTCCACGAAAGGAGAATCGGCTCTCCACCGGCGGTGGTGAGCAGCCGTCCCAAGGCAAACCAGCTCTCCTGCGGCAGTTGTCCCTGCGCAATCGCCACGAAGCAGGACAACCTTGCTTCCGATGCCAGCAGATCGTAAAAACTCTCGTCCCTCCGACGCTCACCAACATTGTATCCGATGGCGAGCAAATGCCGCGTCGGGTCGAACAGAAAATCATAGTCCATGCGGCTGAGTTCACCTGACTGCTGTGCGAGCTTTTCGATGGCCGCAATTCTTCCGCCGGCGCGCTGGTTGCCCAATCCTGCCAGTTCGCGGAGCGTCGGGATTGTATCGCTGCCGCTCATGGCCGGAGCAGAAAGAAACATCAGATCATCCAGCGCTGTTCTGCATTGACCGGCAAAGGCACGTGCCCACCACTGGGCTTCCTTGTCCTGCTCAGGCCCATGATCCGGCCCATGATCCGCGTCCGGGGCCTCGAGACTGTCAAGCACCTCAGCGGCGGATGCAGCCAGCTGGTCCAGGCAGCGGCGTGCTGCCTCAAGCGTCTCCGGAAGTGTACTGCATGCAGACTCGAGGTCCTTCCTGAGTTCGGCCACTCTGGAATGAACACTCTTTTTCGGAGAAATTCCGCCCGCAGAGTCCATAAGAATCCTGAAGGTATCGTTGAGCCCGTCAAAAACTTGTGCGCCCAGGATCTTGTGGTCGGGAAGTGCGAGCAGGCCCGCCCGCAAGGTCAGCAGGTGAGCAGCAAGGTTCCCGCTGTCCACCGTCGAGATGTACGCAGGAAGCAGTGGTTTCAGCGATAGCGTATCATACCAGTTGTAAAAGTGGCCGCGGAGCCGGTCCATGGATTCCATGGTGCGCAGGGCATTCTCCGTGCGCTCGATGAACCGTCCGGCTGAAATGTACCCGAAGTCATACGCCGACAAATTCGCAAGCAGCGAAAGTCCCATGTTGGTGGGCGACGTGCGATGTGCAACCGCAGCAACACGATACTCCTGATAGTTATCAGGCGGTAGCCAGTGGTCTTCCGGGCCGACGAAGGTCTCGAAAAAAGCCCAGGTCTTCCGTGAAAGCTTCCGGAGGAAGATAATCTGATCAGCCGTCAGCCTTGCACCGCGGCGGGTGAGAGGCCGGCTGATCCACCACGCGCTCACCGGGGAGGAGAACCAGAGAAACAGTATCGGCGTAGCCGCTACCAGGGCGGCGGGATTAACGAGTGCCGCACAGACTATCACTGAGACGGCAAGGAAGGGGGCGAACCACATCGTCCGGCAGACGCCGGCAAGACTTCTTATTCGTGGGTTGCGGCTATTTCGGTCAGGGTCGCCTGACGGACTCCATTCGAGGAGTCGCCGATGGGTGACCAGCATTCTCCAGATCGTACGCAGAATCGCATCCAGACTGAAAAATGCTTCATACGGAAGACAGGCAAGCGTAAAGACAACCTGCACAAAACGCCTGACCCCGGAGCGGCCCACGGCAGCGAGATGCTGCCCCAGAAGCAGATCGTCAGGCTTCTTGAACAGGTCCAGGATAGAGGAGATCAAAGAAGGAATAAAAATGATCCCGATCACCGACAAGGTCCAGAACTGCGGCGATGACAATACCGTCCAACCCAGAAGCAGGAGCAGCGTTAATGCCGAAGGCGCAAGACTGCGACGAAGGTTGTCGAAGAGCTTCCATCGGGACAACAGCGAGAGGGGGTTCTTTTGGCGCCCGGCAAAACCGGGAACTCCCGGCAACAGCCAGCGCACAAGCTGCCAATCCCCACGAATCCAGCGGTGCCGGCGGCTCACGTCGGCGCTGTAACGGGATGGATACTCCTCGTACAACATTACATCACTCAACAGCCCTGCGCGCGTGTAACATCCTTCGATGAGGTCGTGGCTGAGGATCCGGTTTTCGGGAAAACGTCCGCCCACCGCCCGCTCGAATGCATCGACATCATAGATTCCTTTGCCGATGAATGAGCCTTCGCCGAAGAGGTCCTGGTAGACGTCCGAGACAGCACGCGTGTACGGGTCGATGCCGGGATCACTCCCGTACATACGCGCATACCGCGAGCGGTTTGTGCCCGGCAGACTCACCCCGACCCGGGGCTGAAGGATGCCGTACCCGGCAACAACCCGCTGTCTGCCTTCGTCGTACTGCGCGCGGTTCAGAGGGTGCGCCAGGGTTCCTGCAAACTGCCTGGCCGAATCGCGCGGCAATTGTGTATCCGTGTCAAGGGTGATCACGTACTTTACGCCGGATAAAATTCCCGTGTCCCCGACGACAAGCGAGAAGGGATTTCCGGTGTGAGCATGTATTCCGCCATTTATCCTGCCGCGCAATAAAGAATTCAGATCCGCCAGCTTCCCTCTTTTGCGCTCGTAACCCATCCAGATCTGCTCCCGGGGATTCCAGAGCCGCGGGCGGTGAAAAAGGAAGAAGGTATCGCCTTTAGCACTCCCGTACTTTTTGTTCAGCTCTTCAATTCTCTCTCTGGCCAGCAGCAGCAGTGGTCCGTCCTCCAGCAGTGTTTCCTCTGATGCATCCTGAAAATCGGTCAGCAGGCTGAAGTGCAGGTTTTCATCCCGATTTGCCAGGAAGCGGACTTCCAGTGCCTCAACCAGGTCCTCGATGTTTTGAGTGCTTGTGAGCATGGTCGGGACCACGGCCAGGGTGCGCGATTCCGGCGGGATCCCTTTGGAATAGTCCATTCTCGGCAGTTGTTGGGGGGTCACCAGTAGCGTAGCCAGCCAGTTAACCAGTTCCACCGCCAGTTGGCTTGTGCCCAGCAGCGAGAGTATGCCGATCAGCGCGAGCAGCCAGTCAGACGCCCCGTCAGCGTATGCCTTTTCCACTATGCCCCCGGTAAATAACACCGTAATCAGAGCGATCAAACCGACATAGAAAGGCGTGGGAAAAGCGTGGCTGATTCTCCGGAAATATCCGGATGCGGCACGGCTCAGACCTGCTGTCTGTTCGAGCTGCGGCAATCCGCTGTCGATCAGGTAGAATCCGACATGCGCCGCCCGATCATTTATGGATTGCCTGAAGTCTTTATGAGCTGCGGCCCCGGCCGCAAGCCCTATGGCTTTGAGCGCTATTTCGCTCTCGGATAACAGGCTGCTTTTCGCTATCTTCTCTACGACGTGACGGTAGTGGTCCCGGGTGGCAAAATCCATCTTGCCGTAGACTTCGAGTGGGTCCTGACGCAACACCTGTTCGACAGAACTCATCCTCTCGACGAACTCGACCCAATCCATTGCCCCCAGAAAGCGGAGGCTGCCGATACTGTTGCTTATGGAGACCTGGTCAGCGGCCTGTTGCTGGTTTTCCGAATGCACCGACTGTTCTATAGTCAGGCCGGACTCGGAGAGTCTCTGCTCAATCCAGGTGAGCGGCAATGCCAGCGCCGGGCTTTGTCCCTGCAGCCTGCGGGCAAATTCAGCGACAAACGAACTCACCATGGGCGGGTCCGACCGTACCATGTCCGCAATCACAAGGATCAGGCTGTTCGGGTCCTTCTCTGCTGTCTCCGTCATCCGGTCCGCCCAGTAATCAGCAAGGTTTCGGGTGATCCTGTCGGCGGCAATCCGGGCTGCAACGCGACGGAGATTCTCGATCAGCGCCAGACGGAGCATGATGGGGATTGCCCATAATTCACCCAGCTTCAGGATGCTCACTGTCTGGTAGGACGCAACAAAGCTGCTCAGATTTTCCGGGTCCACCCTGCCATCTCCGTGAGAGATCGTCTCCAGCGCGATGTCATACACGCGCGGGAGGCCGGCGGAAAGGCCGTCCAGCAAGCGGGGAAGCTCACGACTGTATCCCTTCGGCAGATGTCTTCTGGCCGTGCGGATCTGTTCTTCGATCAGGTAGAAGTTATCGAGCAGCCATTCCCCGGCCGGGGTAATCCGACGATCAGTTGTGACCGCCTCCATCAGCAGGGTGCGGGTCCCGGTCAGGATGCCTTCATTTTCCGCCAGCCGCGTCAGGAGTTGGTCAGGTGCATCTCCCGAGCTCAATTTGTGCAAGCCCGCCAGGGTTTTGCCATGCTGCTCCATCTGATCGCTGCTGAACAATTCCGAGCGCAGCGGTGGCTCGCAGACGGCGCACTTTTGCGCCAGGGTTTTTCCGCGGAAGCTCGCACGCAGATGCGGCAGGCTTCCGAGCATGGTCTTGGTGCTCACCTTCAACTTTGTGGTCTCCTTCTTTTTGAAAGCGCGTGGTTTTCTATAACTCAGAGGTTCCTCTCCTTAATTGTATTACGAAGCCCTGGCATAAGCAATGCTGTCCTTTTGAAAATCCTCAATCATTCCTTCGGTCAACGATGGACGAACCCTCGCAATCATCTGCAAAAAAGTATCTGTAGTTGCGACGTAATCATGCCTGCCGGCATATTCCTTTCCTCGCTCAGGGAAGTCTTCTCTCAGGCAATATACGGCATACTCAAAAGTAATGCTCCCCGGGCAGTCATAAAAATGGTTACGTGAGCCTCCGTTGAAAGAGGACTTTTGGTCTATATGATCGGAGCCGTGTGAGGGAAAGCGAGTATAGCCACTAATGGAAGAATAATGGAATCCTTCTGAAAACAAAGAAAGATTCAGGACAAGCCGGAATGACAGAATAAGCGGCGATGTCTTTCTACTTTCGATCTCACTAGTAACTATACCATATAACTGCCCCTACATTTGAAATGATCTGGAGCATGCCGTAATTCCTCCTGAAAACAGTGGATTACCGCCTTCAGACAGAATTTGTTAATGCAGGATAGCTTGGAAATAAACGGCGTGACGCTGAGGGGCACGTGGTGCTTCTTCCCAGTTATCTGTTAATATAAACGCTGTGTTTTAATCGGAGACGCGCGGCTTTTTCAGCGTAATAACTACTATAGATTCAGATAGAGGAGAAGATAATGGCTTTAAGTATCGGTATCGTCGGACTCCCCAATGTGGGGAAGTCGACACTGTTTAATGCACTGACAAAAAATCAGAGTGCCCTGGCCGCGAATTATCCGTTCTGCACCATAGAGCCGAACAAGGCAATTGTTGCCGTACCGGACAGGCGTCTGGACCAGCTATCGGACATTGTGAACCCTCAAAGGATCCAGAACGCGATTGTGGAGTTTACGGATATTGCCGGACTGGTAAAGGGGGCTTCAAAAGGCGAGGGTCTCGGCAACCAGTTCCTTTCTCACATACGGGAGACTTCGGCCATTGTGCATGTGGTGAGATGCTTTGATGACGACGCCATCGTGCACGTTGACGGCACGGTGGACCCGCTGCGCGATATCGACGTGATCAATACAGAGCTTGTCCTTGCCGACATTCAGACGCTCGAAAACAGGATAGCGCGGCTCGATAAACAGGCCAAAACAGACAGAAAGCTCCAGCCGCTTCTTGACATTGCAAAGAGACTGCTGGACCATCTCAATACCGGAGCCCCGGCTAATCTCTTTGTTGAAAGGGAAGCCGAGGTCTTTACCGAACTGATGAAGGAGACGAGGCTCATCTCCCTCAAGCCGGTGATATACGCTGCCAATGTGGATGAGGCCGGTCTTGGTGGCGATAACGAGCACGTCAGGGCGGTCCGCTCGTTTGCCGCAGAGCACGATGCCGAAACAGTGAAGATCTGTGCAAAGATAGAGGAGGAGATGGCCGGCTTGAACGATGCTGAGCGCATTGAATTTCTGGAATCGCTCGGCCAGTCTGAAAGCGGACTCGACCAGATCATCCACCACGGTTATCATGCACTCGGCCTGATCAGTTACTTTACGGCCGGGGTGAAAGAGGTGCGTGCCTGGACTATCGAGCGGGGGTGGAAGGCACCAAAGGCCGCAGCGGTCATCCACGATGATTTTGAACGCGGCTTTATCCGGGCCGAGGTCATGGCCTTCGTCGATTTTATTGAAGGCCGGGGCGAGGGCGGTGCACGCACTGCCGGCAAGCTCCGCACTGAAGGCAAGGAATATGTCGTGAACAACGGAGATGTGATGCATTTTCTTTTCAACGTATAGATACATTTTCAGGACGGTCGGTCAGGGGAGAAAGAGACTACCGTAGAGCAGTCGCACGTGACCTGCTTTATTTTTTTGTCAGGACCGCATGCTTTTGTGGCAACGCTTGCAGTGCACGGCCGGCCAACAATAACCACACCAGCAGGGAGCCATACTCAATCAGGACAATCCGTCGCTGCATGGCGCTCATGAATGCTGCGTGCATTTGCGCCAGGGTTAAGCCTTCTCCATAGGGTGCAAACAGAACAAGCCCCGGCCTGCCGGGATTATCCAACGAATTGAAATTGGAGTTCGGCAGTTGATGAAAAGCGCGGAAGGCCAGGACCTGGGCGAGCACCAACGGAATTAGCAAGACCGCGATACGTATGCTCCACCCTCTCTCCCTGATCCATTCCTCTGTAACTACTCCCACGGCAGGAAGCAGTGCCGGAAAGGCCCAAAAAAAGAATCGATCGGTGTGCGTACCGCCAAAAACCGCAAGCATGCCAATGAGGCAGGCGTAACAGGCAAGCTCAGGATGTCTGGTGAAAAACGCCGTCGTCTGACGCGCTCGAATGAGTAGTAATAGAATCACCGGCCCGTACACGGTCAGAGGTGCGGCCAAAAGAATGCTGGGATGTTGTATATGGCGGGTCAATGAAAACAGCGCGTGGGAGGAGAACGTATATTCTCCCAGGGGCTGCACCAATAGGTGGGTAACACCGATACCCGCGGCGGCCGATAACACCGGCGAGACCAGCCTCAGACTGACGCCTGCGCCTTCGTGATCTTTAAACACTCGCCAGAGGCTTCCAAACAACAGAGAGAGTGGCGCAATCAGTACGATTTCCCGAAAAAAAACGCCGACAAAACCCAGTATGCTAACAACAATCCATGGCGTCGGCCGTAGCGATATGCCTACATACAAGATGGCGATGATAAAGAACAATGCACCGGCATCGGTGAAAACGGGGAAGAACTTCGTAAAGCGCACCGGACCGTGCGGGTTTGCTATCAGCAGAGCCAGCGAAATGACAATCGTCCAATGGGAACGAAAGCAGCGGTAAAACAACAGCGCTGTGATCACGAGAATCGCCAGTCCAAAAAACAGATTCAGCCCCAAAAACCCCGCCATAATGTTGTCGGGGAAGAACCTGCCGACTATGGTGGGCGCTGCCACCCGGTAGCCAAAGGGCTTTCCGACGGAAATCGTACTGCCTGCTGCAACCTGTAATGCCATACGATAATATTCATCCGAGTCATAGGGATGGCCATCATACCATAAGACGCGGTCCTGGGTAACTGTATACAGGGCCGCAACGATCAACAGCACCAACGCCGCTACCCCAAAAAAAATGCGGTTGTATGTCATGCAATCTCCAGGTTTGCGCAGGCCGGCGTCAGCAGTACTAACTTAAACATTTAATCTTTGGTTTGCAATGTCATCTATCCAGTTATTGAGCAGAGCCAACTCTTTTTTCCCCACGACGCCCATATCGATGAGCATACCGTAACAATTAATCATATTTTCTGCAATATGGTGAGCACCCGGCTTAATAACCAATTTATCAAGGTTTGCGCAGATCATTGTATTATGCAAGTATCCTGGCAACTCACCAGCAAAATCTTCCATCAAATTGTGCACATTTCTTTCTTGCCGGACCGTGGGCCCATGAAACAAAACATTCCACGCATTTTCATGGCAAATGCGTAATGCCACGAAACTACGCCAGATATCGCACATTCTGAAATTGCAATAAGAGGGGATGTATAAAAGCGGAAATACCTCTTTAAACCACGTGGTATTTTGACTGTTAAATGGAGTCCAACCGGATTTGCCCACTGCAATTCTTGGCGCTTTTGAAAAACGGACCGGCAACGGATTAACGAGACGATAGATGGCATCTACGTCTGGATTGTCATCTGCGAGACCTTGCTGTATAGGGCAATAAGATTCTACAAAAGGAAAAGAATCAATAGAAATGTCCGGATGCCGGATATACTCCAGCGGATAACCGCGCGGCCAAATAGCAACGTCTGTAAAATAACGGTAAATATTTACCCACTGAACATTTTCTGCAAGTTTGGCGCTCTGCAACGGAATCCGTTCCAGCCAAAAATCATCATAGGGGAAGTTATCATCGTCGGTTTCGATAATAACTTCGGCTCCTCGTTCCATAGCAAGCAAATAGCCTAAATTCTTTCGTGCATAATGAGCTTCGGGAAGAGTCTTTGCTAAGCTAAAATTTAAACTTCGTTGACGTTCAATATTTACAAAATCACATCCGGAAAGTATAAAATCTGATGGTGATTTGACATCACCGATCACTATGAAGTCAACGTCATGGTTAAGACATCCTTCAGCGAATGACGCCAGGACCGGATTTGGTCTGGAAATAGAAGTTATTACCAGGGAAGCCTTGTTAGTCATGAGTATGCAGCATATTTATATGGAGTCTGCTCTTCCCGATATTCTTTGAATGAAGTAGTGCGCTAATACTTTCAAAGAATTTCGTATTGCGTTACGAGAAACTCTGGGAGAAGGCGCTTTGTAATGAATTGGAATCTCGGCATACTTATGCTTTCGCAGCAGATAGCGAACTTCAGTTTGATAAAAATGCGCAGTCGAGTGAAGTTTATACGCTAATAGTCTCCCGATTATATGAGAATGAAAACCCTGGAATCCCGATGTCATATCATACAAGTGAGTTCCGAGTAAAATATTAGCCAGGAGGGTGCCTGCACGTGAAAGCAATCTGCGTCTTATCGGAGAATCAGTCATAGAACCACCATTTATAAATCTGCTTCCGAAAGCACACTCGTTCCCTTCATTCAAAACTCTTAAAAACATTGGTATAGCTCTTGGGTCATGAGACATTCCAGCATCCATTTCGATTATGATTTCATGCCCGTTGTTATAGGCTTCCCTAAATCCTCGCACGTAAGCATCGACTACATTACGGTTTTCTGGTGCCCATACCGCATGATATCGGGAATCATGTCCGGAAAGTGACCGGCAAAGTTCCAAAGTTCTGTCCTTTGAAACTGAATCGACAACCAAATAGACTGCTCCAGTTTGTAAACGATCAAGAACGCGTGTCAATTCATCTGTAAAGACAGAAAATTCATTTTCTTCATTTGCCATGGGAATTACGGCTGCCCAATTGCAGTTATTCATATTTGCTCTTAGCAAACAATATCAATCTGACAAGAAATTGCTTTTTCAGCATCAATGCAAAATAGCACAAAAAAGAGGAACCTATCAAGGCAAATCAATCTCCTTCGTATTCTAACTTAGCGATAATAATAACTTACTAAGAGGGTCATAAGTAAAGCCAGTCCAGCCGCTGGTTGGGCATTTTCCCTGCCCCCGGATTCTTCCGGAGCGGCGTCACTCAATGTCCAAGTTTGCCATCACAATTGCAAATAGTCGCTCTTTCCTCCATAGCGGTCCCTGCGTGATATTTTGTATTTCTCCATAAAGATGTCTCAGCCTGGGATCTTTCAGCATATTCCTTCCAGAGAGTACACTATCCCAGTAGCCTTCAGGGAATTCCCTGAAGAAATGACCTATCCTCCATGGGGTAATCGCCGGGAGACGGGCTAAGAAAGGATTTGACAATGCAAAAGGGTCAATAATAACTTTTCGTGTCCCCGCCCAATACCCATAAAAGCCAATATTGGAAAAGCCAGACACCTCGTCTTTACTCAACCTGAATTTCAATCCTTCTATGCTCCAGGGATGATTAGGAAAAGGAATGCACTCATTTTGTTTGATATAAGCCCAAATTGAACTGTATGGGAAGTAATAACCCCTTTCATCTGCAATTCCGTATTTGTCTACAGCTTCGGTATATGTAGACTTATTATAATTCGTTGGTGCAGATACCGGGTTATCTGCAAAGCTAAGCCAATAGACTAAGCAACCGATCATTATACCTGCTAATACTTTGGTGCTTATACGAACAAAGGTGAATGCGGCACAAATTGAAACAAGATAGGCATATGACAGAAAGCGGCCCTGCATGAAATCACCGCCCACATTCATGATATAGAAAAGGTGAAGCAGTATTCCCCCGGCGACTGACAGAGCATATCTGTTTCGGGACAAAGTAAGTATCGTTGTAGCAACGGCAGTGGCAGTCAATGTGACGGAATCGTGCTGCAGTGAGCTTAAAAAATACTTACCCCCCTGAGCCCAAACCTCAACCCTTGGAATTCCGGTATGGAGTTTCGCATATGCCGTATTGGGAAATGGAAAACCATAGTATAGCAAGCTAAAAAGCGACCATAAGATGATCGGCAATAACCCTGCAACCAGTAACCGGTAAAGTTTTTTTTTCGGCAGACGCCTGTGCTCCCAGTAAACCAGAAGGGCGGACGGGAAAATCAGCATCAACAGATCGTGGCGACAAATCAGTAGCAGGCCGAAACAAAGCAACAGCAGGGTGCAATCACGGTATGAATTCGTACCTGCCTCAGCATCCAACTGCAACCGATGTATATAAAACAGGAAAAGGGCCAACAGGAAATAACCCAGGGCGTTTTCGATTCCGGAGGAAGTAAAGTCAAAGAAGCCTTTGGAAGAAGCAAGCAGCAGTACTATACACAACCATTTCATTGGATCATTGACAAGGTGTTTTAACACATACATGACGCCCAGACAGAGCAAAAGCGATAGAATAATACAGTTTATATAAACATCGTGCGAAAACACACGGATAAAGGCATTGAGAAAGTACCAGAGCGGACTGGTAAAAACTTGAACGCGTTCATGGGGGTTCCACACAGGCCCATTGCCGGCAAAGAGTTGCTCAATGGAACGGAAGAGAATATACGCGTCTTCTGATACCCAGGCGTTTTTCACAAAAATGGCGATATAGAACAGAGTTCCTGCCAGGTAGACATAATTTCCCGGTCGTTTCAAGAAAATGCTGCCATCTATCTTTGTTTTCTGGATATTTTTCACTTGATCACCCATACCGTCATTATAATACATCCGAAAATCAGGTCGGAGCCTAAAAAATAATAGCACCAGGGATAAAAATGATGCCAGTCACACCCCAATCTTTGCACCATCTTCCATTAAATGATTGTTATGCTTTCTCCGGCAAATCCCTGCTTGCATTTGATACCTCCTAAGGGTATATGGTAGCCGGCCCTTCGTTGTGTCCATTAAACAGGGGGAAGTCCAGCCGCCCATCTCGCCTGTTGAAAATAAGAGGGGTGTATGATAATCTAAGACGCCTATTTTTTGTAATAGATTAAGGGTCTGTGACCCCTTGTGAGGACAAAATAAGACGGGTTTGTAATATATTCTGGGAGGCAAGGCGCGCATGGTTCAACAAGCTCCCATGACAGATGAAGAGCCTGCCCTGAGCGGAGTCGAAGGGAATTTTGAAGCGCAGCGCAGCATGCGGACTTTTTACGTAGCCGTCAAAGTGAGCTCATGAATAAACCAGGCGATAAGGTAATCCTTTCAGGCAATGAGGCACTTGCCCGCGGCGCTTATGAGGCCGGGGTTCGGGTTGCCTCGGCATATCCCGGCACTCCCTCAACCGAGATCCTCGAAAATCTGAGCACCTATGAGGGCGTCTACACTGAATGGGCACCGAATGAAAAGGTAGCCCTTGAAGTGGCCCTCGGCGCTTCCTTCGCGGGTGTCAGGGCGCTTGCAACGATGAAACACGTCGGCCTGAATGTGGCCGCTGATCCGCTCTTTACTGCTGCCTATACCGGCGTGCGCGGTGGGTTGGTCATTATTGTTGCTGACGATCCCGACATGCACAGCTCCCAGAATGAACAGGACAGCAGGAACTATGCACTTGCGGCAAAGGTGCCGATGCTCGAACCTGCCGACGCTGCCGAGGCCAGGGAGTTCCTCCATAGTGCCTATCAGATCAGCGAGGAATTCGATACCCCCGTACTGCTCAGGACCGAGACCCGGGTGTCACATGTGAAAGGTATTGTCACACTGGGTGAACGGGCGGTATTGACGGTCAAACCGGGGATCGAAAAGATGCCCGGAAAATTTGTCATGCTCCCCGGAAACGCGCGGATGCGGCGGGTAGAACTCGGAAAGCGGATGGAGCGGCTGAGGGAATATGCCGAAACGTTTCCCGGGACGCGGATCGACTGGGGTGATACCAGTCGGGGGTTCATTACCTCCGGGGTAACATCTTTATATGTTAAAGAGGCCTTCCCCGAGGCCTCGGTCCTTAAACTCGGTATGGTCCATCCGTTGCCGGTTAAGCTTATAAGAAGTTTTGCCGAAAAGGTCGGGGAGCTGATTGTCGTCGAGGAGCTCGACCCGTTTATCGAGACACAGGTGAAGGCCATGGGGATCCTATGCAAGGGCAAGGAGCTCATCCCCTCATCCGGCGAACTGAACGCCACGATCGTCAGGAGTTCGATTACTGCGGAGAAGGGCAAGGCAGTCTTCGAGCCTGTCCAGATCCCGATGCGGCCGCCGAACCTCTGCCCGGGTTGTCCTCACCGCGGCATATTCTATGCGATCTCGAAGCTCGGCGCCTTTGTGACCGGAGATATCGGCTGTTATACGCTTGCGGCGCTCAGGCCGCTTTCGGCCATGGATACCTGTGTCTGCATGGGTGCGGGCATCGGCAATGCCCACGGCATGTCAAAGGCCTTGGGCAAAGAGGCCCTGGGCAAGGTGATTGCGGTAATAGGGGACTCGACCTTCTTCCATTCAGGCATCACCGGTCTTATCAACATCGTCTTTAACCGCGGCAATTCGACCGTCGTGATCCTCGATAACCGGACCACCGGCATGACCGGGCATCAGCCGCACCCCTCAACAGGCAGGACGATCACCGGCGAGCAGACCGTCTCCATCGATATCGAGGCCCTCTGCCGTGCGGTCGGTGTTGCGCGGGTGAAGGTCGTTGATCCGCATAATTCGGAGGAGTGTCTCAGGGTCCTGAAAGAGGAGATTGAACTGCCCGAGCCGTCGGTCATCATCGCCAAGGCCCCCTGCGTACTTATCCCCGAGATGAAGAAACGGAAGGACAAAAAACGCTACAGGACAGTGATCGAACGCTGCACCGGCTGCAGGTCCTGCCTGAGGATCGGCTGTCCCGCGATCGAATGGGTGCCTCTGACCGCGGAAGAGGCGAAGAAACTCGGGCATAAAGAAAAGCAGAAGGGGTACTCGCAGATTAATCTGACCCTCTGCAACGGCTGCGGCCAGTGTGCGCCGCTCTGCAAATTCAGGGCGATCGTGGCTGATGGTGGGGCTGAAGGCGAGGGTGGTGATGCAGTCCGGTAATATACTCCTTGCCGGGGTCGGCGGTCAGGGCATACTGCTTGCCAGTGAGATACTCTCTTCAGCGCTGCTCAGGGGCGGGTTTGATGTAAAGCAGAGCGAGGTCCACGGTATGGCCCAGCGGGGTGGTTCGGTCGTCTCGCATGTACGCTATGGCAAAAAGGTTTTTTCGCCCCTCATAGAATTGGGCACTGCGGACATCACGGTTTCTTTTGAGCTTCTGGAGGCGCTGCGGTATCTTCCGTATTACCGGAAGGGCAGTACGGTCATCGTGAATACCCAGAAGATCCTTCCTGCACCAGTAGCAACAGGACTCGAGGTTTATCCGCCCGATGCAATCGGACAGCTGCAGTCACGGGACCTCCTGGTTTATGCAATCGATGCCTTTGGTATCGCGGCATCGGTCGGTGAACAGCGTGCAGTCAACATGGTGCTTGTCGGAGCCCTGTCGAAGCTGCTGCCGGTTGAGGAGAAGATATTTATGGAGATTATCGCGGGCCGGATACCGGAGAAGATCAGGAAGGTCAATACCGAGGCATTTCTGAAGGGCAGAGAGATGATACCAGTCTAAAAACAGGATTTGTATTGAAAAAATCTCCCCTCGCCCCTCTTTGCCAAAGGGAGGTTAGGAGGGATTTTCTGAACAGAGGTAGTCTTAATAATACGAGCGGTCTGACAAGTTATTATGGCGGGACAAAGGAGCGGATATGATATGGAATGAGGAGTTCGAGACACTTCCCCGGGAGGCGCTTGAGGCCCTTCAGCTGAAACGGCTCCAGCACCAGATCGAACGGGTCTACGCTGCGGTACCTTATTACCGGGGCAAGATGGACGAGGCAGGGGTAAAGCCTTCTGACATCAGGTCCCTGAAGGATCTCGGCAGGCTGCCGTTTACAACGAAAGAGGACCTGCGGATAAACTACCCGTTCGGCCTCTTTGCAGTGCCGTTTGACCAGGTAGTCAGGATCCATGCCTCATCGGGCACGACCGGCAAGCCTACGGTTGTGGGTTATACGAAACACGATATCGATTCATGGGCCGAACTCATGGCGAGGACACTGTCGGCGGGCGGTGCGCATAAAGGTGATGTCGTGCATAACGCCTACGGGTATGGACTCTTTACCGGAGGCCTCGGCGCGCATTACGGCGCAGAACGGCTCGGGGCGGCCGTCATCCCGATATCCGGAGGCAACTCGAAACGTCAGATTATGATCATGCAGGACTTTGGTTCAACCGTCCTCATGTGCACGCCGTCCTACGCATTAAACCTGGCAGATGTCATGAAAGAGATGCAGGTCGATCCCGCCTCGCTGAAACTCCGCGTCGGGCTCTTCGGGGCCGAGCCGTGGAGCGAGAACATGAGGGAAGAAATACAGAAGAGACTGAATCTAAAGGCCATAGACATATTTGGCCTGAGCGAGGTGATGGGGCCGGGCGTTGCCAGTGAATGCATTGAGGAGCAGCACGGGCTTCATGTTTTTGAGGACTATTTTATCCCAGAGATCGTCGATCCGAAAACCATGGAGCCGATGCCGGTCGGTGAACACGGGGAGCTTGTTTTTACAACACTCACCAAGGAGGCCTTTCCGGTCATCCGTTACCGCACCAAGGACATATCGAGGCTGATTGCCGAGCCCTGCTCCTGCGGCAGGACCTTCTACCGGATGGAGCGGATCACCGGCAGGACCGATGACATGCTGATCATCAGGGGTGTTAATGTGTTTCCCTCCCAGATTGAGCATGTCCTGATGAGCATCGAGGGCGTTGAGCCGCATTACCAGATCATTGTCGACCGGCAGGGGTCGCTTGATGTGGTAGAGGTTCAGGTCGAAGTGAGTGAGAATATTTTTTCTGACGAGGTGAAGGTACTGGAGACGCTGAGCCGGAAGATAGAGCGCGAGATCAAGGACCTCCTCGGCATCTCCTGCAAGGTGAAACTGGTCGAGCCGAAGACGATCCAGCGGTCCGAAGGCAAGGCGAAGCGGGTAATTGACAACAGAAAGCTGTAGAATACATATTCAGCTGACAGCCGTAACCGGAGGTTATTTATGAAAGTCGAACAGATATCCATATTTCTTGAGAACAAATCAGGCAGGCTCGCCGACGTGGCTGGTGTCCTTGCGGCTGCAGGGGTGAATATCCGGGCCCTCTCTCTTGCCGATACGACCGATTTCGGGATACTGCGGCTGATTGTCGACGATACGGTCAAGGCGAAGGAAGTGCTGAAAGAGCATGGTTTTACGGTCGGCAGGACCGAGGTCATTGCGGTCGAGGTTGCCGACAGGCCGGGCGGTCTCGCCCATATTCTCAATACGATGAAGGACGCATCGATCAATGTTGAGTATATGTATGCCTTTGTCCAGAAGAGCGGCGGCAACGCGATTATCATATTCAGGTTTGATGAACTTGAAAAGGCGATTGAGGTCCTGCAGAAGGCCAGCGTCAGAATATTGCCCGGCGAAGAGATTTATTCGCTTTAACAGTGATTAACCATGAATACCATGGAATAACCAGAGGAGGATACTGTATGAATCTGAAGAGAAGACTATTGTTGGGCCTTGCCGGGGTGTTTGCGTCCGGGATGCTGGCTGCCTCGGCACTGGCAGCGCAGGATGCCATCAAGATTGGCGCCATCATTTCTGTAACCGGGCCGGCATCATTCCTTGGAGAGCCGGAAAAAAATACCCTGATGATGCTCCAGGACCAGATAAACAAGGGCGGCGGCATTCACGGGAGAAACATTCAGGTGATCATCGAGGATTCAAAAAGCGATGAGACCCAGGCCGTTCTGGCAGCCAAGAAGCTGATCGAGAAAGACAATGTCGTCGCAATTGTCGGTCCGTCAACGACCGGCGAGTCCATGGCCCTTGTGCCTATCATGAATGCTGCAAAGACACCTCTTGTCTCCTGTGCGGCAGGCGCCCCGATAACCAATCCTGTCGGTGAACGGGAGTGGATCTTCAAGACGCCCCAATATGATACCAGTGCTGTTGAGGCAATCTACACCTATATGAAGAAGCACGGTATAACCAGGGTCGGCATCATTACGATATCGACCGGTTTTGGTGATGCCGGCAAGAAGGCCCTTCAGGAGCTGGCTCCGAAGATGGGCATGACGATCGTTGCTGAAGAAAAATACGGCCCGAAGGATTCCGACATGACCACCCAGCTGACCAAGATCAAGGCGGCAGGAGCGCAGGCAGTCATCAACTGGTCGGTCGGCCCGGGGCAGGTTGTTGTGACGAAGAACTGGCACGATCTTAAGATGGGGATCCCCCTCTACCATAGCCACGGCTGGGGCAGCAAGAAGAACATCGAGCTGGCAGGCAAGGCTGCAGAAGGGGTGATAGCTCCTCTCGGAAGACTCGTTGTATGGGACAAGCTGAGTGACAAACACCCCCAGAAGGCACTTCTGAAGAAATTTGAGGCAGACTACAAGGCCTTATACAAGAGTGAACCGGGCACCTTTGGCGGTCATGCCTATGACTCCCTGATGATGGTTGTTGAGGCCTTAAAGAAGGTCGGACCCGACAAAAAGAAGATCAGGGATTATATCGAGACCGGTATTACGAAAATGCCCGGTACCGGCGGCGTCTACAATATGTCTGCGAAGGACCATTGCGGTCTTGATGTGTCGGCCTTTGAGATGGTTGTTGTCAAGAACGGTGACTGGGAAATTCTGAAATAGTCCGGTACTGATTCATATTCAGGAGTCAGGGATTCATGCCTTGACTCCTGAATTTTTTTGAGAGGATAGGTAAAGGTTTGTTTACGGTATTCTTACAGTTTCTTTTTTCAGGTCTTACCGTCGGGGCTGTCTATGCCCTGGTGGGTATGGGCTTTAATATCATCTACAACGCAACATCGATCATCAATATGGCGCAGGGTGAGTTTGTCGTGATCGGCGGCCTGCTCATGTGGTTTTTCAGCGAGTCGCTGAAATTTCCCTTCCTCGTGTCGGCAGTGCTGACGGTACTTTCTGCCGGACTCGTCGGCCTTCTTATGGAGCGGCTGACCATCAGACCTCTTAAGTCAGCTGACCTGCTTCTGATGATCATGGTCACCATCGCCGTCTCGATACTCATGAGAGGGGTCCTGATGTTCAAGTTCGGGAAGGACCCCTATACCTATGCACCTTTCACCGAAGGGGAGCCGTTTATGATTGCCGGGGCCGTTATACAGCAGCAGACGCTCTGGGTCATCGGCATAACCGCCTGCTGCATTGTCCTGCTGTTCATTTTTTTTAATAAAACAATGATGGGCAAGGCAATGCGGGCCTGCGCCGTGGATACGACGGCGGCAAAGCTCGTCGGCATCAATGTCTCGAGGGTGGTGATGATCTCTTTTGTCCTGAGCGCAATGGTCGGTGCGATAGGGGGCATTGCGATCACCCCGATATCCCTCATGGAATATGATAAAGGCCCGATGCTTGCGGTCAAGGGATTCTGTGCCGCCATCATGGGTGGTCTTGGCAGAGGCAGGGGCGCGGTAATCGGCGGCTTTGCGATCGGTATCCTTGAGTCCATGACCGCCGGATACCTGCATTCAGGCATGAAGGATGCGGTGGCCCTTGTTATCATGCTCGCCATCCTGTTTTTCAGGCCCGCGGGGCTGTTCGGAAGCGTTGCCATGTCAAAGCTCAGGAAATTCTGATATGGGCAGAGGCAATATCACCGTGCTCGCTCTATTGATGCTCGCCGTAGCAGGCATGCCCTTTATAACGAGCGGGAGTTATGTGCTCACTGTGGGAATCTTCGCCGGCATTAATGCCCTTGTTGCTATCGGTCTCTGTATACTTATGGGGTCAGCCGGGCAGGTCTCGCTTGGCCAGGCCGGTTTCTATGGCATCGGCGCCTATGTATCTTCTGTGCTGAGCATTAAATGCGGGCTTCCGGTGACCCTGAGCATGATCGCCGCCATGGCAGTCGCCTCGTTTGCAGCGGTCCTTCTCGCCGTGCCTGCCCTGAGACTCAAGGGGCATTACCTTGCGGTCGCCACGCTCGGATTCGGCGAGATCATCAATGTGATGCTCAATGAGTGGGGGCCGGGTGGCCCTTCAGGATTTGGGGACATCCCGCACCTTACACTCTTCGGATACACGCTGAGTTCCACGACCTCCAATTTTTACTTCACCTGGATATGTGTTGCGGCGGTTATCATATTTTCTCTGAATATCCTGAACTCAAGGACCGGCAGGTCCTTGCGGGCAATGCATGGCAGCGAAACAGCGAGCATTGCCATGGGGCTTGATACGGTAGCGCTCAAGATAAAGGTCTTTATCCTGAGCGCTGTTTATGCATCTCTCGCCGGGGCCCTGTACGCCCATTACGTTACGTTTATCAGTCCGGGCAGTTTCAGTCTCTTCTACTCGGTGCTGGCCCTGATGATGGTGGTACTTGGCGGAATAACCAATGTCTGGGGCGGTCTCGCCGGCGCAATCATCATTACCATACTCCCCGAACTCCTGAGAAAGTTTGAGGAGTTTGATGTGCTTGTCTATGGTCTCATCCTGACCCTGTCATTGCTGTTTATGCGCAAAGGAATAGTCCCCTTGCTGATCGAAAAAGCCGTAAGGCTCAAAGGCGGATCCGGTGCTCGAGCTTAAAGGTATATCAAAGGAGTTTGGCGGGGTGAGGGCCTTGAGTAATGTAGGATTTACGGTGAAGGCCGGAAGCGTCAGCGCCCTGATCGGCCCGAACGGGGCCGGCAAAAGCACGCTCCTGAATGCTATCAGCGGCATCGACCCTCCTGACCGGGGTGAGGTGGTTTTTTCCGGTGAAAGAATCAACAGCCTTTCTCCTGTGACCATTGCGCGCAAGGGGCTTTCCAGGACCTTCCAGCACCTCGAGCTTTTCGCGGATATGACTGTTCTCGAAAACGTCATGGTCGGCAGGCATGCCAGGACAAGGGCCGGATTTCTGGCATCAGGGATGAGGCTTCCCTTTGCCCTGAGAGAGGAACAGGAGAGCCGGAAAACAAGCGAAGAGATTCTGGATTACATAAAGCTGAGTCATCACCGGGACACCCTGGCATCAAATCTCCCTATCGGAGAACAGCGGGTGCTCGAAATAGGCCGGGCCCTGGCAACAGAACCGAAACTTCTGTTGCTGGATGAGCCTGCTGCAGGCCTGAACATGAGAGAGACCCGGGACCTCGGCGAACTCATCAAGAGAATACGTACTGAAAAAGGGATCACCATAATACTGGTCGAACATGACATGGAGCTTGTGATGAGGATCAGCGACGCGATAACGGTCCTGAATTTTGGAGAGGTGATCGCCCGGGGGACACCCCTTGAGATACAGAAAAACCCGCTCGTCATAGCCGCCTATCTGGGCGATGATGAGGCATAGATGCTGATACTGAAAAACGTCGAGGTTTATTATGGCAAAATCCATGCGGTCAAACACGTGTCCCTTCATGTCAGGAAGGGGGAGATCGTTGCGCTTATCGGAGCCAACGGCGCCGGAAAGACAACGCTGCTCTCTACCATATCAGGCCTTATTCGTGCAGGCGGCGGAAACATTACCTACGAAGGCAGAGAGATCTCGAACCGCAATCCTGATGCGATCGTGAAGATGGGGATATCTCATGTGCCTGAGGGAAGGCATATTTTCAAGACGCTTACTGTGGAGGATAACCTGCTTCTTGGTTCCTATCACCGATATTCGTTCAGGAGAAACGCTCTCATAAAAAAGGATATGGAGAAAATGTATATTATGTTCCCCATCCTCGACAGGCGTAAAAAACAATTTGCCGGTACCCTCTCCGGAGGAGAGCAGCAGATGCTGGCAATCGGGCGGGCGCTTATGGCTCAGCCCAGATTGCTGATACTTGATGAGCCCGGGACCGGGTTGGCTCCCACGATAGCAAAAGAGATCTTCACCCACATTGTTCAGCTAAGGGATGACCATGAACTGACCGTGCTGCTTGTGGAGCAGAATGCACGGAGCGCATTGAAGATAGCCGACAGCGGGTATGTCATCGAAACAGGGAGGATAATACTTCAGGGATCTGCAGAGGAACTGCTTTCGAACAGGGATGTCCAGAGGGCTTACCTCGGCAGGGACCTCGACACGGAAACACAATTGTAAGGGTCAAGGAGGACTATATGTACTGGGAGCCTGAAAAAGAATGTATGGACAGGATGGAACTGGAGCAGCTTCAGCTTGAGAGGCTGCAGGCAACGCTTTCGCGTGTCTATATGAACGTTCCGTTCTATCACCGGAAGTTCGATGAACTCGGGGTTGACCCTGACGAATTCCGTTCGCTTGATGATCTGCGCAAGCTTCCTTTTACGCTGAAAAACGACCTGAGGGACAGTTACCCCTACGGTCTTTTTGCTGTACCGCTTCGCGATGTTGTGCGCATTCATGCCTCGTCCGGCACGACCGGACTGTCGACGGTGGTCGGTTATACGAAAAACGATATTAAGACCTGGTCGAACCTCGTTGCACGGGTTATGACCGCGGCCGGCGTTACCAAGGATGATGTGGTACAGATTGCCTTTGGCTACAGCTTGTTTACCGGGGGGTTCGGCCTGCACTATGGCGCGGAGCGGATCGGCGCCTCGGTCATTCCCATATCGAGCGGGAATACTGTCAGACAGATCAAGATCATGCAGGACTTCAGGTCTACGGCCCTTGTCTGCACGCCGAGCTATGCGATGCTGATTGCCGATACGATCCATGAAATGGGGGTCAGTCTCAATTCCCTTTCTCTCAAATATGGCCTCTTCGGGGCTGAGCCCTGGTCAGAGAAGATGCGGCAGGAGATACAGGACAAACTGAAGATCGTTGCTACCGACAACTACGGTCTGAGCGAGGTGATGGGTCCGGGGGTCGCCGGCGAGTGCCTTGAGCGCAACGGACTGCATATCAATGAGGACCACTTTCTGGTTGAGATCATCAACCCTGAAACACTTGAGCCGGTCGCCCCGGGCGAGACCGGCGAACTGGTGATCACAACGCTGACGAAAGAGGCCTTCCCGGTGATCAGGTTCAGGACCCGCGACCTGACGAGATTTATGCCGGAGTCATGCCCGTGCGGCCGGAAAACGATGCGCATGTCGCGGGTCCTAGGCAGGACAGACGACATGCTGATCATCAAGGGCGTCAATGTCTTTCCGTCGCAGATCGAGGCGGTCCTGTTCGCGATCGAAGGCACGGAGCCTCACTACCAGATCATTATCGACCGCAAGGGGCCGCTGGATGACGTTACCGTCCAGGTGGAGGTTTCCGAGTCGATATTCTTCGACGAGATGAAGAAACAGAATGAGCTGATTAAACTGATAAAAAGCAGGCTTGCCTCGGAACTGGGCATTGGGGTGGAGGTGAAACTGGTCGAGAAGAAGACCCTCGAACGGTCAGAGGGCAAGGCAAAGAGAGTTGTAGATCTTAGAAAATTATAGCCCGGGAACGGGGAAGTCAGACAAGGTCTGTGCCACTCGCGGCGACGAGGGAGAAAAGGGGGTGCCCCCTCGTCCGGAGTGGGTTTAATTATTGTAGTCCGCGAAGATCTCGCCAACGATATCCGAGACATCCACATGTTCATACCTGCTCAGCATCGTTTCTTCAGCACTGCCGACGGCATAGAGAAGTGCATCCAGCTTTTCTCCGAGTGTGAGGGTACTCCATAACGGGGAATCCTTGATAGCTTCTATTGTGTCTCTCATGGTCATGGCCTTCTGCCCCTTTCCGATATTTCAGGCGTTCTGCCTGTTTAAGTATCTATCGGCATATTCGGGGAGATTGTTTAGCGGGCGGATACACTACTGCCTGTCATGGATCAGGCCCGGTTGCTCCGGCATTCCGTCATATCCTACAACCAAGCCACTTTTTATTTTATTCGCTGTGTGTTATGCATCTTCCATTCGAAATAGAATCACCGCTGCCACAGGATGTGAGCTTCTTCCAGGGGAACCGAAACGCCGTCATAATACGGGATTACCCGCGCGGTATAATCCGTCGCTGGGCGACTCACAGGCACCTGCGCACGATAAACATACCCGTCGTCTTCAGCCGATGGTCGCCGGACGAGATTCATCTCAAGCCTTACCGGCTCGCCGCTGTTCAATCCGTCCGCATAGAGCTCTATACGGACAGCATGTGAGTCGAGGCTGTTAAGATAGACCTGAACCTCAAATACGTGCTTCTCTCGGTCACTCGCAATCTTCACTTCCCCGAAGCGTAGTTCTGACCAATTCTCCTCCAAAGCACGTTGCCAATTCGCGATTTTTGTTCCCATTGCACCCTTATCGCCAGCGCGCTTGCAGTATGCGGACGCCGCAGGAATGTAGTATTGCTCAGTATACTCCCGCACGGTCCGGTTGCTGGAAAAGCGGGGTGTCAGCCGGGCCATACTCTCACGGATGCGAGCGACCCAGGCCACGGGAATGCCGTTTGTATCACGGTCGTAAAACTCTGGGATCACTTTGTGCTCGAGCAGTTCGTAGAGCGCCTCGGCTTCAACAGCATCCCAGGCTGGATCGTCCCCATGTTCCTTTCCGTCCCCAAGCGCCCATCCGACTTCAGGGGTGAAGGCTTCAGCCCACCAGCCGTCCAGTTCCGAGAGATTGATACCTCCATTGACGAGTACCTTCATGCCGCTCGTTCCACAGGCCTCCCAGGGCCGTCGCGGTGTGTTGATCCAGACATCCACTCCCTGAACCAGTTGTCCGGTCAGAAACATGTCATAGTCGCTCAGAAAGACCACATGGTTGCGCGCATCGGGCCGTCGGATGAAACGCATCCATTCCTGAATCAGGTCCTGCCCTGCCAGGTCTGCCGGATGGGCCTTGCCGGCAATAATGAGCTGCACGCGGCGCTGAGGATTACTAAGTATGCGCAGGAGCCTTTCAGGATTGTGGAGCAGCAGATTTGGTCTCTTGTAGGAGGCAAAGCGGCGTGCGATGCACAGCGTCAATGCATTTATGTCGAAAATATGTTTTGCACCTTCAATTTCCTCGGGTGATGCGCCCTCGGCTTCCCTTTGTCGGAAAAGCCGGCCGCGCATATATTCAATCAACGTCTCGCGGGCAGAGGCACGGCACTCCCAGAGCCTGTAGTCGGGAAGCCTGCGCATATCCTCTTCCAGATTTTCGAGAGTTCCATGCCAGCGGTCTTTTCCGCATGCGTCTGTCCAGAGAGAGTCAGTCTCTTCCGAATCCCAGCTTGACATATGGACTCCGTTTGTAACATGTCCTACCGGTACTTCGTCCTCAGGCCACCGCGGGACAAGAGGCCCGAAAAGATGCCTGCTCACCTTCCCGTGCAGGCGGCTCACCCCATTGACAGCCCCGCTTCCACGTAAAGCAAGGTAAGCCATATTGAAGGGTTCAAAAGGATTGTTCGGGTTTTGGCGGCCGAGAGACATTAAATCGTAAAGAGAGATGCCGAGCTTGTTACGGGCATATAAGCCAAGGTATTGGTCGATAAGGACAGGGGCAAAACGGTCAAAGCCGACGGGCACCGCAGTGTGTGTGGTAAAGAGGTTCCCTGCTCGCGTGATGGCCAGCGCGACCTCGAAAGACTGCCCTGTCTCTTCCATAAAGGTTCGGGCGCGTTCCAATATGGCGAAAGCGGCATGTCCTTCATTCAGATGGCAGACCTCGGGCTTGATGCCGAGTACCGTGAGCAGACGCCATCCGCCGATCCCGAGCACCAGTTCCTGATTGAGACGCAGTTCCGGGCTGCCTCCGTACAGCTCGCTGGTTATTCCCCGGCGGGTCGGGAGGTTCGCTGCATCATTGCTGTCGAGCAGGTACAGCTTCGCCCGGCCGACCTGGACTTGCCAGGCGCGCACCCAGACGGAGTAGCCGGGCAACTCAATCTCCAATCGCAGCCAATCCCCGTCCGGTCCGCGCAGAGGCGTGATGGGTAATTGGCCAGGATCGTTGTACGGGAAGATGGCCTGCTGTGCACCGTCCTTGTCGATCATCTGATGAAAATAACCCTGCTGGTAGAGCAGCCCCACCCCGATGACAGGAACGCCCAGGTCACTGGCTGCTTTGAGCTGATCGCCGGCCACATTGCCGAGTCCGCCCGAGTATATCGGGAGGGCCTCACTCAACATGAATTCCATACTGAAATAGGCGACAGACGTGAGCGGCGTCTGGGAATGATTTTGCTGAAACCATGCGGGTGACTCTGCATTGTGGCGCTTGGTCCGCAGGAGGTCATCCACCTTCTTGCGGAAGGCGGGATCGAGCAATGCTCGACGGAGCTGGTCCCGCGAGACTGTTTGCAGAACGACCCAGGGGTTATGAGTGAGATCCCACACTGCGGGTGCGAGCTGCCTCCACACTTCGTCGGCAGAATGATTCCAATACCAGTGCATATCCAGCGCCAGCTCAGCAAGGGGATCGAATCCCTCGACGTCCGCAGGTAAAAGGCTGTAGATTGGCTTATTGAGAGGCGTTTGTTCACTCATAGTTTCTCCTTCAAGAGTACTTTGTTATTTTTGTGAAAACCAACAGGGCTGAATGAGGAGCATTAACGTACGATTATCTCAGAATCGTGATGTGACCCCATAATGCGTATTCCTCCTTTGACCGAAACTACTAAGATTTGTCGTGTCACATCATGTGTCGCTCTTCGGTAGTCCGCAAGGAGAAATGGACAAGCATTCCTCTCCCCGGCCTATTGCAGGTTGCCGAGGGTCTCGGTCACGAGGTTTGATAACGCCGGGAATATATGCATGCTTCCGGTTATCGATCGCACGTCAGCACGGTTGAGGACCGCGTTGACGACTTCCTGGATCAGGATCGCTGCGTGCGGGCCGATAATATGGAATCCGAGGATCCGGCCGCTGCCCTTAGCAACGACCGCCTTGGCGAATCCGCTATGTTCCAGCATCGCCTCTCCCATGACCGTGTCGGAATATGCCGCTCTTCCCACTTGGATCTCGTAATGCTCCCGCGCCTTTTTTTCGGTCAGGCCGATGGACGCGATTTGCGGGGAGGTATAGACAGCATGGGGGACGTTCTGAAAATCCATCGGCAGCTTCTTCCGTTTCATGGCATTGTGCCATACCAGTTCAGCCTCCCTATCGCCGGCATGGGTGAACATCGCCCGGCCGATCGCGTCACCCAGGGCCCAGATATGCTTTTTGTTCGTCCGGAGATTATCGTCCACCTTTATGTAGTTGCTTGCATTTGTCTCGACGCCGGCATTTTCTATCCTGAGCAGGTCAGCGTTCGATGTCCGTCCGGCCGAAACCATGACAGCATCGGCCCGCAGTTTCTGTACAGCACCGGACTTCCTGTTCTTTACGAGCACCACATGCCCCTGCCTGGACCTTCTGACTTCAACAGCATCAGACCCGAAGAGGAGCGTCATTCTTTTGTCCATCTCTTTTTTCAGCAGCTCCGATATTTCAGGCTCTTCAAAGGGCAGAAGGGTCCTGTCGCGTATGATGAGCGTCACCTTAGTCCCGACGGCCGATAAGAAATGCGCGTATTCGACGCCCACAAACCCGCCTCCGATGATGATCAGGCTCCGGGGCCGCTCCTTCAGGTTCAGCACGGTCTCGTTCGTCAGGTAATCAACCGACGCGAGCCCTTTCAGGTCTGGGACCGACGGACGCGAGCCTGATGCTATGAAGATCTTCCTGCCCCGTATTCTATGCTGGCCCACCGCGAGTGTCCGGTCATCGAGGAAATGGGCCTGTCCCTTGAAAAAGTCGATGCCATCGGTCTCCTCCAGGGCTCTTTCTATGGAGCGTCTGCCGGAGGAGACCGTTTTCCTCATCCTCTGCATGATAGTGCCAAAGTCTATTTTAGCAACAGGCGCGCTGATGCCGAGTTCAGCCGCCTGCCTGATCTCGGTTATTCTGTCAGCGGTGTGAATAAGCGTCTTTGAAGGCACGCAGCCATAGTTGACACAGGTCCCGCCGGGGTTCCCCTTGTCGGCAACAGCGACGCTGAGTCCCTGCGAGGCTGCCTTGAAGACAATGCCCAGGCCGACGTCCCCTGCGCCGATAACGATAACATCATATGTTTTCATTGACAGGCCTCCTGATTGGCATCATTGTTTCGTATTGTCCGCTACCCTGTCTAACCCGGGGCAAGATCTGCCTCAAGATCGATCAGCAGCTCTACCTCATGACCGAGCATGACTCCAAAATCCGGCATCGGCTGGTTCCACGTGATGCCGTAATCTTCCCTGTTCAGCGTGGCGGTTATCGCAAACCCCATGCTCAGCCCGTCACCGAATGGGTCTTTGACAGGCGCTGTGTATGAAACCTCGACGGCAATGCTGCGTGTGACTCCATGGAGGCTCAGGTTTCCGGTCACGAGCGCGCGACCGGATGCCAGGGCTTGGATTTGGCTGCTTTTAAAAGAGATGAGCGGATACCTTTCAGTGTCCAGAAAATCGGCTGTCATGAGATGATCGTCCCGCTTTCGGACGCCGGACAGAACGCTTGATGCGTCGATCGTCAGCTCAACGGACGAACCATTGATGTCGAATGGATCGAAGCGGACGAACCCTCCGACTTTGTTGAACTGGCCGCGCACCCGCGCGATCATCATATGACGGATCGAAAACGCTGCTACAGAGTGGTCGGGATCAATAATCCAGGTGTTCATATCGGGTCTCCTTTTCTGACCGCAGGCATGCCTCACCTTCTGCCTTCATGCCAGAAAGCACTGCGGGTCCTCCGCAAGGCAGGCGTCGATGCCGCCGGTTCCGGCTACAGCAAAGGCGATGGCCCTGCAGCCGCGGCATGAGGCCCACCTTTTGCAGTCTCCACATTTCCCCTGATACAGCGTCTTGTCCCTGAGACTGCTCAGCACTGCGGAAGAGGTCCAGATCTGCCTGAGTGAATCAGTCCGGACATTCCCGATCGGTATCGGCAGCCTCCTGCAGGGGGTTACCGTGCCGTCGGGCAGGATCGTCAGTCCTGAGACGCCTGCTGCACATCCGCCGGACGGCACGGAACTGCCGGAAGCCGCCTGGTCAGGAGACCGGTACTGTGAGGCGACCGGGTCTCCGGTGACGATTTTCAGATCTCCGGTACTATTTCCGGTATCGGGGGAGAATATGTTCCGGTACAGGTCTTCGACGGCGGTACTGCTGAGCATCCTGCTGATAAGCCGCTTTCCTCCCCCCGACGGGACAAGCCTTGAAAAGCCGAGTTTCTGTGCTCCCAGGTCAGATGCCAGGCTGATCATCTCCATAAAATACGGTGCGTTGATTTCGGAGAGTGTCGTATTCAGGGTGAGCTCGATACCCGAACTGACAATGTTTTGAATGCCGTTCATCGACGCTGAAAAACTCCCTGCACCACGTATGCTGTCATGAATCTGCTCTGGCCCCTCAAGGCTTATCTGGACGCCCCTGACCCCGAGGTCAGCAAGCTCACGGGCCCTTTCACGACTGATGAGCGTCCCGTTGGTGAGAATATAGGTATCAAATCCCCTTCGGCGCAGCGCATCGAGGATGGCGCTGAAGTCGTTCCTGAGGAACGGTTCTCCCCCTGTCACCGTGAAGCTCGACTCGAACGGGACGGCATATGCTTCTTCCCAGGCTGTTATCATCTCGGAGACCTCGTCCGCAATGGACGTTATCTCAACGAGCGTCATCTCCCCTGACCTGTCTCCGTCCTGGTAGCAGTGGCTGCAGCGGAGGTTGCAACGCTCGGTAATATGCAGCTGGATAAAAAATGCAAACGGATCACTTATCGGCATCGTATGTCTCCAGGTTCTCCGTGGATGATAAAGACGGCAGCCATGAAGAACCTTCGGAATGGGATCTGTGGTCTGTTCCTCACGGCCGCCTTTTTCCTTTGTTGCCTGACCGGCAACCTCAGCTCTTTCAGCCCTTTCACTTGCGGCATGCTTTCCCGGGATTTTCTGCAGCAGCCTTCTTTAGGCCCTGCCATAAAGCAGCCTCTTTCTCAAGGACTTCCTTTGAGAGCATCTTCTTCATCCAACTCACCTCCTTTCTCTGAAAGGATCAGGCTGTCATGACATGAGACAGCCACATGATCAATCTTATCAGTTTTTTGGGCGTTCGTATATCGTTCTTTTCCTTCCCGATTGTAGGTTTATTCTGACAGTTCAGCGCTATCAATAAGCCTGCCAGACAGCGCCTGCTATTGAGGAAAAAACCTACAGAAAGACAAGCAGTTCCCTGACTGACTTTTCCCCGGGTTTGTGCCTAAATATCACCATCTCACGCCAGAAGGGGCGAGCCGGGGTAGTTAGCGTTTAACAGGCATGTGCATACCCTGTTTGTCTGTCTTCATGTTGACTGTACTGCAAAACTTGCTAGAATTGAGGTATCGGTTGTGAAAGACGCCTCGCTGAAAATAATCGTCAGCTCATAAGCAGGCGGTCAGAGGGACATAACTTCTTGTCACCCCTCTCAGCTTAAGGGGAGGTTGACAGAGAAAAGAAAGAGGTTCATATGACGGACGTTGCACATTTGGAAAAGCTGGCGAAATTGATCCGCTATTATATTATCACCTCGACTACAGAGGCAGGGTCAGGACATCCGACATCGTCACTTTCAGGAACAGACCTGATAACGGCACTGCTCTTCGGAGGGGCCTTCAGATTCGATCTGGAAATGCCGGGTCATCCCAACAATGACCGCCTCATATTTTCGAAAGGTCATGCCTCACCGCTCTTCTATGCGCTTTGGGCTGCTGCCGGAAAGGTGTCCGAAAAAGAGCTGATGGGCATGAGGAAATTCGGTAGCAATCTGGAGGGCCACCCTACGCTTGCCTTCCCCTATACCGAGGCGGCTACCGGGTCTCTGGGACAGGGGCTTTCGATAGGTCTCGGCATGGCGCTGAATGGTAAATACATCGATAAGCTTCCCTACAGGACTTATATCCTCCTCGGCGACAGCGAGATGTCCGAGGGTTCGCAATGGGAGGCGCTGGAGATCGCAGCCTATTACAAACTGGACAATCTCGTAGGCATCCTGGATGTGAACCGCCTGGGCCAGCGCGGTGAGACCATGTACGGACACGACCTTTCAGTGTATGACAGGCGTATCTCTGCCTTCGGCTGGCAGACAATTATCATAGACGGACATTCCCTTCCTGAAATCCTTTCAGCCTACAATCAGGCGATTCAGGTCAAAGGCAGGCCGGTCATGATCATCTCAAAGACGATCAAGGGCAAAGGGGTCTCTTTTATAGAGAACAAAAACGGCTGGCATGGAAAGACGCTGAAAAAAGAAGAGTTGCCCCGTGCACTTGAAGAACTCGGGACAGTAGATCGGGCTGTCAGGGGGGAAACAACAAGACCTGAAGACCGCCAGCCGGTCGTAGAGCAGGCGCAAAAGGCGGCCAGCCTGTCCTATGCACTGAATACACCGGCTGCTACACGGCATGCCTATGGCACCGCCCTGGTGCGCATAGCACCGCAGTTCCCGCAGCTGGTAGTCCTGGACGCAGAGGTTTCGAATTCTACCTATGCCGAGATATTCAAGGAGAAATATCCTGACCGCTTTTTCGAGATGTATGTGGCGGAACAGAACATGGTCGGGACGGCCCTGGGGTTAGCGCGCAGGGGGAAGATACCCTTTGTCTCGACCTTTGCCGCATTCCTCACCCGGGCGTTCGACCAGATCAGGATGAGCCAGTATTCAGAGGCTAACATAAAATTCTGCGGTTCACATGCCGGCGTCTCTATCGGCGAAGACGGCTCGTCCCAGATGGGGCTTGAGGATATCGCCATGTTCAGGACTCTTCTGGACAGCGTGGTGTTGTATCCCTCTGATGCGGTCTCGGCAGAAAGACTTGTTGAAGAGGCGGCTCGGCACAACGGCATCGTCTATATAAGGACGACGAGAATGGAAACACCGGTCATCTACGACAACGACGAGGAATTCCCTATCGGCGGGAGCAAGGTCCTGAGGAAGAGTAACGGCGACCTCATCACGATCGTCTCGGCAGGCATAACCCTCCATGAGGCGCTTGCCGCATATGATGAACTGAAAAAGGAAGGTATCGCGGTCCGCGTTATCGACCTCTACAGTATTAAACCGGTGGATACGGAGACGCTTGCTGCAGCCGCGGCGCAGACTAGGGCTATCATTACGGTCGAGGACCATTTTGCCGAGGGTGGCATCGGAGAGGCCGTAAGAAGCTCTCTCGCCCTTCAGTCGGTACCTGTCCATTCGCTTTCAGTCCGGAGGATGCCGCGTAGCGGCAAACCTGCAGAACTCCTCGACTATGAGGAGATTTCAAAAAGTGCCATCATTAGGAAAACAAAGGAGGTTCTATGAGACCGGAGCATCTGAAGACCAGGATATTTTTAGACGGCGGAGACCCGCACGAGACCATCGAGACGATCAGGCTTCTCGGGTTTCTTGACGGCCAGACAACAAATCCGACACTTATTGCTAAAAACCCAAGTGCGCGGAAACGGCTTGAAGAGGGGCAGAAATTCAGCAGAGAGGAGATCCTTAGCTTCTATCACTTTGTGGTGAGGGAAATCTTCGGGTTGATTCCGCAGGGGTCGATATCAGTAGAGGTGTATGCCGACGCAACGACAACCTCTGAAGAGATGCTCCGACAGGGGAGAGAAATGTTCTCCTGGGTCCCGAACGCCCAGGTCAAGTTCCCGACATCAGCCGAAGGCCTGAAGGCGGCGGAGCAAGCTGTAAAGGAAGGGCTCAGGGTGAACATGACCCTCTGCTTCAGCCAGGAACAGGCTGCGGCAGTCTATGCGGCCACAAAGGGAGCAAAACACAACAGCGTCTATGTCTCTCCCTTCGTCGGAAGGCTTGATGACAGGGGAGAAAACGGGATGGAGCTGATTGCGAATATCCTCTGTATGTATCGCAAGGGCAATGCCCATGTCGAGGTGCTGACTGCAAGTGTCAGGACCTTCGATCATTTTCTCTATGCCCTGAAACTGGAGTCGGATATCATCACTGCGCCCTTTTCGATATTAAAGGAGTGGGCTGAGAAAGGGATGCCGGTGCCCGGAGATGACTACACCTATAACGCGGGGTCGTTAAAGGCTATACCCTACAGGAACATAGACCTCGAAAGAGACTGGCAAGACTATAACATTTCCCATGAGTTGACGGACAAGGGCATGGAGAGGTTTTCGCAGGACTGGAACTCCCTGATCAAGGTCTGATGAAGGGCCTGATGAAGGTGGCACTCGGTGCGGACCACGGGGGTTTTGAGTACAAGGGACTCCTGGTAAATTTCTTAACGACTGAAGGCTATCAGGTCCTGGATCTCGGCACATGCGGCCCGGAGCCTGCCGACTACCCGGACTTTGCGCGGCTGGTTGCAGAGGCGATTATCCGGGAAGAGGCGGACAGGGGCATCTTGATCTGCGGCAGCGGTGTTGGCGCTTCGATCGCAGCAAACAAGTTCCCTGGCATTCGGGCGGCCATCTGTCACGATACCTTCTCAGCGCACCAGGGGGTCGAGGACGACGATATGAACCTCCTCTGCCTCGGCGAGCGTGTCATAGGCCCGGAACTCGCAAAAGAGATCGCGCTACGATTTCTTACCGCAAGATTCTCGCGGGCAGAAAGGCATGTCAGAAGGCTCGGCAAGGTCAAGTCCATAGAAGGAGAGTTCATGAAGGCAGGCGTTTTGTGATGCAAAAAACAATGGCGGCCAGCTAAGCAGCCCTCTGAAAGGAATTATGAAGACAGAGATTATTGACAGCAGGTTCCTGCAGCCCTGCGGGGAGAATACGGGAGAAGCGGAGATCCGGCCTATTACGATGGTCATCTTTGGCGGCAGCGGCGACCTCAGCAGGAGAAAACTCATACCGACGCTCTTCCATCTGCACAGGAAGGAGTCTCTCGCGGAGTGTACCGTGGTCGGTTTCGGAAGGCACGACCTGGACGACGATGGGTTCCGCCGTACCATGAAAGAGGCGATAAGCGAGTTCGGGGACGAGCCTCCCGACGACGCACAATGGAAAGACTTCAGCAGGCGCCTTTATTTCCTGTCGGGTAATTATGAAGACGATGCTGCCTATCGAAAACTCCTCGAACTGATCGAACGCGTCTCGATACGGACGGAGGGTGCTTTCGATGTCATTTACTACATGGCAGTTCCCCCTGAGGTCGTCCCGGGGATCATCGAAAAAATACGGCAGAACCGCAAGGATAACGGAGAGTTGAGGGAGAAGATCGTTGTCGAAAAGCCCTTCGGCCGCGACCGGACATCGTCCGCGCTCCTGAACAGGCTGTTGACCACCGCATTTCGTGAAGAGCAGATTTATCGGATCGATCACTATCTCGGGAAGGAGACGGTGCAGAATATCCTCTTCCTCCGCTTCTCGAACGCAATCTTCGAACAACTCTGGAACAACCGCCATATCGACCACGTCCAGATAACCGTGGCAGAGGAGATTGGCATAGAACACAGGGGGTCCTTCTATGAGCAGGCCGGCGTGGTCAGGGACATGGTGCAGAACCATATCCTTCAGCTGATCGCGATGGTGGCGATGGAACCGCCGGTGGGATTTCAGGCCGATTTCATAAGGGATGAAAGAACGAAGATATTCCGTTCTATCCGTCCTCTTGAAAAAAAATATATCGATAGCTGTATGATACGGGGCCAATACGGCAGGGGCGCTATAAACAGCCATGATGTGCGGGGATATCGGGAGGAAGAAGGAGTATCTCCGGCCTCGTGCATACCGACGTTCTTTGCCGGAAAGTTTCATGTCGACAACCTCCGATGGGCCGGGGTGCCCTTTTATGTCAGGACCGGCAAACGGCTTCCGAGGCGCATCAGCGAGATATGCATACAGCTCCGGCAGATGCCGCTCAGACTATTCGGCCGCACGTGTGATACTATGGAGCCGAATATACTGATCCTGACGATCCAGCCTGATGAACGGATCTCGCTTCGGTTCAATGTCCAGTATCCTCATACTGCTGGTCAGGTCCATTCGGTGGAAATGACGCTGAATTATATGGAGACGTTCAAGACCAGTCCGCATCCCTCCTATGAACGGCAACTGCTGGATTGCATAAAGGGAGATCTGACCCTCTTCGTCAGACAGGAAGCTGTCGAGGCAATGTGGGAGATCGTCGATCCGATCATCTCCCGCTGGGACGAGAGCGCACCAGGGGACCTTTCGAGCTATGCAGCAGGTTCCTGGGGACCGGAGGCAGCGAAGCGTCTGATTGAACAGGACGGACGGCGATGGATTACGGATTAACATGAACAGCAGGCCTGAGATAGTGGTCTTCGAGTCAGACGAAGACATGCATGCCTTTGTGATCAGGGAATGGGGAAAGATTGCGAGCGAGGCGGTTGCACGAAGGGGCTACTTTGCGGTTGCCATATCAGGGGGAAAGACCCCGGTTCCGCTTTTGCGGAGGCTCTCAGGTGCGGACGGGAAATTGCCATGGGACAAGACGCACCTGTTTCTCGTGGATGAGAGGATCGTGCCATACAGTCACCCTGACAGCAACTGGGGCATGGTGTCTGCGACTCTTGTGAAGCCGACCGGAATTCCTGTTGAAAACTGTCATCCGATCCTCGTGGAAGATCCCGTTCCGGAGATCTCCGCCGCACGGTACGAAAGGGACATCATGTATTTTTTCGGATCGAGACAGAAAGGAGTCCCGGTCTTCGACCTCGTCCTGCTCGGCATCGGAGAAGACGGCCATGTCGCGTCGCTCTTTCCGGGCAACCAGGCGGTCAGGGAAGCGAAACGCCTCGTGGCCGCGGTCATCCCGGGTGATGCTCGGCATGCGCGAATCACCCTCACCTTGCCGGTCATAAACCATGCTGAGAATGTGTTTGCCCTGGTAAGCGGGAGGAGCAAATCCAGGATTATGAACAGGGTGCTCGTCCAGAGAGACAAACACCTGCCCTCGACCCTGGTGAAACCTGTCCGCGGGAATCTCGTCATCATCATGGACCCGGAGGCAGCCTCGGAGTTGCCTTCGGAGATGATACACAGAGTACCTCAACAAAATGAAACATCCGATAAATAACAGGAGGAACAGGATATGCAGATAGGTATAATCGGACTCGGCAGGATGGGAATGAATATGGCAAAACGACTGATAAAGGGAAAACACAAGGTCGTGGCCTTTAACCGCAGTCCGGACCCTGTAAGAGAAATTGCAAAGGCCGGAGCGCAGGGGGCTTACTCGCTTGAGGAGCTTGTCGCAAAACTTACGGCCCCCAGGGTTGTCTGGCTGATGATTCCGGCAGGGGGACCTGTCGACGACATGATCGACAGACTTAAGGGGCTGTTGTCCCGCCGGGACGTGATTGTCGACGGCGGCAACAGTTTTTACCGCGACGATATCCGGCACGAGGAGATGCTGCAACAGGCCGGCATTCATTATCTCGATGCAGGGGTCAGCGGCGGCATATGGGGACTGAAAAACGGATACTGTCTTATGATAGGGGGAGAGAGGAAAATATACCGCCGGCTGGAGCCGCTCTTTAAAACCCTGGCACCAAAGGAGGGTTATCTATACTGCGGACCGGCAGGGGCTGGCCACTTCGTTAAAATGGTCCATAACGGGATCGAGTATGGCATGATGTCCGCCTATGGGGAGGGGTTCAATATTCTCAAGGCATCTCCATATGCACAGGACCTCGAATTTGCGAAGGTCGCGCATCTCTGGAACCAGGGAAGCGTCGTCAGGTCGTGGCTCCTTGAACTCGCAGAGGCGGCGTTCAAAAAAGATCCCGATCTCTCCCATATTTCGGGATTCGTCGAAGATTCGGGTGAAGGCCGATGGACTGTCCAGCAGGCGATCGACACCGCAACTCCGGCCCCGCTTATCGCCCTTTCTCTGTTCCAGAGATTCCGCTCCAGGGAAAAAGACTCTTTCTCAGACAGACTCCTGGCCGCACTGAGAAATGAGTTCGGGGGCCATGCCGTCAGGAAGAAATAGCGAAGCAGTCAATCGCAACCGGACAAGAAACTGTCTGAACAGTCGGATTCTAATATTTACTGTTTTAATACTTAGTCAATCGGAATTCAAGGGCCGTGTAATCATCCCTGTTCCTCTCTGTCTTAAAGCCCGGCGAATGAATCAGACAGCGCTGCTTTTGAGCCCGGCTGTCGCCTTTGCGATAAGGTCTGCGGCCTGGATCATCTCGTCTTCGGTATTGTCTTTTCCGATGCTGAGCGCGGCCCGTGAAAGCGGTGTTTCACGGGCCTGAACACTTCCTCTTTATCTGGCAGTCCGACTACACCCTCTTGTATCGTACCTTATATGCAGCCGGATGATTTTCTATTTCCGCTCCTTCCGGTGTGCTGAACGCGACCTCAATTTGCTCCACAGGCGCGAGCTTTTTCTCCGGTGCCTTCGTGACAAGCGTCAGTAGAGCGGCTATGATCATAAGTGCCGATGAGATGAAATACCCGATGTTATAGCTCCCGGTGAGATCGGCGATCCTCCCTGCCATGATGGGGCCGAAAACCCCTCCAACTCCCCAGGCGGTGAACATAATTCCGTAGTTGAGGCCCAGATTTTTTGTCCCCCAGAAGTCAGCCGTTGCAGAGGGAAAAAGTGCAAGGCAGGCTCCGTAACTGAATCCAACGACTGCGGAGCCAACGATAAAGGTCTCTACCGTGGAGAATTTAGAGAAGAAGAACATGACCGTAGCCTGGCTGAGAAAGACTATCATGAGAGTCCTTATTCTGCCGATACGGTCGGATATGATCCCCGCGATGACGCGTCCTGCCGCATTGAAAACAGCCAGCAGGACTACGAACAGAAATCCGGTCTGGATTACGTTGCCGGACTGGACCGAAACGATCTTTGCAAGGTGTCCGATGATCATGAGGCCGGCTGTTGCCGCACAGGCGTACTCGAACCATAAGAGGTAAAAAGTCCGTGTTTTTACCATCTCCAGCCAGCTGAAATCAACCCTGTAATTCCCCCGGATAGCCTGCGGCGAAGAGACAGTCTTTTGGGCCGGCGGATTTGTTATGCCCTGCGCGATGAAAACCGCGAATACGGCGAAGACCGCACCCAGTACCCGAAAGGCGTCGCTGATCCCGAAATCATGAATGAGGAATTTGCTGAAAGGCGCGATGTATACCGGTGCAAGCCCGAATCCGCTCACCACGATCCCGGTGATCAGTCCTTTTTTCTCGGACGGAAACCATTTCACTGCGGCAGGGGTCGCGGCGGAATAGCCGAGACCGAAACCTGTGCCTGCAAGGAGTCCGAACCCGATCACCGCCGGGAGGATGTTGCCCGCACCCGCAAAGCTCGCGAAGACGAGGCCGGCGGCCGTGAAGACGGCCCCCATGCTCGCCACCATTCTCGGACCGAGCTTGTCCTGGAGCCGTCCCGCAGGGACCATCATCAGTGCGAAACAGGCGATTGCGACCGTATAAGGGATCGAGGCCTCAGTCTTTGACCACCCGAAACCTCCTTTGTCCACAGCTTCAGTCAGCTGTTTGGCAAAGACACTCCATGCGTAGAGAACTCCGAGTGCAAGGTTAAGCCCCATTCCTGAAAAAGTCACCCACCAGCCCTTATTGCTTTCCATGATCGTCAAACCTCCTTTTGTTGTAGTTCCTGGTTGCAAGTTAACGTTATCGGAAACCTGTGATTTGTAACAGCAAGCAGTGTGCCTGCATTCTGTCCATCCAATTTGTCCTGTAAAATCGGGATGTTGAGATGCGAAAGCGGGCGGAGGAGGAAGCTTTCCCGCACCCTGGTTGCATTTGTGAAAATGCAGAAACTCGGCAGCAAGCAAATAACCGTGCTGTTATGGGCGTTCGGGCGGTATTTGCAGAAATGAAAGGGAGTTGCAGAAATGCAAGGAAGAGAACATGGACCGAGGACGGTTACTAGGGGCTTGGCATGCCCGGCCCCTAGTATTACGCATCCTTTTTAAGCTGATATTTTTTAATTTTGCGATAAAGGGTCACGACATTGATGCCCGCCTGTCTTGCGGCCTCCTCCACATTTCCGCGGCACTTCCGGAGGAGAGAGGTGAAATATTCCCTCTCGAAACGGCTGAGGGCTTGCTGGAAATCCCCTTCCGGGCCCTCGTCTTCCCTGGCCTCAGGCTCTCCGATAAACTGTATGACCGCATCTCTGCCGATGTGGCGTTCGCCTGCAAGCGCAAGGGCGGCCTCGACAACATTCCCGAGTTCCCTGACGTTTCCAGGCCACTGATACCGGAGAAGACATTCCATCGCCTCGGGCGTGAAGCCCGCGAAGTCTGTGCCGAATTTCTTATTGTGGTTCGATATGAAAGACGCGATAAGGATGGGGATGTCGACGGTCCTCTCTCTCAGCGGAGGGATTGAGATCGTGATTCCGTTGAGACGGTAATAGAGGTCCTCCCGGAACGAGCCCAGAGTGATCGCCTTTCTGAGATCAGTGTTCGTTGCGGAAATCACCCTGACATCGACCCTGATGGTTTTGCCGTCGCCCAGACGTCTGAATTCCTTTTCCTGCAGGAATCTCAGGAGTACCTTCTGCACCTCAGGGGTAAGGTTGACGACCTCATCGAGGAAGAGAGTCCCCTCGTGTGCGAGTTCGATCAGTCCGGCCCTGTCGGCTGTCGCCCCGGTAAAGGCCCCTTTCCTGTAGCCGAAAAGCTCGCCCTCAAGGAGGGACTGCGGAAGGGCGCCGCAGTTTATGGCGATAAAGGGATGGTCCTTTCTGGGCGAATTATAGTGTATTGCCTGGGATACCAGCTCTTTGCCGGTCCCGGACTCCCCGATGATCAGCACCGGAAGATCGCGCTGAGCAACTTTCTCGACCTTCTGGAGTACCTGCTTGATGCCGTCCGATATCCCTATGATATTTTCGAACCTGAACCGGCTGAAGAGTTCCTGCTTGAGCTTCAGATTTTCCTCGAGGAGGGCGTTATTCCTCAAGGTCTTCCTGACCCGGTAGAGGAACTCCTCAGACTCGAAAGGCTTGGTAATGAGGTCGTCTGCGCCCTTCCGGAGCGCCTGGATGGAGACATCCACAGTCGCATGGGCGGTGATAATGATTACGGGTACATGGGGGTTGATGCGCTTGACCTGGTCGAGCAGTTCTATGCCGTCCATCCCGGGCATCTTTATGTCCGTGATCACAAGCGAAAACCGTTCGTTCCCGAACTCAGCGACTGCACGGTAGGGGTCGTGAAAGACCCTCACGTGCTGACCGTCGTCGGAGAGGATATCCAATATGAGGCGGCTTAGCGCCACATCATCTTCGACGATCATGATCGGTCTTGCGTCCGCCATTTTTTACTCCCTCCCAAGCGGGAGGCGGAGCGTAAATTTCGTTCCCACGCCGACTATGCTTTCGACACCGATAGTCCCGAGGTGCTGCTTGATGATCTGCTTTGTGATCGCAAGTCCGAGCCCTGTCCCCTTTGGTTTCGTCGTAAAGAAAGGCTCGAATATCTTTCCGAGGAGTTCAGGCGGGATACCGGAACCCGTGTCCGCGAAGGTAATAACCGCCTCGCCCTTTGGATCGAGTTCTGTCCCGATGAGGATGCGGCCCTTTCCTTCTATCGCATTGGCGGCATTCAGGATAAGGTTTATCGCGACCTGATACATCTGGTCCTCGTCCACCATCACCGGAGGAAGGTCAGCGGAGAAGCAAGTGACGATCTCGTTATCGCGGGTCTCGGGCAGGTTCGAGGCGAACCGCACGATCTCCTCTAAAATTGCGTTGAGGTCTTTTGCCGCGAGCTTCGGCGAGGGCACCCGGGCGTAGCTCAACAGGTCTTCGACGATTTTCTTGCAGCGCCTGCTTTCGGTCTTTATGTCCTGGACGTACCGGTATACAGGGGTATCGGGAGTTAATTTCCCTTCGAGGTGGGAGGCATAACCGAGTATGACGCCGAGAGGGTTATTTATCTCGTGGGCAACTTTTGACGAAAGTACGCCCAGCGAGGCCATCTTCGCCTGCTGGCTCAAGGCCTTTTCCATCTCCTTGTTCCTTTCGATGATATCGACCATTCTATTGAAGCTACCTGCCAGCTCTCCGATCTCATCGTTTCCCGTGATTTGGATGCGCCTTTCGGTTCTGCCCTTCCTCACGTCCCTGACCACCTCCATCATGTTCCTGATGGGATTCGTCAATCTCGAGGAGAGGTAGAACACGAGCAGAACAGAGACAAACGTCGAGACAAAGAGAACGAGGAGAACATTTCCAAGGATCTGCCGCGTGATGAGGTTCGCCTCCCGGTAAAACTCGTTCTCATAAGAGCCGACCGCCACAATCCAGTCCCATGGCTCGAAGTGAATATAACGAACGATTTTCATCCTCGCCTCCTTCTCTCCGGGATTCTTCCAGGGATAGCGGATCCACCCAGTCTTTTTGGTGAGCATCTCCCGGATGAAGTAATTTCCAGCCGAGTCTACCGAATCCGAAATGTTTACTCCCTCCTGCGCCGGGTGAATGGTAAGCGTTCCACGGCTGTCAAGACAATATATATAGCCGGTGGCGCCCACCTTCTTCTCCTTGATGATCTTTCTTATGTCTGCAAAAAACTTTCGTTTGAAGGCGTCGTTATCGTCCGGACGGTAACGCCCGAAATGTTCGTCATACGTGCTCAAAAGATCGATCGTGAAGCGTGTCATGTGATCAAGATCGGACTTGCTCGTATCAGTAATGCCCCGATATGCCTGACGGGTCGCGACGTACCCTATTATATTTCCGACAGCGATAATAGGAATTACCACGAGGGGCAGGACGAGCAGGAGTATCTTCCATTTGATCTTAAGATTTCTCATGACCCATAGACCTAAGACGGATGAGCGCGACTGCTGCTTCCGAGCCCGGCTGTTGCCTTTACTATCAGGTCTGCGGCCTGGATCATCTCGGCTTCGGTATTGTCTTTTCCGATGCTGAGTCTGACTGTCGAAAGCGCCTCTTCATCAGAGAGACCCATCTGTTTCAGTACGCTCGACGGGGTGCATAGTCCTGCGTGGCAGGCAGAGCCGGCTGAAAATGCCACCTGGTCTTTCAGCGCCCCGACCAGTTCAAGCGCCCTGATGCCGGGTATCCTGACACTGAGCGTATTGGACAGTCGCGGCGCCTTTTCCGCGTTCAGTGCTATATCCGGCAGGAGTTTTTTTAGCTGGCTGTACAGCGTCTCTGCGAGATGTCTTGTATGGGCAATCCTCTGTTTTAAATCCCTCTTTGCAAGCTCACACGCCTTTGCGAGACCGGCGATCCCGGATACATTCTCTGTCCCCGGCCTCAGCCCCTGCTCATGGCCTGCTCCAAAGAGGATTGGCTTTATCACTATGCCTTTTCTGATATACAGCGCCCCGATTCCCTTCGGGCCGTAGAACTTGTGAGAGACGATCGTGGCCATATCCGTGTGATCTCCGACAAAAAAAGGCGTCTTGCCGATTGACTGGGCCGCGTCCGTATGGAAGAGTATCCCGCGCTCCCGGGCGAAGCTCCCTATCTTCTCGACCGGCTGGATCGCCCCGGTTTCATTGTTTGAATGCATTACTGATATAAGGAAGGTGTCGCTGCGGACCTCTTTTATGATATTGTCGTATTGAACGACGCAGTCTGCGTCGACCGGCGCGTGACTGACCCCGAACCCGAGTGCCTCAAGGTGGCGGCAGGTGTTGCTGACTGAGGGGTGTTCAACTGACGAAATCACAATATGGCCACTGCCCTGTGCGAGTGCGGCCCCGATCAGGGCAAGGTTGTTAGATTCCGTACCGCCGGAGGTGAAAAAAATCTCTTCCGGGTCGCACCCGATGAGTTCGGCAACAACGGCGCGGTTATGGCCGATCGCCTCTCTGACCCTCTTGCCGGAGAGGTGGCCGCTGGAGGGATTGCCGTTGTCCCGTCTGAGCGACGAGAGGACTGCATCGCAGACCTCGGGGTCTGCGGCGGTCGTTGCATTGCTGTCGAGATAGATCATTTCAGAAGACTAGGATATGTCCCGGTGGATAACGTTCAGTTCAGTATAGGCTTCTTTCACTGCTGTTGCGATTTTCTCGACGACCGCGGGTGAACGGTGCCTGCCGCCGGTGCAGCCGATCCCGACCGACAGGTATGACTTGCCCTCCCTGACATACAGGGGGATCAGAAAGGTCAGAAGGTCTTCGACTTTCCTCAAAAACTCTTTTGTCTCTTTGTGTTTCAGTACATAGTC
Source organism: Thermodesulfovibrionales bacterium (assembly GCA_049799315.1). Taxonomy (GTDB): domain Bacteria; phylum Nitrospirota; class Thermodesulfovibrionia; order Thermodesulfovibrionales; family UBA6898; genus PALSA-1316. The sequence continues at coordinate 8,189 of JBARHQ010000140.1, read as the reverse complement.
CGCGACCCTCTTGTCCCTGCCGTCGAGGTCTTTGAGCGCAGGGACAAAAAACGGGTTCGGCAGGAATCTGACATCAAAGAGCAGGTCGATATTCTGTGGCGCACCGTATTTGAACCCGAACGAGATCAGAGCGACTGTAATATCCTTGGTCTTTTTCCGCGAGATATAGAATGAGGATATCAGCCTCCGGAGCTGGTGCGGGGAAAGGGGCGTGGTCTCGATAATCCTGTCGGCGTTCTGCCGGAGCGGGGCCAGACTCTTTTGTTCAGTAGCAATCGCCTCAGCCAGTTCTCCGCCGAGCGGGTGGGGCCTGCGTGTCTCCTTGAAGCGTCTGACGATAACGTCGGGTTCAGCCTCAAGAAAGATGATATCGATGTCATAGCGGCCTCTGAGCCTTCCGATGATGCGCTCGAAGTCTGGCAGGGAATCCTTGTCCCTGATGTCGATGCCGATGGCGACATCAGGGCTGCCGGGGGTCCTCGAGGTGCGGGTGAGGAGCGCGCCGATCAGAGAGACAGGCAGGTTGTCGACGCAAAAGAAATTCAGGTCTTCGACGGCACGGAGGGCGACGGTCTTGCCCGAACCGGAAAGGCCGGTGATGATGACAACGCGGGGATGCCGGACGGCATCCCCGTGCCCTGGTTTCTTTCTATGATCGTCCTTCTTCTTCATGAAAGGACTCTGCCCGCTTATCCTGATCTGTTGGCCTGGCCTGCCCGCTGTGCCGGCCTACTTAACCGGCTCTATCAGGCCGAAATTGCCGTCCTGCCGGGTGTAGATCACATTTATATCGCTGCTCATGTCATTGATAAAGACATAAAAGTCCTTGCCGAGAAGTTCCATCTGCATGGAGGCCTCATCAGGGCTCATCGGTTTAAGTTCAAACCTTTTGTTCTTGATGATCCTGCCGGTTTCTTTTTCGGTGGTACTTTCAGGCGCCTCGGCTGCTGCCGCTGCTGTTGACTTTGTCCCGCCCTTGCGGTGAGAGACCATCTTTTCCTTGTACTTCTTTACCTGTCGGTCGAGCTTTTCCGTGACCTCGTCTATGGCCGAATAGATCTCGTCGGTGATGCTTTCTGCCTGTATCAACACCCCGTTCACCTTCAGCAGGACATCTGCCTTGTGGCGGTATTTCTTTTCAATGCTGAGGGTGACTACCGCTTCGGATATTTCGTGCAGGTACCGGTCGAACCTGCTTATCTTTTCCTCTGCATAACTGCGCAAGGCCGGTGTCACTTCGAGATGTCTGCCATTAACAATAATATTCATTTGTTCCTCCTTTTGATGTACGCGTGATGTGTGTTGCCTGCCATTTTATCTTTTCCTTTGGCTTATCTTTTTCTTTGACTTTGGGAAGGGATCTTCAGTTCCTCCCTGTATTTTGCAATCGTCCTCCTGGCAATGGTGATATTCTGATTTTTGAAGATATCGACAATACGCATATCGCTGAGCGGCTTTGTGGTGTTCTCTTCTGAGATGATCTTCCGTACCATATCTTTTACCGAGGTGGATGAAAGCTCACCGAACTCGCCCGGGATCGCGTTGCTGAAGAAAAACCTGAACCCGTAAATGCCGCGCGGACAGGACAGGTATTTATTTGAGGTGACCCTGCTTATCGTGCTCTCGTGCAGGTTCAGCTCCGAGGCAATGTCCTTGAGGTTCAGCGGCTTCAGAAAATTGACGCCCTGGTCAAAGAATTCATGCTGATAGGTCAGGATGCATTCCGTAACACGATAGATCGTCTTGTTCCTCTGGTCGAGGCTCTTCATCAGCCAGACCGCCGAGCGCATCTTGTCTTCAAGAAACTGCCGGTCCTCTTTCGGGATGGTGTTCCTCTGGCTCAGGAGCCGCTGGTAATAACTGTTGATCCGCAGTCTGGGCAGCCCCTCATCGTTCAGCACGATCTGGTATCCGTTGTCTGTCTTGACAATGTAAACATCAGGTGTGATATAGGTGGCCGATGCCGTGGAGAAATTTCCTCCTGGCTTCGGATCGAGTCCCTCGATAATCCTGACGGCCGCCATGACCTCTTCGAGCGGGACGTTGTAATCCTTCGCGACCTGACTGTATTTCCTCTTCCCCAGCAGGTCAAGACTCTGCAGGACAAGCTTGTCGACGAGGCTCCCTTCAAGGTTCAGCGCCCGCAACTGCAGATGCAGGCATTCCCTGATGTCCCGTGCAGCAATACCCGGAGGATCAAAACTCTGGACCAGCCGGACCGCTTTTTCGACCGTCTCCTCATCAGCTGCTGCCGTGTCCCGCAGTTCTTCATTCGAAACCTTCAGATAACCGCTCTCATCGATATTCCCGATAATGATCTCGCCGATGCTCCTGATCTCTTCCGGCTCCTTTGAAAGCCTTAGCTGCCAGACCAGGTGGTCGAAGAGGTCAGCTGCCGTGCTGAGAAAGTATTCAAAAGATGGCTGCGTGACATTGCCGGGGGTGAAGTAACCAAGGTCCCTGCCGTCATAGCTCCGATCATCGAAATAATCGTCGATGGCCGGTGCCATCAACCTTTCGAGCGGCATCTCAACATCGTCGTTTTCTACCGGCGTTTCGATCGAATCCTTTTCTTCCTGCGAGTACTCTTCAGACGACGAGATGTCTGTCATCTCCTCAAGGAAGGGGTTTTCAACCAGTTCCTGGGTCAGTGCCTGCTGCAGTTCAAGCTGGGGCATCTGCAGCAGCTTGATAGCCATCTGCAGCTGCGGTGTGAGCACCAGTCTCTGGGAAAGCTTTAGTTCCAGGCGGCTCTCGAGTGCCATCAGAGTCTGAACTCCTCTCCAAGATAAACTTCTTTGACTTTTGGCGTCGCTATGAGCTTGTCCGGGGTGCCTTCTTCAAGGATCTCGCCGTTGTTGATGATGTATGCCCGGTCGGTTATCGAGAGCGTGTCCCTGACATTATGGTCCGTGATAATTATGCCGAGCCCTTTGGATTTCAGGTAATTCAGCATTTTTTTCAGGTCAATGATTGCTATCGGGTCAATCCCCGCAAAGGGTTCATCAAAGAGGATAAAGGTCGGTTTTATGGCAAGTGCCCGCGCGATCTCGGCCCGTCTCCTCTCACCGCCGGAGAGGTGAAAACTGTCCCGTTTCGAGAATTCAACGAGATTGAACTCCTGAAGAAGCCGTGCGACTTCTGTCTCGATTTCATCACGGGGGACCCCCTTGATCTCCAGCACCGCCCTGAGATTGTCCTCCACTGAAAGCCTTCTGAATATCGACGACTCCTGCGGGAGGTAGCTGATACCCATGATGGCCCTCTTGTACATGGGGAGCTTGCTGATATCCTGTTTATTGAGGTAGATATTGCCCCTGTCGGGTCTGACCAGTCCAAGTATGCTGTAAAACGTTGATGTCTTTCCCGCACCGTTCGGACCCAGCAGTCCGACGATCTCACCTTTTGTTACAAAAAGGTCGATATTCTTGATGACGACCTTTTTCCCGTAACTCTTGTAGAGTCCTTTGACTTCAAGCAGGTCCACTATTTGTCCCTTTTATTCTTGAGCAAGACCTTGCTGTTTTCGACACGGGAACGATCTTCCTTGATCAGATAGGTCATTTTTGTGCCGGTCACGACGTTGTCCCCGTCGATGGCCTTTGGCTCGCCCGTGAACACGACCTTGTCCTCGTCAGCATAGTAGATAGCATTCTGGGCAGTTATGACGCGGGATTCTTTGATCAGCCTGACATTGCCCGTGGCCTCGATCTTTGTCACCTCACCGCCATCTTCCCTGTAAAATATGAGCATTTTATCGGCAGCCATCGACATATCCGGGGTCCGGGCCACGACGTTCGTCTCGAAGAGGGCGGTATGTGCCTTGTTGTCTGCCGTCAGACTCTCAGATGTTACGGTAATCGGGCCCTTGACACTGGCCCGGGAGGTCTCGGCAAAGGAGTTCCCTCCAAGCAACAACAGCAGGCTGAGGCTAATTAGTATACGTTGCCGTAACATTATTAAGGATCCTTATCTTCTGTTCATTGTTGTCGGCATACATGCCGGTGCCGGTGAGGGTGAACTTCGTCCCCTCCATCCTTACCTTTTTGCCTGTCTTCAGGATGCCGGTAGTGTTATCAAACTCCACATCCTGAGAGGTTATCGTGTAATCCCTGTCCCTGGCAGTGACAGGGCCGGATATGAACAGCTTTTTCACCTGCATGTCATAGAGCCCTCTTTCTGCTGATATGGTAATGCCTTTGTCTTTGACCTTCACCTCAATGTCTGAGAGGTCAGCCTGATTGCCATTTCCCAGAATTTCGGCACGTTTTGCAGTCACAATCCAGTCGTTTTTGCCATTCTTCTTCTGGATGATCCGGATTCCTTCGATGTAGGAAGCCGTGTTTTGTCCGATTGAGGGAAGGTTGACCCGCTCATCTCTAACTATAAGGAAATACAGGAAAAAAAACACCAGGGCCGGGGCCGCGAACCAGACTTTCTTCATAGCAAAATTGTATCACATACACGGCATTAAGTAAAGGCAAATAGTGTGCCAGTTTATTGCCAGGTTATAGATTCAGGCGGGCCAGAAGTGCTTTTTTCATCACCTCAACAGGAGCTGTTGCCGATGTCCACAACTCAAAGGCAAGGACGCCCTGGTAGAGGAGCATTCCGAGACCATCGACTGCAATACAGCCCTGCTTTTCAGCATTCGCCAAGAGGGGTGTTTTCCGATAGATGAGATCACAGACAACATGTTTGCCGGTCAGAGACGCAGGGTCAAAGGGCAGAGGGTCGTCCGGGTCAAGGCCGAGGGATGTCGCGTTGACGATGATATCGAACTGTTCAATCCCGCAGAGCTCTTCCACAGCAGAAACATTTGCTCTGACCTTCGACAGGTCGTCGACAAGCTGCCGAAGTTTTTCCCTGCCCCGGTTATAGATCGCAAGCCTTTCCGCCTTCTCGCTCAGGTAGTAGCTGACAGCCCGGGCCGCCCCGCCTGCCCCGACCACAAGGATTTTCCTGCCGCTGACTTCTATGCCCCTTGCAGCCAGAGAAAGCATAAAGCCGCGTCCATCGGTGTTATATCCGGTCAGCCTGCCGTCTTTATTGACAAGGGTATTGACAGCGCCGATAAAGGCTGCTTCACTGCTGACCTCATCGAGAAAAGGGATAACCGCCTCTTTGTGGGGCACGGTGATATTGACGCCGACAAGAGAAAGCGCCCTGATCGCCTCCACCGCATGCTGCAGCGCGTCCGGCCGGACCAGAAACGGCAGATAGCAGTAATCCAGACCAAGGTGTTCAAAGGCAGTATTATGCATCGCCGGCGAGAGCGTGTGCTCGACCGGATAGCCGAAGATGCCGATGGTCCTTGTTCTGCCGGTTATTATCATAAGTATGTCTAAGGTGTATCGTAACATTTTTTTACTTCGCCTCCTTCACATTTTCTTCATGAACATACCTTATGATTAAACAGAAAGGAAAGTTACTCAGGTCCCTATGTTAAAGACGGTGATTGTGGTATTATTGGTTTTGCTGGTTTCAGCAGGAGCGTCACAGGCCTTTCCCGAGTATGTGACGCCTTATGGGGATTACTGCCGGGAATATAACAGCTACGGTTCATGCAGAGAAGCCGTCCCACCGTTAGAGGCAATGAAGGCGATGGACAGATATTACCGGGAAAAAGGATGCCGGATCCGGACCTTTACCCCCAGGGGAAGATTTATCGAGGCTGATGTTTACAAAAATGACCGGCAGGTTGACAAGGTCATTTTCGACAGGAAGACAGGCAGACTCAGGTCTGTCTATTAATAACAGAAAAAAAGTACAGGGAGAAGAAACATGAAAAAACTGGTATTGTTGTTGGCAGTGGTCTTGTTGGTGGGCATGAGTGTTTCAGCGTATGCCATGAATAAAAAAGGTATGGCCGGTAAGGGCATGCACGGTGACCAGATGATGGCTGAGAAGTTTGAGGCGCTCGGCCTCGACGAGAAGCAGAAAGAGACCGTAACGGCGATCCACCTCAAGACAAAAAAGGATATGATCAAAAAGAAGGCCGACGTTGATGTTGCCCAGATTGAACTGAAAGAGTTGCTCGGCAAGGACCCGGTTGATCTGCAGGCTGCCGAGGCCAAGGTGAAACAGATCGAAGCGCTTAAGACAGACATGAAGATGACTCATATCAGGACACGTGAAGAGGTCAAGAAGATCCTGACCCCTGATCAGAAGAAGAAATTTGCAGCGATGCATGATGGCTGTATGGAATGCGGTGAAGGCGCAGGCGGCCCGGGATGTGGCATGCATAAAATGAAGGGTGGCATGAAGGGCAAATGCAAGGACTGCGCTATGATGAAAGATGGGGACGATAAAGAAAAGCCCGGCCCGCACGCAGGTCATAAACATTAGAACGACAGAACAATAGCGCGTGACTCACCGGGAAGGGAGGCCGTTTCGGCCTCCCTTCTTTTTTGTCAGGGAATAATCCTGAACGGGGAGATAACAGCATGCGCTCTCATTCTCGGTCCGATACTGCCGGAAGCCGGACCTGCGAGGCACCGGCGCAACACGCCGCCGAATCCGCGCCTCCCCGTTTTAGATATCGCGGTTGTTTTGATGTTGTATTGAGACCAATTTCGCGGTTGGAAAATTATTGGCCTTGGTTGTATGATATACACGTACAAACGCCCGAAGCAGACTTTTTCCCGTGGGGAATATTATTGAATATCGGACGCAGAGAAGCCGGGATAAGCCCGGTTGCGATTTTTGGGCAATCCAACATGAGGAGAGTATATCCATGAAAAATTATGGCAAGATGAAGCGCACAAGGTATTTCGGGGTTATTCTGGCTCTGTTATCAGGCGTAGTTGCAATGATGATGTTTTCAGCATGTGGCAGCAGCCGGACCTATACGGTTGCCGGCCGGGCCACATCCGGCGGCGTTGCACTTTCGGGGGTGACCATGACCCTTTCCGGCGATGCCTCAATGACAACGGTGACGGATGTAAACGGAAATTATACCTTCAGCAGTATACCGGGCGGTATCTATAAGGTGACCCCTTCGCTCACGGGGTTTACGGTTTTCAGCCCGCCCTACCGCAATGTCTTTCTCGACGGCATCGACGCAATCGGCTTTAACTTCAGCCGGAGCGGGCAAGGCAGGATAGCAGCGACCAACCATACTGTTGCCCTGAAGGAAGACGGCGCGCTCCGTGCATGGGGAAATAACAGCAACGGACAGTTGGGCAACGGCAGTACGGCTCAAAGTTCCGTCCCTGTGCAGATCATTGATTTGTCGGGTGTTATTGTTGCAGCCGGCAATACCCATACTGCTGCCCTGAAGGGCGATGGTACGGTATGGACGTGGGGCAATAACAGCAACGGGCAGCTCGGCAACGGCAGCACAACGCAAAGCCTCGTCCCGGTACAGGTAACCGGACTTTTGAATGTTATTGCCATTGCAGCAGGAAGTGACCATATGGTTGCCCTGAAGGGCGATGGTACGGTATGGACGTGGGGCAACAACAGCAACGGGCAGCTCGGCAACGGCAGCACGGCCCAAAGTCTCGTCCCGGTTCAGGCTACGGGGTTGACCGGTGTAACAGCTGTTGCCGCCGGCAGCGCTCATACAGTCGTTCTGAAGAACGACGGCACAGTCTGGGCCTGGGGAAATAACAGCAACGGACAGCTCGGCAACGGGAATTTGACTCAGAGCGCCACCGCTGTGCAAGTGAGCGGACTGACGAAGGTCATTGCAATTGCTGCAGGCTACACCCATACCGCTGCCCTGAGGAACGACATAACCGACGTTTCGGTCTGGGTCTGGGGAAATAACAGCAGCGGGCAACTCGGCAATGGAACGACGACACAAAGCACAGTACCCGCCCTGGCCGCCGGGTTGTCGGGAATAACCGCAATTACAGCAGGTCATGATCATACGGTTGCTCTGAAGAACGACGGTACGGTCTGGGCCTGGGGAAATAACAGCAAGGGACAGCTCGGCGATGGGACAACGACGCAGCGAATAATTCCTGTGCAGGTGAGCGGACTGACCAGTGTAATGGCTATTACCGCAGGTTATACGCATACGGCCGTCCTGAAGAACGATGGTACGGTCTGGGCCTGGGGCGGTAATGACAATGGTCAGATCGGTGATGGAACTACTACGGACAGGTTGACCCCTGTGCAGACGCAGAGTCTGTGAACTGTTGGGTTCATTCTGTTATTCCGGCTTGTCCGGAATCTTTCCG
>JBARHQ010000139.1:0-18587 GCA_049799315.1 Thermodesulfovibrionales bacterium | reverse complement strand
ACCCGGGTCTTCAGCCCTTCTTCTTTCTCGGGGTTTTTCAGAGACCTCCTCCAGTGCTCCAGTGCCTTTTCACTGTTATGCAAGGCATGGTACACATCCCCCATATGTTCAAACAGCATCGGGTCGTCGGTGGTTATCGTCACCGCTTTTTCGAGCTTCTCGATCGCCTCCTCAAAATTCCCCAACCGGTAGAGGACCCATCCGTAGCTGTCAAGGATGTACCCGTTGTCAGGCTTCAGTTCAAGCGCCCGCTCGATCAGCCCCTTTGCCTCCTGGAGGTTTATATTCTTGTCGGCATAATAATAGCCGAGGTAATTGAGCGCGTCAGCATTCTTCGGATCGATCTCGAGTGTTCTGCGCAAGGACGTGATCATGTCATCAAACCGTTCGGTCTTGTCGTAAACCATTGCCAGATTAAAATGGAGTTCCTCATTGTCTTTAAACCGCGCTATCGCATCAGAGAGGACCTCCTCTGCCCTAGCATAGTCTTTCTTTCGGACATATGCCATGGCCAGCGAAAGAAATATCTCGGGTTTTTCTTTATCGAACTCAAGGACCTCCCCGAACATACTGATCGCCTCGTCATCCTTTTTCTGCTTCGAATAAATTATGGCGAGATGCAAAAAGGCATTGACGTTCCTGGGTTCCTGAATAATGATTTTCCTGAATTCGGTCACTGCCTCATCGTCATGCTCCATCTCCTCAAGCACCAAGGCAAGGTAGTACCGTATGGCCGTGTTCTCAGGACTGCCCGCCAGCGCTGTCCTGAACTCGTCGAGCGACCGGTCGAAGTCCCTGGTCTCGTAGTAGAGCATACCCAGACGCACATGCATATCAACATTCTCAGGCTGCTGCCTGCTGAGGACCGTAAACTCGTCAATCGCCTTGCCCATCGACTTCTGTTTCACATAAATCTGGGCGATCCGCTCCCGTGCCGGCCGATGCAGGGGGTTGAGATGCAGCGTGGCCTCGTAGGCTGAGATAGCCTCAGGATACTGCTCCTGTATCTCCCTGATGATACCCAGCTTATAATAGACGCCCTCAATCTGCCTGATCTCAAGCACCTTTTTCAGGTACTCCTCAGCACGGGCATAATCCTTCCTGTCGAGATAGATTGACCCGATATAGTCGAGTGCGACAAACTCATCAGGGTCCTTCTGGACAACCTTGCTGAAGGCATCGAGTGCATCATCGACCATATTGTTGCTGTAATAGACCTTCCCGACAAACATCATCACTTCAGGGTCATCAGACGCAAGTTTTCTGACCCGGCCGAGGGTCGCTACCACATCCGTTACCCGTTTCTGGCTGTCATAGATCTCGGCCTGGAGCATGAGAGACCTGATGTTATCCGGGCTCTCTTTCAGGACCTCCTCAACCATGGCCAGCGCCCCGGGAACATCTCCCTTGCGGTAGAGAAAATGGCCTATCTGAGCCCTGATATAGGAAGACCCGGGATCAAACTCAAGGGCCTTTTTGTAGTTGGCAAGACTGTTATCCCACTCTCCTGCAATGAACGCCTCATAGCCGAGCATATAGTAATAGTCAGCCTCGAAGCGGTGTTCAGGCTGTGTCCCGGTCACAATCTCATGGCGTGCGCCTGTGCAGGAAAACAGAAGCAGGAGCAGGGCAAAAATGCAGATTTCCTTAATTCTCATTGTTTATTATGGCACAAAAAGAAGGTATTCACCATAAAACGAACGGCCTTGCAGCAGGCCTCAGAGACCCTGGTCAAATATGTTGACCCCTTTGGGGACCGACAGGTCGAAGAGGCTGTCTTTCAGGCCGGTGTTCACCCTGACCTCCTTCAGCTCAATCTCGATAACATTTGAACGACTGTCATAAATCGTGAAAGACCTGACCGGAAATCTCTCGCCGGACAGGACCATGCGGATGGAATTTATCATCCCCATTGTCTTTCGCGGCTTCAGCAGGAGCTCATCACCCTTGGCCGTAATAGTGAACTCCTCTGATATCTTTCCGAGCCCCCCGAGGAGGGCAACCGGAGTCTGGCCATAGGTCTCTTTATCAAATCTCGCTCGGTAGGCCTGATTCTCGCCTTTTTTATAAATCAGTATGGCCTCATTGTTGACAATGATATCCTGCGCCGCATTCCCCCGGTAAACCCACTTCATCTTCAGCGGCGGCTTTATAAAGAACTCACCCTTGTAGGTATCGGTCCTTTTGAGATCCTTGATCGTGCTCTTCTGAATGAAACTCCCCCGGATATCCGTGACCCCCTCGTAAGCCTTCTGGAGCCTGCTGATCTTATCTTCGAGATCAGAGCCCCTCACCGTCCCGTTCATTACGAACAGAACCAGTAACACCACCATCGTCGTGCGTAAATATCCCATACTCAATTGTGCCTCCCGGTAAAGTCCCTTGGTTTTCCGGCGCCCTTGGGAGGGCCAACCAGACCGTCATCGCCCATGATCTCCATAATTCTTGCTGCCCGGTTATACCCTATTTTAAACTTACGCTGCAGAGATGAGATCGAGACCTCACCGACAGATTCAGCGAATTCAACCGCCTTATAATACATCTCATCACGGTCCGCTGACTGCTCATCAGAGGCAGGGGCCTCTACCGGTATCTCCTCAAATATGGTATAGTCCGGTCGCCCCTGGGCCGCGATGAAATCGGTCACCGACTTGATCTCGGTCTCGGTCACCAGCGCTCCGTGAACACGCACCAGCCGCTCGCCAGGCTGCAGTAAAAGCATGTCTCCCTTGCCCAGAAGCTGCTCGGCGCCCTGTGAGTCAAGGATCGTCCGCGAATCGATCTTCGAAAATACCTTGAACGATATACGTGCCGGGAAATTCGCCTTGATCAGCCCGGTAATGACATCGACCGACGGCCGCTGTGTCGCAATGATAAGATGAATACCTGCGGCACGGGCCATCTGGGCAAGCCGTGCGATAGAATCTTCAACTTCCCTGGAGGATGAAAACATCAGGTCTGCCAGTTCGTCGATAAACACAATAATATACGGCAGCTTCTCTTCTTCAGACGCCTTGCTGTTGAAACCGTCGATATTCCGCGCCCCTTTTTCGGCAAGCAGCCGGTAGCGCCTCTCCATCTCGAACACCATCTTGCGGAGCGCTTCGGATGCGCTCTTGGGGTTGGTGATGATCGGAGAAATAAGATGAGGGATATTTTCATAAATCGAGAGTTCGAGCAGTTTGGGGTCGATCATCAGCATCTTCACCTCGCGGGGTGTTGCCTTGTAGAGGATGCTCATGACCATGGAGTTGATCGAAACGCTTTTCCCTGCGCCGGTTGCACCGGCCACCAGCAGATGGGGCATCCTGGCAAGATCAGCAACAATGGGAGTGCCGGAGATATTCTTTCCGAGGGCAAGTGTCAGCTTCGACTGGTTCTTGCCGAACTCTTCAGAGGCGATAATATCCCTGAGCGAGACGATAGCCCGTTTTTTGTTCGGCACCTCAATGCCGATCGTCGCCTTGCCGGGGATCGGTGATACGCGGATGCTCTGTGCCTTTAATGCAAGCGCAAGGTCGTCGGCAAGCGAGACCACCCGGTTGATCTTTATGCCTGGGGCAGGCTCGAATTCATAGAGCGTTACCACTGGTCCCTGATCAATGCGGGTGATCGCTCCCTGGACATCAAAGTCAGCCAGTTTTGTCTTGAGATTTGCAGAGTTGACCCGTATATCGTCATCCGTATCACGCACCGAAGACAGGTCATAAGCAGTCAGAAAGTCAATGGGAGGAAGGGCATAACCGTCGTTGGAGGCGGCCTTCCGTTCAGTCTGCGGCCTGGCAGGCTGAAGACGCTCGAATGACCTGGTAATCGGGGGAAGTTCGTCAGTGGGCGGTAGGAGTGACGGCTCCGGCTCCTCCGGTTCTGTCCTGTTGATGATCGCATCGTCATCCAGGATGCCTTTCGCCGGCAGAGGGGTATCTGAAGTCTTCCGTCCGGTTTTCCCAGGACCCATGCCAGGCAACGTCAGCGAACTCAACGGTACCGGGCTTATAAGGATAAGAGATGAAAGAAACGCTGATATGCCAATGAGATACGCCCCAAGCAGTGACAGATACTGCACGAGAAATACGGTACCGTAGTATCCGATCAGGCCGCCCGGCTTAATACTGAAATGAAAATTGAACGTATCACCGAGGAGCGCCATCATAACGTCCGACGACAGTAACAGCAGGGCAAAACCTGCATAAGGAGTTCTACCCTGTTCCCGGGAAAACATTGAGCGGACGGCAAGGACCAGCATCAGGACCGGGATACCGTATGAAGGATATCCCATCAGGGAGATGATGAGGTCGGACAGATAGGCCCCGACCACGCCGCCATAATTGCGAGCAGGGTTCCGGGTAAAGGTGAGGAATGAGGGGTCCCACTGGTAATACGAATAAATACTCAACCCGAGGTATATACTCCCGAGCGTCGCGCTGACCGCAAGTATCTCTTCACGGGTTTTTTTCAATTTCTCAGCCATGCACCATTATAACAACTGGGGAGGAAAATCCGGAATAGGTGCTGCAGTTGCCCGCGTCACCGGCATATCGCCTATCGCCCGGCAATTTCGTCCATGCCCTCAGCCGCTCGTTTCTGGCCGGGAGAAATCTTGAGGGCTTTTTCAAAGAGGCCCTTCGCCCGCGTTGGAAATCCCATCTGAAGAAAAATAAACCCGAGTTCAGCGTGATATTCAGCGTTCAGGGGCTCGATCTTGAGTGCCCACTCGAATGCCTTCACCGCCTGCTTCATCCTGCTCTGCCTCAGAAGTGTCAGGCCGTAATAATAGTGATACTCGGATACCCCGCTCTCAAAATAGGTCGCCTGGCCGAACAGGAGTTCAGCCTCCCCATAACTCCGGCTGCTGAAAGCGGCCCTACCCTCGTCGAACTTCATCCGGGCCTGCGTCTTCGTATCTGTCTTTGTCCCGGCCTCCAGATGTTTCCTGCCGTCATACTCACGACGCTTTCCCGGGTCAGACAGTGTTGCATATGCCTCGTAGATATATGAAAATATGTCGCTCAGTTTTTCCTTGGCCGAATCATCGGAAAGAGAGAAGTGTATGTCAGGATGATATTTTTTTGCCGCAGTATAGTAAGCCTTTTTTATCTCGGCAAGCGTCGCCGTGTCCCTGATGTCGAGTACGCCGTAATACCCGATCTTGTTGCAGGCAGCATGCAGGGCATGAATGGCTGCTACGTCAGGGAGATCAACAACAGGGGCCGCATTCTCCGAGCTCTCCACGTCTGCTCCAGGAGAGACCTCGCCGGCATCCGGTACAGAGGTTGCCTGCCCAGGGTTCACGGTCAGAAGCCTCGCACAGAAAAGGGCATAAAGTGTCTTGACAGCCTCATCTTCATTGACTCCCGATGACTTGAGAATCTGGCCGAGCGTTTTTTTTCCGTCGATCAGGGCAACCAACTGCCTGCCGGTGCTGTCCAGGGAAATGTCCTGAAAGAGGTCCTCAGGATCTGATGAGAGCATGGGAATGCTGTTCAGACCGGGGAGTTCAGAGCGCATATCGCCCGTGTCATCCATCCGCCTTATCCCGTAATAAATCAGATTTGCCGGGGAAAGCTTCAGCGTTATCACCGTGTCAGGCGGGAGCGGCATCTCTTTGAACTCAAAACTTCCGTCCTGCAGCGTGAACAGGCTGAGGATGATCTGTTCGACCTGCTGCCTGACTACCGGTACGAGTTCCTCTGGCTTGAGATATCCCATTTTGACCAGTACCACCCCCTGTTTCTGTCCTGTCTTCTGCATCTCTTCGACGGTTCTGTCATACTGTTGCCGGGTTATCCTGTCCTGCTTCAGAAGAACGTTCGCCAGCCGGTCCTCTTGTTGATTGGAGGCCGAGAAAATCATATCTCCGCCCCGGATGTATATCTTCTTGATGATCGTACCGTAGCGGATCGTCATGATGCCGGTCTTCCTGTTCCGGTGGAGCCCTATCAGCGTGTCCGAGAACCTGAAATCGTGAATCAGTCCGCTGAACAATCCCTTTGTCCGGACTCCCAGCCGGATCCCGGTCCCTTCGATGCAGGACCAGACGACCTCCCCGCCAACAGCATTCTCAGTGTTATGCATCGTTATATTGATGACATCGCCCTTGCTGATGACCGCTGAACCTTCGATGAAGACACCGACACCGTCCAGAGAATAGTCAAGCATCCTGGCCCTGATCACCCTGTTTCTGAAGGTGATCGGGACCTCACCCGTCTTTTGGTATCTCCTGAATTTTCTCTTGTCCCGTGCAACCATGCTGTAATTTTACCCTTGGGATGTATCCATCACGATATAATAAACCGGCCCGATTCCGGCTTCATCAGTGAAGAAAAGGGATGCGGACCAGCAGCAGAAAACCGTTCAGGCTCAAAAGACTCCCGCAGAACGCCGAGAAAATCGCGGCATAGAATATCGGGCGTGAACCCGCAAGGATCGAGATGGATGCCAGAACGATCGAGATCTGGATAAGCACCTCTGCATAGTCGAAATAAGGGTCCTTATTTTTATTGACATCACGGTCCGCTTCCAGTCTTTTTGCCTCTGCCTCTATCGCCTTTTTTTCCTTCCTGTACCTGTTCTCTTCCTCGTCCATCTTCTTTATGGAGTCGGTATAATGCTGTATCAGTTCAGGGGACATTGTTTTCTTTCTTTCCAGAAGATTTGTTTCGAACTGAAACTTCTGCAGCTTATAGAGATGCTCTCTCATAACCTTTGACTGATAGAACGCCCACTGGTCCGAAGACTGCTGCTGTGCAAGCAGCATCTCTTTCATCGCATTGTTGCCCCCGAGAGACGTGATCGCAAGGACCACGGCAAAGATCGCCGTCGACAGTGCAACCCTTTTTGTAAATGTCTTACCTTTCAGTTCCTCAAGTTCTTCAGGATCAGGCAATTCAATTTCAGCCATGTGCATCCCCCTTGGTGATGGTTTTAGTAACAGTGGTATAATATCACAACCGAAGGCGGAGAACGCGTTATTGCAGTAGTGCCCGGGGCAGGGAGGAAAGACTATGGACGGCAAAAAGAGACTTCTTCAAATCATTAAAAAACTGAAAAAAGAATACCCGCACCCTCAGACCGCGCTGAACTTCAGGAGCCCCTTTGAGCTGCTTGCAGCAACGATCATGTCTGCACAGACGACCGATACACAGGTAAACAAGGTCAGCGCGACCCTCTTCAGGAAATACACGACGATCAGAGACTTTGCCACGGTCCCGCTCAAAACCCTGCAGAAAGACCTCAGCTCGATCAACTTTTTTAACAACAAGGCAAAGAACATACAGGCCTCGGCAAACATGGTGCTTCAGGTGTACGCGGGGATGATACCAAAGACCATGGAGGAGATAACCAGACTTCCCGGAGTCGCCCGCAAAACAGGCAACATCGTACTCTCAACGATATATGGCGTTAACGAGGGAATAGCGGTCGATACTCATGTTCTGAGGCTTTCTCAGAGACTGGGTCTTTCTGCGTATGGGGACCCGATCAGGATTGAACGTGACCTGATGGCACTAACGCCTCAGAAGGAATGGGCGATACTATCTCATCTGCTCATTCTGCACGGCAGACGAATATGCCAGGCCCGAAAGCCGAAACACGCGGAATGCGTCCTCAGAGATAACTGCCCGTCAAAAGACCTGTAGCTATCTGCGTCCAAAGACTGCTCCGAAAGCCACCATCACAGCGTACAAAGAACAGCGTGAGAACGGCAGGTAAGCGGATTCAGCGGCGTGTTGCGCCGGTGCCTCGGAGGTCCCCGGCAGTATCGGACCGAGAATGAGCGCACATGCTGTTGTCTCGCTGTTCAGATTAAATTTGATGGTGGATTATGTCCCTTGATCAGCCTCATGCAGATATGATAAGGTACGACATATGTTCAACAATGGAGAATACAATGGCAAGTGAAAACGTCACAAGGAAGGCATCATTTCTCAGCACCGGCTGGTGGCTGATCCATGTATTCGGGATCGCAGCTGTATACGCCCTCGGGCAAATTCTCTGGAAATAGTTATGCTTCAGTATTTCATGCGCTACAGGCCGGGCTGGTGGATACTCCATATCGCTGCGGTCCTGTTCACACTGTATCTCGGCCATATGGTCAGGTTTTCCTTTTAATATGAGCAGAAAGGCCCTCCTGGCAGCCCTCCTGCTTCTGGCGATCTCGGGTATGATGCTCCATTACCGGATACACCGATTTATGGTGCCTGACAAAATCATCCCGTCTGTATATGTCATGGACAGCACAAAATTTCTTGCGTTCCTGCTGCCACTTATCGACGTTGTCGTAGTCACCGGGCTTTTTCTGTCCCGCAGAACTGCCGCATATGGATATCTGCTGAACGGACTGCTCGTGATCTACGGGACAGTCCTGATGGGCCACTACAGCATTGCCGAGATCATGGCACGCTCAATACCTCCGGGTGACTGGCTGATCAAGACGACTCTCCCTGATATCGGCATCAGCTGGGCCGACTTTCTGGTCGGCAAGATATTATACGATGAAACAATGCGGAGTGCGCCGCACTGACCACCCTCAGGAAAAGGGGTTCATGCCATGCCTCATTTTAGACTAATGGACGAAAATGCGCTGGGACCTGAAAAAGCAGCGTTTCAGCGGGCTCGTCTGCATATAAGGGGCGGGAGGAGACGGCTCCGGCAGGGGAAGATCTCAGCCGGCATCCTGACCCTGTACGATGCACTCGTCTTTGGCATGGAATGGTATGCAGCAGTTCCTGACCGCAGAAACGGCCTGAAGATTGTTGAAGGCGAAGACCTGCGGAATGACAAGACCCTCTATACCGTGCTTGTCCGGTCCGGTATCATTGACGGACTCTTTGATTATAACGCTTTCGACAGCCTTGTAGAGTATGCATCCAATCACGAAATGCCGGACTTTGATTACGGAAGGCTCCTGGTCTCTATAGAGGCGATCATGACACAGCTCGGGATCATGCCATTTGACGAAAACGAACTTCCGCCTGAAGACCCCTCAACGTATTGATTCTGGGCTGAATCAGGATTGACAGGTTCGTAAAAAGTCCATATTCGGGGACAGCTGATTTCTCAAGGGTGGTCTTGACTGCGACTATGCTCCTGTTATTGGGGCATTCACGCAGTTTGCAGGTGGTCCTTTCACAATCTCAAAAGGCACGGTGACGCTCAATAATATTGTGATTATGTGATCTCCTGCGCTTTCCACCTACTGCTTATTGTAGATAAGCTTCTTCTTGCTGACGCCGCTAGGTGTCTTCATGGTCATGTCTATCGTCATCACTTTGCCATCTGCGCTGAGGGATCGGACAAATGACGATTCTACGTTCCCTTGTCCCGCCGGCATGATGCTCTTTGTAACAAGGGTTGAACCCTCCCACCGGTTGGTACTCTTAATGTCCTGGCCGCTGGGGGACTTGTTGACACTCTCGCTGCCATCCAGCTTTTCGGTAGAGGTCTCGGAGCGTTCGCCCATCTTGCGTGTGGTGGCAAGGGCAGTCGGAGTCTGTTTAATAAACAGGATCACTTTCTGCGCTTTCGCAGCCATGGCGCTGGGGCGTCCCTGCCCCGTATCGCTCTTGTCAAGATCCAGGGCCCATGTGCCGGAGAAGTCGGGGTTGCCCAGAGCTATGGCTGATCCGGAGAAAGCCAAAGCAATAAACAATATAAAAGCCGCTGCACGTTTCATTGATACCCCCAGGTCGAAAAGATGGTTAAAATATAACCGATAGAAATGTTCATGTCAATAGTTTGCTTATTATAAAAAAACCTCAAAAAAACATCTTGTGGTGACTGGTTTAACTATTTTTTAATAATTCATCCCAATAACGAACAAAAAACCGTAAACGGCCGGAAGCAAAACAGCGCCGGTCAAGTTCGAAGAGTACTGGACCTTCACTCGGCCTGTCTGGAACAACACTTGGAGGCTCTCGGCAATAGCACAGGCATAAACACAAGGGGCAGTTTACAAATTATATCCTTCAATGATTTCATTTCTCCTGAAACAATCAATGGCATGATCATTCACCATCCCGGTGGCCTGCATATGGGCGTAGCAGATCGTAGAGCCCATAAATTTAAACCCTCTCTTCTTCAGATCCTTGCTTAACGCATCCGACTCCGGGCTTGTAGCCGCATAATCACTCAGCTTTTTTATCCGGTTTATCTTCGGCCTGTTCCCCACAAAACCCCAGATATATTTTGAAAAACTGCCGTACTCATGCTGAATTTCAAGAAACCTGATGGCATTATTTACCGATGCCTGTATCTTCAGGCGATTTCTGATTATTCCCGCATCCTGGATTAATGCCTCGATTCTTGCTTCATCGAACTGAGCGACCTTCTTCGGATCAAAGTTATCATATGCCTTGCGGTAAGCCGGTCTCTTCCGCAGGACCGTATACCAGCTCAAGCCGGCCTGCGCCGCCTCCAGAGTCAGAAATCCGAAAATAACCCTGTCGTCAAAGACCGGCACCCCCCATTCTGTATCATGATATTCGACATAGTCAGACTTGCTCAAATCGACCCATGGACAGCGAATAACGGCCTTCCCGGTTTTCAAAGTCATATCATTCCCTCTCAAGCACTGCAAGCAGGTCAGACTGCATCCTGAAGTTCATTCATCTGGCTGTCGAACTCTTTTGCCTTTGCATCGTGCTCAACGGTAATCTCTTCCAGTTCGCTGAAGAGGCTGTCGATATGCTCCTTCGTCTCATGGATCGCCTTTGTCAGGTCACGGATCGCACGGCCGTCTCCCTTTGTCGAGGCAGTCAAAAGCGACTGGTTATCCATCTCTATGCGCTTTTCAAACCCGCTGATCATATCTTCAATATCAACGATGCGTTTCTGGAGCGGTGTAAGTATCTTCGAGCGGTTCGTAACAATCTCTGCCCGAAGCCGCCTCATTTCCTTTTTGCTGAGGCCTTTGCCCTTGACAATCTCAACCGGGCCGCTCTGCGCAGTAACCACACCTTCGTCGCTCCAGCCGACCCGGCTCAGGAAGTCTTCATAAGTCCCGTCAAAGACCCTGATCTCACCGCCGTCAAATATTATCAGCCGCGTCGCGATCGCGTGGAGGACCAGTTCGCTGTGGGTAACGATCACCACCGCTCCTTTGAAGGCATCGGTCGCCTCGATCAAAGAGTCGATCGACTCCATATCGAGATGGTTCGTCGGCTCGTCGAGCAGGAGCAGGTTGGCCGGACTGACAAGGAGTTTGCCCATGAGGACCCTGCTTCTCTCTCCGCCTGAGAGAACGCTGATTTTTTTCATGGCCATGTCGCCCTCAAACATCATCGCGCCGCATATCTTTCTGGCCGCACCCCGATTATGGTCAGGATGGACGTCCATGATCTCGGCCTCAACAGTCTTGGAAAGGTCCAGCCGGTTGATGTTTGTCTGGCCGAAGAAGGCAGTCTTCAGCTGGGGATGACCCGTGATTGTTCCGCCTGCAGGTTCAAGTTCGCCTGCAAGGAGGTTCAGCAGGGTAGTTTTGCCCTTCCCGTTCTTCCCGATGATCGCAATACGGTCATTCTTACCGACAGCAAAATCCAGGTGGCTGATGAGCGGATCTGCAGCAGGGTTGAAGGAGAAAGACAGGTCCTCTGCCGCAATCAGCTGCTTACCGGTGAACGAGGCGTCGTTGAAGGCAAAGTCGAGACTCTGTATGTCAGTCAACTTTTCTCGCTGCTCATGCCGCGCAAGCGCCTTAACGCGGGACTGGACCGCCTTGGCCTTGGTAGCCTGGGCACGGAAGCGGTTGATAAACTGCTCAACATCTTTGCGTTTCCGTTCGTCGTTGATGCGGGTCTTTTCATAGACCTCCTCATCAATGAGGATCTGCTGATAGAGTTTCTCGGTCGGGCCCTCTATCTTCCGAACCTTCTGTCGGTGGATCCCAAGCGTATGGGTCGTCACGCTGTCCATGAATTCACGGTCGTGGGTAATAATGATCAGTTCGTTCTGCCACGACCTGAGGAATTTAATCAACCAGCGGATCGAAACGATATCAAGATAGTTTGTCGGTTCATCGAGCAGGAGGAGGTTCGGCTCGGAGACCAGGACCTTCGCCAGATTCAGCCGAATCTGGTATCCTCCGGAGAGGGATGAGGGATCTGCATCAAAATCATCGGTCGAAAATCCGAGTCCATGGAGGACCGCACCAACCTTGTAACTTTCATCCCTTCCGTCGTCGGTCTTTGGAAGCAGGAGACATCCCTCTTTAAGAACCGTCTTCTCGGTAAAGGCGATATGCTGCGAAAGATGGCCGATCCGGTATCCGTTGGGGACCGTAATCACTCCCTCGTCGGCATATTCCTTACCAAGGATCATACGAAAAAGCGTTGTCTTGCCATGGCCGTTTCTGCCGACAAGACCAACGCGCTCGCCCGGATTGACCGTAAAGTCAATGTCGTCAAATATGGTCTGCCGGCCATAGGCCTTTGATAAACTGTTTACCTGTATCATGATATGTAACCGAATATAATAATGATTTCTGCACAGAGGAGTCAACAAACATGAGGTAATTGAGGAAGCAATGGTACAGAAAAAAGAAAGGGACATCTCACCCTCCCCTTCATCCCCTCCCCTCAAGAGAGGGGCACTCTTTGAGCTCATCCTCGCCCTTGAGGGAGAGGATGTGAGGAGAAGGGCTTTTTTTCTTATGAACTCCTTATTAAGCCAGCCTGTCGAGAGTCCTGAGCAGGGCCTCGGCCTTTTTGAGGCATTCGTAATATTCCCGCTCGGGGTCGGAATCAGCGACAATCCCGGCGCCGGCCTGGATATAGGCCTTGTTGTTTTTGATCAGGAACGTCCGGATGATGATATTGAGGTCCATGCTGCCACTGAAACCGATATAGCCAAGGGATCCGGTATATGGGCCCCGCCTGAAGGGCTCAAGTTCATCGATTATCTCCATGCAGCGCACCTTCGGGACCCCGGTGATCGTGCCGCCCGGATAGACCGCGGCAATGACATCCAGACAATCCTTTCCCTCAGCCAGCCTGCCCTCGACATTTGAGACGATATGCATGACATGAGAATAATCCTCAGTCACCATAAGCTCATCAACGTGCACTGACCCATAATCAGCAATGCGCCCGATGTCGTTTCGTTCGAGGTCAATCAGCATGATATGCTCGGCCCGCTCCTTCTCGTTCAGGAGGAGTTCCGCACGCATCAGGTCGTCCTCGCCTGCGTCCTTGCCCCTGGGTCTTGTCCCGGCTATCGGCCGCGTGTCAACAATCCCGTCCCTGACCCGAACCAGTCTCTCAGGGGATGAGCTGACGAGCTGATAATCTCCGAAATCCGCGTATGCGGCAAAGGGTGAGGGATTGATCTCCCTCAGGATCTTGTAGATCTGCCAGGAATCATGCCCTGCAACATCGGCTGACACCCGGAGGGAAAGGTTCGTTTGGAATATATCGCCGGCGGCAATATATTCCTGCGCCTGCTTCACCATGGATATATACTCTTCCTTCCCGACATCATAGGTGATCTCTACCCCCCCCTGTTCCATGATCTCCTGACCGCCTTGTTGCGTAATGCCTCTGGCAATGACCTGAGTCTGACTCTGAGTCAAATGCTGACTCAGGCGTTCAGAGATCGCCACTGCATCTGTCTCTGCCTGCGACCGCTGCTGCTCTTGAGTACTGCTGCTCTCCGAGAATCCCAGGACCGTTTCCCTCGCACCCGGGCAGACGATGATCCAGGCCTTTTCTTCCCTGTGGTCAAAGGCAATGAGTCTATCGATCATGAAGAAATGGGCATCCGGCAGCTTCAGGTCATCCACGGTGTTATCGGGAATACGCTCCAGGTACCTGACAAAATCGTAGCAGAAGAGACCGGCAGCGCCGCCCTGAAACGGAGGAAGTCCTTCTACCGGTTTCTGCTGGTAGCACGCGAGCAGTTCCCTCAGGCGCTCGAGCGGCTTACGTGCGGAGATTGTTCTGCGACCGGAGATATCGATCTCGACGCAGCCGTCCCTGACCGTGAATTCGAGATACGGATCGATACAGATAAAAGAGTACCGGGCAATGCGCTCCGGCCCTTTCACACTTTCGAAAAGCAGACTTTTTGGAGACCTGACAGACTCATAGATAACAGACGGGTCCTGATAGTAAATTTCCTTAATAACCGGTGAATAGAATTTAGAATCTATCAAATTGACCACGCTAGTAATAGATCAGGGAGGCAGCAGCATGTGAGCGGATTTAGCGGCGTGTTGCGCCGGTACCTCGGAGGTCCGGACGTATCGGACCGAGAATGAGCGAACATGCTGTTGCCTCCCTGATCCTGATAAACTGTCATGGGGTCATGCGGTAAGCGTCATTGACTGGACTGCTGGCGGATCACGATCCGGAAATCTCCTGCTGAATGCGCTCAATCGCCTTAATCGGGTCCGGCTGGTTCAGGACCGAGCGTCCCATCACCAGGTAATCTGCCCCGGCACCTATGGCCTTTTTCGGGGTCATGATCCTGGCCTGGTCATCTGCTGCTGCCCACGACGGCCTGATGCCCGGCGTCACAACCAAAAACTTGTCCCCGCAATGGCCCTTGATCATGGCTGCCTCATGGCCGGAGGCAACCACGCCGTCCAGGCCTGCCTTCAGCGCCATGCCGGACAAATGCCTGACATGTGTAGCAAGGCTGTGCTGCAGCCCCAGTTCGGCCTTCAGGACCTCCGGGGACATACTCGTCAGCACGGTAACGGCAATCATCCTGGGCCGGTGAAGGTTCTCCTTCAGACAAACGTTGACAACATCGTCCCTGCATTTCTTCATCATATCAGTGCCGCCTGATGCATGGACGTTGAACATGAAGACCCCTTTTCTTGCCGCAGCCACCCCTGCCCTGGAGACGGTTGTCGGGATGTCATGGAATTTCAGATCGAGGAATATCTTCTTGCCGCGCCGGTGAATCTCATCAAGAATTGCCGGGCCGGCAACAGTAAATAGTTCAAGTCCTACTTTAAATATATCTATGCAACTTATTAATTTATCTACAATATTAAGAGCATAATCTTGTTCAGCTACATCCAGGGCAATTATCACCTTGCAGTCCTGTTTCATCAGTTACTTACCGTCCACCTTAGAAAGTACTATGCCCTTCTGGGCCTGATATTTACCCTTCTTGTCGGCATACGACGTCTGGCAGAGGTCCGCTGCTCCGAGGAATACCACCTGGCCTATGCCCTCGTTTGCATACAGACGTACAGGGACCGGCGCGGTATTGGAAACTGATATCGTTATATACCCCTCCCACTCCGGTTCAAGCGGGGTCACATTCACAATCACCCCGCTCCGGGCATAGGTCGACTTCCCGAAGCAGATGGCAAGGGTCTCACGAGGTATTCTGAAATATTCGAGAGATCTGCAGATGACATAGGAGTTTGCAGGTATTTCGCAAACCTCACCCCTGAAATCCTCCATGCAGACAGCATCGAAATGCTTCGGGTCGATCACCATGCCGGCAGCAGGCCGCAGGACACGGAACTCATCGGAGATCCTCATGTCATATCCATAGGAACTTACGCCGGAGGATATGACGCCCTTCCGGACCTGCTCCTGGTTAAACGGCTCTATCATGCCCTTTGATGCCATTGTTCTGATCCAGACATCATTTTTTACCATGCAATGATCTCCTGCCTCCTGAAATGGATTTCCGGCTGATAGTATAACCTATTGCCCAAATCATTCTCTCGTCATTTCCCGGAACCAGATTCCTTTTTTCTGCCTATCTCCCTGATCAGACTGCGCGCCTGTTGCAGAACCGCCTCTTCGTCCCCTCCCCTGCCGAACCGTACACGATTATACGCCCCGTGAAACTCCCTGAGCAGCACATAAAATGGATATTGCGCTGCCTGTTCCTCTATCTCAGCCGGTGTGGTGGACAGTGTAATGCGGATACCCTTTCTGGCCAGAACGCCGCGTACCTTCAGATATGCCGCAGTCACCTTCCGGTAGCCTCTCCTGCGCCTTCTCCGCTGAATCAGGGCAAACACTGCAAAGAGGACAATCAGCACAACAAGCATCAACACTGCTGCATGCTGACCGCTCTTCCCATTCATCGGATTCCCCGTCAGGCGCCTGTCTGTCAGCCCGGTCAGTCTCCCGATCCCGCCAAGGCCGATGCTGAACTGACCGAGCAATGCCCACTGGTCTTCAGATTTAAAGCCGACTACATAGCGGGACCATTTCATCTTGACCGAATCCCAAAACAGGGTGTAAGGCGCGGCCCGCGGCAGGACAACCGCAGGCGTCGGGTCAAACCGCTTCCACTGCCCGTTAATCCGGGCCTCGACCCATGAATGCGCATCGCTCTGCCTCACAATGAGATAGCCGCCATAGGTATTGCGGTCACCGCCGAGAAACCCGGTAACGACCCTCGCATGGATGCCCACGGTCCTGAGCATCAGCACCATGGCGGTGGCATAATGTTCACAGTATCCCTTCTTCGCTATGAAGAGGAAGTCCTCAATCGGGCTGACATCCTTTGGAGGAGGAGAAACAGCCAGCGAATACTCGTAATTACGCCTGAGATAGGCTTCAATTGAGCTGGCCTGCCGCGCATCATCCTGAATATTTCGTACCAAGCTCCGAGCAAGTTCAGAGATTCGTTCACTGCCGGCAGGTACCTGCAGATAACGCGGTTCAGCAGGCCCGGGCATGCTGTCCGAGACGGTACTGAATACGGTATACCTCATCCGTCGCGAGGCCTTGCCCGGCAGCGAAATGTTTCCGGCAGAATCAACCGACATGGCGTACGCGTCGGTCCTGATGCTGCTGACCCGGGAAAGACCGAAGATCACATCCGAGTCCAGGGGCTCCAGGTCGATCTGTTGCGAGATCGTCCGATAGGGCTGCTGATCGAGTTGCTGATGGATGTGTTGATTAGGGACAGACCCCTTCTCAGCAGTATCAAAGAGAAACACGTCAGCTGTCTTTTGGAGACGGGTCGTTGTCCCGAGTTCGTTCCTCCAGGTAATCCCGTCGAAAAAATCGAGGGTGTTGCCCCTCCAGTAGAACGGTCCTCTCGCCTCGCCCACAAGCTCCACCCTCATCACAACAGTGGGATCGAGCTTGATCGTGCCGAGTGACCCGAAGTCCATCTGGCCGGAGAATCCCGTTGTATGGATGCCCCTGGCATGGTTCTTACCGAGAAACCTGTAGGTGAAGCGGGGAAGTCCCACAAAAAACAGGACCGTCAGGCATATCGTTAAAAGCGATATCGCATAGACCGGCCTCCTTACCAGTGCCTGATCAATATGGCCCTCCTTCAGAAAATGAGAGAAGACCATGGCGGTGACCAGCAGGGCCATAAAAACGACAAAGACAACGCCGAACGCAAGCGAACTTGTCAGTTCCGAGGCGATGATCAGCTGGAGCAGCGAAACAAAATACACCTGGAGGTGGTCCCATGGCTCTTTCAGGTCAAAGCTCTTGATCGCCTGAAAGGCTATAGTCAGATGGGCCACGGCGATAAAAACATCGCCGCTCACGGCAAGCGAATCAAACAGGAATATGATAAGTTCTATTATCGAGAGCATGCCGATGACCCGGATCGGCGCATGTTTTTCCCCTCTGAAAAAACGGTAGTACCCCGGGATGAGGGCTGCGGCGACTGACGACATAACCAGGTTAATCTGGCCCGTGATCGCAAGGCTTGCACACCCGGTGAGGGCCAGGAGGGCTGTTAAGACTTTATACAGTATCGGCATAGATTATCCGTGCGCCCTCAGGGAGGACCATCTGCTCCCTGACTTCCCCTGACTTGAGCACCACGATAACCTCCCCTTCTTCATCAGGCAGAACAACTCCCTGATTCCGTCCCTCGCCCGGGCCATCCTCGCGTACAAGTGCAAGCGTATCCAGTATGTAAAGGAGATGCTCATACCCGGAGCCAAAAGGCACCACCGAATTACCCGAGACTATCCGGACGGAGTCGCCCCTTCCGATGAAATCACGGGCCAGCGCTGCCGCTATTGAAACCACCTTCTCAAAATCTCCTGCGGCCTCCGGGTTCCCATTTACGAGTACGACTGTCGTCCTGGTGCTCTCTTGCAAGGCAGACTCCCTGACCATCAGGCCGGACCTCTTGGCAGTGGCCTTCCAGCTGATCTGCCTGGGGTCATCACCGTCCCTGAAATGCCTGATATGGACCATATCGTCCCCGGTCCTTGCGGGCTGAATCCTTCCAGACCCTTCTGCTGCCAGAGGTGTATCACCCTTCAGGTCTATATCATAATAAGCGGGATAGACGACAACGTCCTTTACAATATCCACCCTCCTCTTCGCATAAAAAAGAATAAACGGAAAACTGCTCTCCATAGTAAGCGAAACCGTGGGATACAGACCTCTCCTGTCGAATACAGCCATTGCCTGTTTTACAACAAGACCTTTGCCGGCGAGGTGCTTTATGGTAACCGGTTCAGGAAGGATGGCAGAGATGACATGTACTGAATAGGCCGGAATGCGCCTTTTCTCATTGAGAACAGAAATGCGTGCATGCACGGCCTCTCCGGCATATATCAGGCCGTCAAAGGATATATCCGGCCTGAGCCCCAAAAGGTTGAGTCTGGGGAGGAGATACGAGAGCAGGAGAAA
>JBARHQ010000138.1:0-43848 GCA_049799315.1 Thermodesulfovibrionales bacterium | reverse complement strand
TCTTGTCAATATAGACTGCATAGCTGCTCCACTTATACTGTTCTGCCTTCCTGACCATGTTTGCCCGCACGGGATTGAGGTGTATGTATCGTGAAAGCTCTCCTGCATAGGGGTCGGCATCCACAAGGATTGCCTTGTATCTGCCCTGAAAGAGATGCCCGAATCTATTGTGCCGCTTGTTGAAATATGTTGTGTACCCGCCGTTGATGTGTCGCATGATCTGTGAAAGGTTTCCCTCAGGAGTGGTAATGGCTGCCCATGATACAACAGACATAAATTATGGCCTTGTAATTGTTAGCCAAAAATGGAACGTACCTGAGAGATTGTGAATTAATAAAACGCAAGAGGCACATCCGGGCGGATGTGCCTCTCTTAGTAGACTGGAAAAACCTGCTGTTAAGAGCCCTTCTTCAGACTCTCGACCATGAGCTTTGATACGGTCTTGGCAAACGCTGCAGGGTCACGCGGCTTTGAGCCTTCAAGTATCAGGGCCTCGTTGTAAAGCATATCCGTATATTCCTTCAACAGGTCTTTCTTTGACTCATCGCCCAGCATCGCATTAAGCGCCTCAAAGACCGGATGCGTGGGATTGATCTCCAGGATCTTCTGGCTGACCGGAACGTCCTGGCCCATGGACTTCAGCAGCTTCTCCATGTTCGGATCCATGCCGCCCTCGTCCGTAACCAGGCAGCAGGCGGAATCCCGCAGTCTCCCGGAGAGCCGCACGTCCTTTACGTCATCCTTCAGAAAGTCCTTCATCGAGGCCCGGAGTTTCTCCAGCGTGACCTCTGCCTCTTTTGCCTCAGGCGCTTTTTCCTTGTCAAGGCTGATATCACCGCGGATAACGGACTTCAGCTTCTTGCCTTTGTACTCGTGCAGACTGCCCATGATGATATCATCGACCTCATCGAGCATGATCAGGACCTCATAGCCCTTTTCCCTGAACGCCTCAAGGTACGGCGACTTCATCACCTCGTCACGGTCAGTGCCGGTTATATAGTAGATCTCCTCCTGGGCAATCGGCATGTTTCCAAGATACGCCTCAAGCGTTGTCAGCTTGTCGCTCTCTGTCTTTGTCGAGGAAAAGAGCAGGAGGTCCGCTATCTGCTCCTTCCGGGAATAATCATAGTGTATGCCTTCCTTCAGGATACGGCCGAATTCCTTGAAAAATGCCTGATACTTCTCCGGCTCATCCTTCTTCATCTCAACAAGGGTATCGAGTACCTTCTTGGTAAGACTTTTTTTGATGGTATCGATCTGGCGGTTCGACTGCAAGATCTCCCGGGACACATTCAGCGGAAGATCAGACGAGTCGACAACCCCCTTGATAAATCGCAGATATGGAGGAATCAAATCTTCGCAGTGGTCCATGATCTGGACGCGCCTGACATAGAGCGTCGGGCCTATCTTGAAGTCTTTAAAGAAAATGCCATAGGGCACCTTCGACGGGACAAAGAGCAGTGCGGTAAACTCCGACGTCCCCTCTGCCTTATAATGAATGATCCTTGACGGATCACTGAAATCATGAGAGATATGCTTGTAAAACTCAAAATATTCAGCCTCGGTGATCTCTGCCTTGTCCCTGAGCCAGATGGCCTTCCGGGAATTCAGCGTCTCATCTTCTTTTACCGTGACCGTCTTGTCCTTGTCAAAGGCATCAGGCTTTTTCCGCTCCACCTCCATCACAACCGGGTGGTCTATATAGTCCGAATACTTCGTGACAATATCACGGAGTTCCCATTCTTCGAGATACTTTTTCTCCTCGTCCTTCAGATGCAGGACAACCTCGGTCCCCTGCCCTTTTTTCTCGGCATCTTCAACTGTGAACGACCCGTCTGCAGTCGATTCCCATTTAGCTGCCTGACCATCCGGCATCCCTGCCTTCTTCGTCAGAACAGTCACCTTATCGGCCACCATAAAGGCAGAATAAAACCCAACGCCGAACTGGCCGATCAACTCCGGGTTTGCCTGCTTGTCACGCTCCTGCAGGCTCTTGAGAAACTCCTTGGTACCGGAATGGGCGATAGTCCCGAGCGCCAGCACTATCTCTTCTTTTGTCATGCCGATCCCGTTGTCACTGACCGTCAGAGTCCCGGCAGTCTTATCAGCAGTGAGCCGGATCTGCCATTCACCGGCACCTGCCCCGATCTCTTTGTTCGTAAGCGCTTCATACCGCGCTTTGTCGATCGCATCAGAGGAGTTCGATATGAGCTCCCGCAGGAATATCTCCTTATGCGAATAGAGTGAATGGATCATAAGATCCAGAAGCTGTTTCACCTCAGTCTTGAATTCCATCTGTTCTACAGTCATTATATTTTCACCTCGTATAAATTTTTTCCAATCTTTTATTATAACAAAAACTGAACTTCCTCCGGCAGAAACTGAAGGTCTATTATTTTGAGTGTTTATTATTTGATGTCATTCCCGCAAGCGAAGCGCGCCGGGAATCCTTCCGGAAAGATTCCGGACAAGCCAGAATGACAGAAATTTAGAACTGTGGTGGAGACCACAGGGGACAATAATTGTGAAACGTCAACCCGGAAAAACGACCTTAGCAGCCCAGGGCGCACCGTCAGGCAGCAGGCCTACCGACCGCCGCAGGATGTCTCTGAATTCGCTTCCGGCAATCTCGCGGGCGCCGAAGCTCTGCAAATGCCTTGTCTTCACCTGACAATCGATCAGGAAAAAGCCTGCTGCATCAAGTCTCCCGACAATTGTGGCAAAGGCCACCTTCGAAGCATCTGTCCTGTTCGCAAACATCGATTCCCCGAAGAATATGCGGCCAAGGCTTATTCCATAGAGCCCGCCTGCCAGCTCATCGCCATACCAGCTTTCGACTGAATGGGCATAGCCTTTCTTATGCAGCAGACAATAAGCCTGGATCATGTCGTCCGTAATCCATGTCCCTTCATCATTCCCGCGCTGTGCCGTGGCGCAGTTGGAAATGACGCCTTCGAAGGCCTCATCAATGGTCACCCGGTATTCCCCCCTCCTGATCACCTGCCTCAGACTCCGGGAAATCTTTAATTCTCGGGGAAACAAAACAAGACGAGGGTCAGGCGACCACCAGAGTATTGGGGACTCCTCTGAATACCAGGGAAAGATGCCGCCGGAATAGGCACATATGATCCGTCCCGGACTGAGGTCACCTCCAACAGCTAGAAGTCCGTCAGGTTCGGCCAGCTCCGGTGGTGGGAAAACAGGCTCTTCCCCAAGGGCAAAAACAGGCATACGACTAGGACGGATAACTGAATTCGAGTTTGTCGTTCAACAGCTTGATAACGACCCTGCCGCCCTTGCTCAAACGCCCGAATAAGATCTCATCAGAAAGCGGATCTCTGATATCTGTCTGGACCAGGCGGGACAACGGCCGGGCGCCGAATACCGGATCGTATCCCTTGAGGCTCAGCCAGTCGATTGCCTCATCTTCCATGTCGAGAACAACCTTCTTCTGCTTCAGCTGCTCCGAAACCTCTGCAATGAACTTCTTCACGATCATCCGCATGACCTCCCGGGTCAGCGGAGCAAAGGTCATGACCGCATCGAGCCTGTTCCTGAATTCAGGATTGAAGAGTTTCGTAAGGGCATCTGTGCCTTTTGAAAGCGCGTCCCTGGAGCGTTCACCGAAACCGATAACACTGCCGGACATCTCCTTGGCACCGGCGTTTGAGGTCATTATCAGAATAACGTTTCTGAAATCAGCCTTTTTCCCGTTGTTATCGGTAAGCGTGGCATAGTCCATCACCTGAAGCAGGATGCTGAATATGTCGGGATGGGCCTTTTCGATTTCGTCAAGGAGCAGCACACTGAAGGGATGCTTCCTGACAGCCTCGGTCAGCAACCCTCCCTGGTCAAAGCCGACATATCCTGGCGGCGCACCGATGAGGCGGGCAACCGCATGCTTTTCCATATATTCACTCATATCGAACCTGACGAACCTGCTCCCCAGAACAGCTGCAAGCTGTTTAGCTACCTCCGTCTTTCCTACTCCGGTCGGTCCGGTGAAGAGGAATGATCCTATCGGGCGGCCTGCAGGGCCAAGGCCCGCCCTGGACCGTTTAATCGCAGCAGAAAGCACACGGATGGCCTCATCCTGTCCGAAGACAGACTGACGAAGGTCATCCTCGAGATGTCTCAATTTTTCGATATCAGACGTCGATACGGTCCGGACAGGCACGCGGGCAATCTCCGCCACAACCCGCTCGATGTCACGAATGCCAATAGGCCTTTTCCGCCCGCTCCCCGCGGACAATCGGGCCCGGGCCCCGGCCTCATCGAGAACGTCGATCGCCTTGTCCGGCAGAAACTTTTCATTGACATATTTTACGGACAGTTCTGCAGCAGATCTTACTGCGCCGTCGGTATAGCGAACGTCATGGAACTTCTCATAATATGACCTCAGACCATTGAGGATCTCAACTGCCTCATCAAGCGATGGTTCCTGCAGCTCTATTTTCTGAAAACGCCGTGAGAGAGCCCGGTCTTTTTCAAAGTAGTTCCGGTACTCTTCATAGGTACTGGCGCCTATGCACCGTATACGTCCTGAATTGAGTACCGGCTTCAGGATATTCGATGCATCCATAGAACCGCCGCTGGTGGCACCGGCTCCCACCAGCGTATGGATCTCATCGATAAAAAGCACCGCATCAGGAATATCCTCTATCGCCTTTATTGTCGCCTTCAGTCGTGATTCAAAGTCACCACGATATTTCGTCCCGGCAAGCAGGGCCCCCATATCCAGCGAAAAAATCCGGGTCTTTTTCAGGAGATCAGGCACCTGGGCCTTATGAATATTGAGGGCCAGTCCCTCTACAATCGCCGTCTTCCCGACGCCGGGCTCCCCAACAAAAATAACGTTGTTTTTCCTGCGCCGGCAAAGAACCTGTATCGTCCTTTTCAACTCAGCAGTCCGCCCGATCAAAGGGTCGATCTTTCCCTTAGCCGCAAGTGCCGTCAAGTCAACGGTAAAGACCTTCAGGGGGTCATTCTGCCCTGCCCTGCCCTGGTCACGGTTCTCTCCGTCCTCCTGTGCAGCAGGGTACTCATCAGGCAACGGGTCCTGCCCTGACTTCACCGTTCCGTGCGACAGATAGTCCAGCACATCCAGTCTCGTCATGCCCTCAGACTCAAGAAGATATACCGCTTGTGACTCTTCTTCAAGAAAAATCGAGGCAAGCAGGTCACCGGCATCTGTCTCCTGCCTTGAGGCAGACTGGGTTTGAAACAGGGCACGCTGTATTACATTCTGAAAACCAGGGGTTGGATGGGGAAAGACATCAGACTTCTTATGCAGTTTCGGAAGGTCATCGCTGAAATACCGGTCAAGAGCGCCCTTCAGCCGGATGACATCGCCACCGCAGTGCGTTATGATTTCGATCCCGGTTTCATCATGCAGCAGGGCATAAAGGATATGCTCCACGGTCAGGTATTCATGACGGCGCGTCCGCGCGTCGCGAATAGTCGCCTCAAGGGTCAGTTCCAATTCCTTATTAATCATAATCTTACTCTTTCTCCATCGTACATTTGAGCGGAAACCCCTGGACTTTGGCCTGCTCGTGCACCTCAGTTATCTTCACCTCGGCTATCTGCCGCTCATAGACACCTGCAAGCCCTCTGCCCTGTTTATGGACAAAGAGCATAATCCGGGTCGCCTCTACCGCGCTTTTATGAAACACTGTTTCCAGTACCTTCACTACAAAATCCATGGTAGTGTAGTCGTCATTCAGAAGAAACACCCTGTACAGAGGCGGCTTTCTGATTTGCCTCCGCTCCTTTACGCCGACTTCCTCTTTCTGCTTCAGATCAGGTATGGTCATTGAACATTTCCTGCAATTATTTAGGATACTTTCTCTCTTTGTTTATTTTACCACATCTAACTCAGGCCCCGTTCAACAGACGCAACAGACGTCCTGTACAGACCTATGCCTGATGCAAACTCATTGACTTAAAATGTAATTATTTATATCATGTAACACTAATAAAACAGGGAGGGAAGCAATGATAACAAGAAAGATACTCCTTTTCTTCATAATATCAGCGCTGGGATCATCCGGTATGCTGCTTGCCGGTTGTGAGACCCTGAAGGTCTCCAAACCAATCCTGCCGCTAAAGGAATATGAAAAAATGATAGCAGGGCGTCTTGACGCCAACTACATCGGTACAAGCAACTGCCTCTCAGCCTGCCATTTCCATGACAAGATAAAACAGGATTTTGATGCCAGCACTATGGGGGTTCAGCTCTCAAAGAAGTCCGGCATGCCTCTGGTCGATTGCGAGTCCTGCCATGGACCCGGCAGTCTGGCCGTCGAAGGCCTGACTTCTGAAAAAGTTGACGATGATGCAAAGGCCGGAAAACAGACCGCTTGCGACTATAAAACACTGATCAATATCAAGGATCTGCCTTCCCAGGCAAAATCCCTTATCTGCCTGAAATGCCATTCTGCGAATGCAACGTTTAACCTGCATAACTGGAACGCCGGCACCCATGCAATCAGTGACGTCTCCTGTTCAGACTGTCACAAGGTTCATATCGGCCCGGATCTGAAAGTGGAACCACAAAAAATGGCCGCTATGTGCGATAACTGCCATCTGAAAGTAAAGGCCGAGTTTTCACTTCCAAGCCATCACCCTGTTCCCGAGAAGAGGGTCTTCTGCAATGACTGCCACGATCCGCACGGCTCTATCAACGAGAAACTCCTGAGAAAACCGACGGTTAAGGAGACCTGCACGCAATGTCATGCCGAGAAAGAGGGCCCTTTTGTATTCCAGCATGCTGAGAACACAGAAGACTGCAGGGCCTGCCACAGCCCGCATGGTGCTCCGAACAATAACCTCCTGACAATCCCGCCTCCTTTCCTGTGCCTGCAGTGTCATTCCGGACATCGGACCGGGCCTCTGACAAGCGCCGAAAACAGGGCTGCGCGCAACACGCGCTGTACTGATTGTCACTCTACGATTCACGGCACTGACATCCCTTCCGCAAGCGGCAGGGGTAGGTTCATACAGTAGGAGCTGCTACATGAAAAAAATAATATTTATTCTGATAATAACGATCGCATCGCTCACCGGGTTTAAGACCCTGACGTATGCTGAGGATCTTGATTCAGAAGAAGCCTACGTTTTCCCTTCAATAGCCCCGGAAGCCTCCCTATCTGCCGGCTACAGATATACGAGCCTCAGCGGGTCTGCCGGTGCTGCTGAATACGAATACCTGAAGAAGTCGGCAACGTTTGGAGCCGAGCACCGTTTTTTCAGCTTTCCGCACCGTTTTCATCTCGATTTTGAAGCTAAGAATGTAAAAGATTACTTCGGGGATATAAATTATGCCTATGAAGATACGGTTGTCTTCAGAGGCGTTTTTCGGGGATTATTTCATAATCTGGATCAAAGAACCCTGATCGACCTGGATCCCGCAACAGCGACCCCCTCAGTTGATGACAGCAGGGATGTCGGTGTAACATATGGCGTTAAGTTGAATATCAGCAATGCCTTCCTCAGGTTCAAGACCCATGATTTTCCCTTTCATCTCTATATAGACGGTACGGTTATCTCAAGGGAAGGTTCGCAACAGCAGCGCTTCCTCCTTGGTTCAGGAAGTAACAACAATATCATAAGGACGTCCCAGGCGAGAGAGGTGGACTGGAGGACACAGAACATAGTGCTCGGACTTAACAGCCATCTCGGACCTGTCGAAGTAGACCTGTCCCATGCTGAAAAGAGATTAACGGTGGGCGGTACAAATATTTTCTTTGATACATACTCGGCTGTTACTGCGGCACCGGCGCGCGCTGCCGGAGAATACCCCCATAATCTGATCCCCGAATTCAAGGGATCGACAGACACGCTCAAAATACATACATCATATACCGGCGGAC
The DNA here is from genome assembly GCA_049799315.1 of Thermodesulfovibrionales bacterium. Lineage (GTDB taxonomy): Bacteria > Nitrospirota > Thermodesulfovibrionia > Thermodesulfovibrionales > UBA6898 > PALSA-1316. The sequence goes on along the minus strand of JBARHQ010000138.1, from coordinate 35,974 downwards.
TTGTCGCATCTGCCACCTTTTCGAAGCAGGACAGGGAGAACCTCAACAGCGGAACCAAATCCAATTATTTTATCGGGGCAGGCGAACTGGTCTGGACCGCAAATCCCCGACTGGTAATGCTATTGAAATACCGGCATAAGGATATCGATATCGATAATCCCGAAACGGTAACCATCACAGACAGGCTTAACCCTTCGAACAAGTATACCTATCCTGTTGAGCCGTCGGTTACGTCGGTGTCGGACATTATTACGGGAATTGTGAGATACAGACCCATTACCGGCGTCTCGCTCAAGGCAGAGTACAACTATGAGGACATAAGAAGACATAATGCGGATACAATCAATATTGCCGAGTCAACGCAAAAACATACGGCAACATTGAGTTCTGATATCCGCCTTTTCAGGGGTGTTCAGCTCTCGGCAAAATATATACATCAACAGAATGATGACCCCGCCTATAATGTCTATCCGGACCGGTCCGATGAGGGCAGAATCTCCCTGTCATGGAGTCCCCTGCCGTTCGTCAGCACATACGTAGACTACAGCTTGGCTAAAGAAAAACGCAGAGACCTTCAATTCCTTGAATCGGACGGCACAATTACCAGGGGCAACCAACGGGATGCGTCGCGGGACAGGATCCTTGGAGTCCTGACCGTAGGGGTCCTCAATAACCTGTCTGTCACCGGCAGTTACTTCTATATGCAGAACAAGATACAGCAGGATATTGAATACCACGATGCAACCGGAGTGCCGTTTATTGATCCGCACGTTCCATACAGGAACAAGGCGCACTGCTATGCAGTAGACGCTTCATACAAGCCCTCTTCCAACCTAACCGTAACCGGAGGCGTCAGTCACACGATCAGCAGCGGGGCCTTTTATCCTACGAGTTCCGTGCTTCTTCAGCCTGTCTCAGTGGCTTCATTTTCCGACCTTAAGATCAGGGAAACAGTTATATCTGCAGGAGGAGATTACCGGCTCAAGAAGGGCTTTTCCATTGGTGCAAAATATAAGTACAGTGAAGTAAAAGACGTCCTCGATAATCCGTTTGACGATGTCACAAACGGTAAGGCGCATATCGTGATGCTGACACTTTCAAAGAAATGGTAAAAGGATTCTGAATGATACCCAGACAGATATATATCTTCTTCGCGTTTATCACCGCTTGCCTTCTGACGCTTGTCACATCGCCTGCATTCGCGGCTGAGAAGACGATCGGCGTGATTATGACCGGCAACATCCCCTATTATAGGGAAATCCATAAGGCATTCACCGAGGGCCTTGCAGCTGAAGGTGTCGGCCACGGTGCGGTCGAGATTATTCAGCAGAGTCCGAACCCGGAGCCGATGTCATGGACAAACGCTGCGAGAAAACTCGTGGCTGTCGGCTCCGATATTATCGTATCCTATGGTGCCCCGGCCACACTTTCTGTTTTGAACGAGACCTCTGAGATCCCTGTTGTTTTTGCCGGAGTTTATGACCCCCAGGGCATCGGCGTTACCGGTAAAAACGGGACAGGGGTCAGCTCCAAGGTCCCGGTAGCCAGTCTGCTGAAGAACTTCAAGAGCATATCGAATTTTTCAAACCTCGGGGTTGTATACAGCGAATCAGAGAAAGATACGGTGATTCAGGCAAATGAGGTAAAGCAGCTCGAGAGCAGCCTGAATTTCAAGATGGCAAAATTCAACATCAGGAGATCTGACGATACGGCAAAGATTGCCAATGTCGACGCCCTGTTTCTGACAACCGGGTGCGCTGCTCAGCACTGTGTCAACAACATCCTTGTCATGGCGCGGAAATCAAAGCTGCCCACGGCAACAACGATCGGCGGCGGTGAAACCAGCGGCGTCATCCTCACCATATCGGCGAATCCTCAGGAACAGGGTCGCGAGGCAGCAAAGATCGTGGCGAAGATCGTCAGGGGGGCGAAGACTGCCTCAATCCCTGTCCAGTTGCCGAAGAAAATCGACATGATCATCAACCTGAAAGAAGCAAATGAACTGGGCATTAAGATACCCTTCGACCTGCTGACAGCAGCCACAAGAGTAATTAAATGACCAATAACATGAATCTGCAGCAGAAGTCGCTTGCCATCGTTGCAGGGATATTGTTCATCATTCTTGCCATCAACACCGCGGTCCTCACCTACATTGCATCCGACAAATATGAGTCGGCCATCCTTTCCAAGACCAGAGCCATCGGAGAAGGTATGCAGAGAGAACTTGCCAAAGTCCTGTCGCTTGGGATACCGGTGGAATCACTCGAGGGTGTCAGCGATAAACTGAAGGATCTTGTCGCAGGGGACCAGGCAATAGGCTACGCGATGATCATGGATACTACAGGGAAAGTATTGCATCATAACGACCCGGGCATGGTGGGAAAAGAACTGAGGGACACGGTCGCCAAAAGCAGCGCCACAGCGGACAAGCAGCTCATACAGACTCTGGATGCTTTTTACGATTTGTCGTTTCCCCTCTTAAGTTCGGAAAACAAGGTGGTCGGGGCCCTTCGCGTGGGGGTTTACCTTAAGGCGATCAAGACGCAGATATATGAACTTCTTCTGTGGGCCTTCGGCATCTCGTCCTTCTGTTTTCTGCTCTCCCTGCTCCTTGTGCACGTATCGATCAGGAAATTCATCACCCGGCCAATCCTCACGATGGAGAAGGCTGCAGACCGGATGGCATCCGGAGATCTGACCTATGTAATCCAGGTGAAGGGAAAGGACGAACTGGCGTCGCTGGGCAGGGCCATCAACAGCATGTCCATGAACCTCACCGACATGCTTTCCAAGGTCGGAGGTGTTACGAACAGCGTCTCCAGCGTGACTTCCGACATCGCCGGTCTGTCGCATAGTATAATCACCGCCGTCGACGTCCAGAAAAAAGCACTTGAAGACACTGCCCTGACGATCGAGGGGATGGATGGTTCGATCACCGAGGTAGCAACAAGTGCCGAGAGTCTTTCAGAGCTTGCCAATGATACCTCGTCATCGATTATGCAGATGACCGCATCGATAGAAAAGGTCGCAGAGAATTCGAATATTTTCAGCGAGACGGCCCACGATACCGCTTCGTCCATCGAGGAGATGATTTCAACGATTAAGCAGATTGCAGAAAGCATCGATACCCTGTCATCTTCTTCCGATGCTATTGCCTCCTCCATAGACGAGGTCAATGCTACCACAAAAGATATTGAACGCCGCGCAATTGACTCGGTCGGCCTTGCAGAGACGGTCATGGTCAAGGCCTCTGACAAGGGCATGCAGGCAGCCAATGCCGCGATACAGGGTATGGAGAATATCAAGAAAAGCGTTGTTGCCCTGTCGGATGTCATCAATATGCTCGGCATGCGTACTAACGATATCGGGAAAATACTAAACGTGATCGACGACGTTGCAGATCAGACAAACCTGCTTGCCCTGAATGCGGCTATCCTCGCGTCCAAGGCAGGAGAACATGGCAAGGGGTTCACTATTGTCGCCGATGAAATAAAGAACCTGGCTGAGCGGGCTTCAGTATCCACGAACGAGATAGCCACCCTGATCGGATCTGTCCAGGACGTAACGAAATCCAGTATCCGGATGGCCTCGGACGGGATCCACACTGTCGAACACGGACTGCTCCTGGTCAGGGACGTCAACGTGGCGCTACAGGATATCTCGGCAAGTTCCAGGGAGTCAACCGAGATGGCCCGGGCGATACAGAGGGCGACGGCCGAGGAATCCATCGTCATAAAACAGATCACCAGTGCAGTTGGCAACATGGTTGAGCAGACAGACAACATTTCACGTGCAATTCAGGAGCAATCAAAAGGAAGCAGATTCATCATCGAGGCAACCGAACGAGTCAAGGAGCTTTCGAGCCAGGTCAAGACAGCCACGAACGAGCAGAGGGTCGGCAGCAGACAGATAGCCCTTGTCATCGAAAACGTCACCGACAAGGCCTCAAAGATAGCCGGTGCGACCGGCCAACAGAAGGAAAAAAGTATCGAGATAGTCGGCGCTATGGAAAAGATCCTGAATACGACCGGCAACCTGATTCAGTCGTCAAATGAAATGAATTCAGTCATAAGTTCTCTCAAGGAAGAGGCGGTGAACCTCATCGGGGAACTTCGTAAATTCAAGGTATAGACTGACGTCACCCTGGCTCCAGAGCAGTTATTTCGGTTTTCTTGCCATCATCAACCTTCTTGCAGCGAGTCTGACCGCCTCGGATACATTCCTGTTCTTCTCAAGAATGAGAAGGTCCTTGGTCTTGAGGTCACTTACATGGGTCACGGCAATGCCCGGTGGTGTCTTGGGATTTGTAACCAGGCCCTGAACAATCGTATAGCTTCTCATCCATTCCCTGTTCCTCGAAATCCGGCGCAGGGCCTCTTCCAGTGCAGAACGTGATTTCACGATCAGTTCAATTTCAGGGTTCGTGATCTTTGCGTTGTCAAGCACGCTGAACATCACCTCTTTGTTCGAGTCCTTTGCAAGGATGCCGCGGATCTCCCTGCCGCCTTTAAGTGCAAGCTGAATCCGGGCTGAAACCGTCAGCCGCTGGATTTTTGAGGTAAGACTCTCACGCCGCATCTCGTGCGTCACCTCGCCCCTGTCCGCACTGACAACCGGGACCGGAACCTGCAGGATACCGGTGATAAACGATCTAACCTCCTCAGGGGTGCCAGGATGATGCAGGAGCATCGATAGAATCTCCGGTCTGTGCGTGTTTGCCCTGGCGATCTCATCAAAAGCTGCGGGGTCTTCGATATCTTCGATAAGGATCTCAAGCACCTCCGGTGAGGCAAGGGCATAGTCAAGTCCCAGGAGCATCTGCTGGTCTTCTTCCATTTATCCTCTCTCCAAATAGATGAAATATTCGATATTGCCTTTTTGTCCTGTGACGGGAGATTGAAACAGACCCATCGTCCTGAACCCAAGCGCTTCAGCCCCTTGTCTGACGCAGTCAACGGCAGCAAGTCTGCGTGACTCGTCTTTCACAATCCCGCCCTTGCCGACCTGAAACCTGCCGACCTCGAACTGAGGCTTGATGAGCGCAAGCACGGTGCCATCCAGAGCCAGAAGATCACGCACAGCCGGAAGCACCTTCAGCAGGGATATGAACGATACATCGATAACCGCACAATCAATTCGATCGCGGATCTGTTCCTGATCGATATACCGGATATTCGTCTTTTCGAGCAGGACGACCCGGGGATCGTTCCTGAGGCCCCAGTCAAACTGGCCGTAGCCGACATCTATAGCATACACTTTTCGGGCATTTTTTTTAAGGGCGCAGTCAGTAAACCCTCCGGTCGAACAGCCAACATCCATGACTACTTTGCCGTCAAGATGAACCGAAAAATGTCCGATCGCCGCCTCGAGCTTGAGCCCTCCCCTTCCCACAAAAGGGATATCGTCATCCTTCAGGATAATTGGCGAACCGGGATCGATCAGGGAACCCGCCTTGAGCATCGGCATGCCGGATACACTGACCTTGCCCGCCATAATCAGGGCCTTTGCCCGCTCCCGGCTCTTTACAAGGCCCGAATCGACAAGCACCCTATCCAGTCTTTCCTTCTTCATCCTGAGCCTACCACAGCAGATCTCACTGGGTCCGGCTCAATAGATACGACGCGATCCCCCTGAGCGGATCAGCCTCGCGACCAAACCCCCTGAGACTATCAACCGCCGCAGCAACGAGTCCCTCAGCTATAGCACGTGATTTTTCAATACCGTAGAGGCGGGGATAGGTCAGTTTCTTCTTTTTTTCATCAGAACCCTTCGGCTTGCCGATGACCTCCGTCTCCCCGACAATATCGAGGATATCATCAACCACCTGAAAGGCAAGGCCGACGTTATCGCCGTACACTGATATGGCCTCAAAGATACCGGCCTGAGCACCCGCCAGCATAGCGCCGATCCTGACAGAAGCAGAAAGGAGCGCTGCGGTCTTATGCCGGTGAATGAACCGGAGTGTTTCTTCATCAGGCTCCGCGTTTTCTGACAGCATATCCTGAACCTGCCCGGCAACCATGCCTTTCATACCGGAAGCAGCCGCCAACTCTCTCACCACGGCCAACTGTGCCTCGGCTTTAATGCAGGATGATGGCCCAGCAAAAATGCTGAACGCCTCAGTCAGCAGGGCATCACCGGCAAGGATAGCTATAGCCTCCCCATAGACCTTATGGCTTGTCGGCTTTCCCCGCCTCAGGTCATCATTGTCCATTGACGGCAGGTCATCATGGATCAGGGAGTAGGTATGAATCATCTCAAGAGCCGCCGAAAAGGAAATAATATCGGCTGAATTACAGCCGCAGGCCTCATACGCAGCAAGACAGAGTATCGGCCGGATCCGCTTTCCACCGGCCTGAAGGGAATAGGTCACCGCCTCGGAGAGAACAGCCGGCCTTGGTTTTTCCTCAAAGTAATTATCAAGGAAGGTGTCAATAAGGACTTTTTTTTGTCCGAGGTATTCCTTTATTTCCATAAAATCAGGCCCTCCATCCAGGGCCGCTGTCAGATAGCTATTCCCACTCTATCGTACCGGGGGGTTTTGAGGTGATGTCATAGACGACCCGGTTGACGCCCTTTACTTCGTTGATGATTCTGTTCGATATCCGGCCGAGCACGTCGTGAGGTATCGGGGCCCAGTCAGCAGTCATGCCGTCGACGCTTGTAACCGCGCGCACTCCCACAACGCTGTCGTACGTCCGTTCATCGCCCATGACGCCGACGCTCCTGATAGGGAGTATTACCGCAAAGGCCTGCCAGATCGTCCTGTAGAGTCCGGCGGTCTTTATCTCCTCAAGTACGATAGCATCAGACTCCCGCAGGATCTCAAGCCTCTCTTCTGTTATCTCGCCAATGCACCTGATCGCAAGCCCGGGCCCGGGGAAGGGATGTCTCCAGCAGATCTCCTCAGGGAGCCCCAGTTCCTCACCCATTACCCTTACCTCGTCCTTGAAGAGTTCACGCAACGGCTCAACCAGCTTCAGCTTCATCACCTCAGGCAGACCCCCGACATTGTGATGGCTCTTAATGACCGCTGAAGGTCCCTTGAACGAAACGCTTTCGATCACGTCCGGATACAGTGTCCCCTGTGCCAGGAAGTCTGCGTCTTTGATCTTTTTTGCCTCGTCCTCAAAAACTGCAATGAACTCATTCCCGATAATCTTGCGTTTCTTCTCCGGGTCGGTGACCCCTTCCAGCTTTTCAAGAAAGCGCCTGCGCGCATCAACGTAGATCAGCTTCATATGGAAGTGGCCCTCAAAGGTCTTCCTGACCTTTTCGGCCTCACCTTTTCTGAGCAGTCCGTTATCAACAAATATGCAGGTGAGCTGTTCGCCAATGGCCCGGTGTATAAGCAGTGCCACGACGGACGAGTCAACTCCACCGCTGAGGGCGCAGATGACCTTCTTGTCTACCACCTGCTTTCTGGTCTCTGCCATAGCCCATTCAATAAAAGAGGCCATCTCCCACGTAGCCTGGCAACCGCAGACGTTATTGACAAAATTATTCAACAGGCGCGTCCCTTCGTCCGTATGGACAACCTCGGGGTGGAACTGCAGGGCATAAAATCTCTTATTTCGGTTGGCCATGGCAGCAACCGGAGAATTATCTGTATGGGCAATAACAGAAAATCCCTCGGGCATCTTGTCGATCCGGTCACCATGGCTCATCCAGACCCTCGTCTGCTGAGATATACCCCAGAGAAAATCCGTATCATCATCAATGGACAGTTCAGCACTGCCGTATTCCCTCTTGGCAGACCGCGAAACCTCCCCACCGAGATGACGCGCCATGAGCTGCATGCCATAGCAGATGCCAAGGACAGGAATACCGAGATTAAAGACCTCCAGATCAGGCACCGGCGCGCCTTCGTCATAAACGCTCGACGGGCCTCCGGAGAGTACTATCCCTTTCGGATTAAAGGCCCTTATCTTATCGATAGATACATTGTAGGGAAATATCTCTGAATAGACCTTGCCCTCTCTGATCCTGCGGGCAATCAACTGTGTATACTGCGAACCGAAATCAAGAACAAGAATTTTATCTTCAAGCATAAGCTATGATATTTCTCCTCTCGGGGTGCGGCGTCCGACTACCACTCGGGCCGGTAGTTCGGCGCTTCCTTGGTGATGATGACGTCGTGTACATGGCTCTCACGCAGTCCGGCACCGGTTATCTGCAGAAACTTCGCCTTCTTCCTGAGTTCAGGAAGGTTCTTGGCGCCGCAATATCCCATGCCCGAGCGAAGCCCTCCCACAAGCTGATTGATGCTCTGAGAGAGAGACCCTCTGATCGGCACCCTGCCCTCGACACCTTCAGGAACGAGCTTCTGCGCCTCAACGCCTTCCTGCTGATAACGGTCTTTGGCGCCCTGCTCCATCGCACCGATAGAGCCCATGCCCCGGTATACTTTATAACTCCTGCCCTGGTAGAGGACCGTCTCACCCGGAGACTCTATCGTCCCGGCAAAAAGGCTGCCGATCATAACGCAATGCGCACCTGCGGCCAGGGCCTTGGTTATATCGCCTGAATACTTGATGCCGCCATCCGCAATAAGCGGAATGCCATGGCGCTGCGCCACGGCATAACAATCCTTGATTGCTGTGAGCTGGGGGACGCCGGCTCCCGCCACAATCCTGGTCGTACATATCGAGCCCGGCCCTATGCCGATCTTCACCGCATCTGCACCGGCCTTAATCAGGTCGAGAGTGCCTTCCGCCGTTGCAACATTGCCGGCGACCACCTCTACATTAAATCTTTTCTTGATCTTTTTCAGTGTCTCAAGGACTGCCTTCGAATGACCGTGTGCCGTATCAATGACAATAACATCGACCCCGGCATTGACCAGCAGTTCAGTCCTCACCATCGTATCTTCGCCCGTACCGATTGCAGCTCCGACCATCAGTCTTCCAAGTTTGTCTTTGCATGAATCAGGGTACTTCCTCCGTTTTTCAATATCCTTGATGGTGATCAGTCCCTTGAGCCTGAAATCCTTATCAACGATCGGAAGCTTCTCGATCTTGTATTTGTTCAGAAGCTCCTTCGCCTCTTCCATCTTGGTCCCCATGGAGGCCGTGACAAGACGCTCCTTGGTCATAACCTCGGAGACCTTCTTGTTCATATGTTTCTCGAACCTCAGGTCCCTGTTCGTCAGGATGCCGATCAGGATGCCGTTGACCGTAACCGGCACTCCGGAGATCTTGTACCGCTCCATCAGCGTCATGGCCTCGGAGAGAGGGGCGTCAGGACCAACCGTGATCGGGTCGATAATCATACCGCTCTCCGACTTCTTCACCTTGTCGATCTCAAGCGCCTGCCGTTCGGGAGACATAGCCCGGTGAACTATGCCGATACCGCCTTCGCGCGCCACGGCGATAGCCATGCCTGCCTCGGTAACCGTATCCATGGCTGAACTGAGTATAGGGATATTGATCTTTATCTTCTTGGTCAGGTGGGTGCTGACGACAACTTCACGCGGAAGCACTTCTGACTTGGAGGGAATTAACAATACATCGTCGAATGTCAATCCGGTCTTGATCTTGTCGGGCATGGAGCTCTCCTGGGTTTTCAAAAATTGTACCACGCGGGTCTTGCTGATTGCAACGGAAGCTGGTTTCTTACGGTGTATATGCTGATTTATCGCCGATATCGTAATGAAGAGGCATGAAGACCTTGCGGAAGGTAAAGAATATCAGCATGACAGCGATGACGACCAGTCCGGTCAGGGCAGTCTTCTGTGACAATGCGCCGACGCCGTAAAAGAATACATAGGCCGGCATCAGTCCGAACAGGAGATATCCCTCGAACAACCTGAAACAAAACGCCTCCTTTGCCGTTACAAAGCCAAGGCAGAACGCAACAGGAACCAGGAGGAGAGCACTGTAGGCCGGACTGGAAAAGAGCGGAAGAACTGGGTTTCCGCCACCCAGGATGACCAGCGCAACAAGGCAGACCGCTGCGAGATAGTAAATCCGCTTCAGAAAACGGTATAATTTTCCAACATAGAGATGGATAAAAAAAACAGACAGTCCGATGCTGAAATACAGGCAGAAGAGCAGGACGGTCAGGGTAAAATTACTCTGGAGGACCGGGAGGGTCTGTTCCGAAGCGTACAGGTTCTGAAAGGCAAGGAATCCCAGAAGCCCGATGATGACGGACGAAATCACGATCCCGGTCCGGTAAAGGACTACGGTCACCTTATCGGTCGTTGTCAGCGGCTGGTATAGATTTGTTTCACCCATAATAGTCTGTCAAAAGTATAACATAGTACGGAGGAGAGATATGCCGAAGATAACCATACAGGATATTTTGAAGAAGAAAGAGCAGGGAATAAAAATCACCATGCTCACTGCCTATGATTTCCCGTTTGCCCAGCTTGTCGACGAAGCAGAAATTGATTGCATACTCGTCGGAGATTCGCTCGGCATGGTGGTCCAGGGGCTTGAAAATACGTTGCCGGTGACCATGGATGAAATGATCTACCATACGCGCCTCGTTACGCGGGCGGTCAAAAATGCGATGGTCATCGGGGATATGCCATTCATGTCGTATCACACCGGTATCGATGACGCAGTCAGGAATGCCGGACGGTTCCTGAAGGACGCAGGGGCTTCTGCGATAAAACTTGAAGGGGGTGCAGAGGTCGCAGACCAGATCAGGGCGATGACCAGGTCCGACATCCCTGTCATGGCGCATATAGGCCTCACGCCTCAGTCTATACACCGGATGGGCGGCTATAAGGTCCAGGGCAAGACCAGTGAGGCGGCAAGAAAGCTGCTTGAAGAGGCTCACATCGCTGAGGACGCCGGGGCCTTTGCCGTGCTGATTGAAGCAGTGCCCCTGGATGTTGCTGAAAAGATCACAGCTGAACTTACCGTGCCGACCATCGGCATCGGAGCCGGCCCGCACTGTGACGGGCAGGTGCTCGTGCTGCATGACGTCCTTGGCATCTTCGACCGGTTCGTCCCCAAATTTGTAAAGCGTTATGCCAATCTGAAGGCAGAGGCGATTAAGGCGGTCAGGCAATATAAAAATGAAGTCGAAACAGGGGTATTTCCGTCGGAAAAAGAAAGCTTCAAATAGTGTCAGTCCAAAGTAAGAAGTTGTCATCCTCGGGCTTGACCCGGGGATCCATGGCATGCTGAAAACATTGGATTCCCGATAAAGGCCTTCGGGAATGACGAACTAAAAAAACCTTACGGCCTGCTTACTCAGAAGGGTCTACTGCACTGGTTCCATTTGTTCTTCAGGTTCAGGCACGGGCTCGACCTTGATCTTCAGCACCCTCCGGCCTTTCATCGTAACGATCATGAACTTATGGGTCTCGGTGGAAAAGACATCCCCGACAGAGGGAAGACGCTGGAGATGAGAGATCAGAAATCCGCCAAGCGTATCGTACTCATTCGACTCAGGGATCTCGAAGTTATGGTCTTCGTTGAGGTCCCTGATGGCCAATGAGGCATCGACAAGCAGCGCACCGTCGCGAAGAGCCTGCACCGGGGTCTCGGTATCATACTCGTCCCGTATCTCCCCGACAATCTCTTCAATAAGATCTTCTATGGTGACAAGGCCTGCTACTGCGCCGTATTCGTCTATGACAATAGCCATATGCTGTCTCGTCTTCTGCATCTCTCTCAGGAGGGCGCTTATCTTCATCGTTTCCGGTACAAAAATGGCCGGATGCAGGAGCCGCTGAATTATAATCTCACGCTTATGGGCCAGCTCATTAAAGACATCTTTGTTGTACAGGATACCCTTAACATCCGACCTGTCCCGGTCAAATACGGGATATCGTGAAAAATTTTCTTCAGAAATTGTTTTAACGATAACATCCGGAGATTCCTTTACGTTAAATGCAACCATGGATGTAACCGGGACCATAACACCTTTGACAGATATATCTGTAAACTTAAATACACTATGGATCAATTCATGCTCGGTGGGTTCAAAAATACCCTTCTCTTTCCCCTCCTCTATAAGGAGTTTGATCTCTTCCTCGCTGATGAAAGAACGCTCGGAAAATGTCTTGGCCCCAAAGGGCCTCAGGACTAAGTTAGTACTTGCCGTCAGGAGCGTTACAAAAAGCGAGGCGACTTTGGAGATGAAGGTGATAGGACCAGAAACAAAAAGTCCCACCTTTTCAGGGTTTCTGAGTGCAATGGCCTTCGGCACAAGCTCGCCTATTATGAGAGTAAAATATGAGATTATAAGGACGACAATGCCTAAGGATACCGGCGAAGCCCACTTTGATATAAACGGAACAGGAATATCTGCAATTATGGGTTCCAGCGTCTTGACGGACGCTGCGCCGCCGATTGCAGAGGTCAGCGCACTCAAAAATGTCACACCAACCTGGACCGTCGCCAGAAACCTGTCAGGTTCCGCCTTGAGTTTCAGAAGCTTACCGGCGCGCTGACTCCCCTTGTCTGCCGACTGTTTTATAAACGCTTTTTTTGATGTGACAACGGCAATCTCTGATGCAGCAAAAAACCCGGTCAGCACCAGCAAAAAAAAGATGAAAATAATTTCGAGTATCATTATATATCTCTAATTATACACAATATTATAGGCTTGACCGGGCGGTTAATGTTCCCAGGTCCCCAAGGGCATACTGGACAAGAGAAACAGCAGAGATAGCGGCAGTCTCTGCCCTTAATATCCTCTTGCCGAGAGTCGCGGCAACAAAACCGTTATTGACCGAACTATGCACCTCATTCTCACTTAACCCTCCTTCAGGTCCTGTGAGAATATCTATATCAATGCTGTCTTTCATTGTCTCAAAAACACGATGAAGCTGCTCCCCCCCTATTTCCCAGAAAACGATACCCTTTCTCTGATGGGCCGGGACAGCGGTGAATATTCTGTCGAAGGCTGTGGCGCCGTGTATGACGGGTATGACTGACCTCCCTGACTGTCTTGATGCTTCCTCTGCTATCTTCTGCCAGCGCAGGAGCTTTCTCGTTTCTCTGACCTGGCTCCTTTCAGTAATGACCGGGATTATCTCTTTCACGCCCAGTTCCACTGTCTTCTGAATAACCAGGTCCATCTTTTCACCCTTCAACAATCCCTGAAAGAGTCTTATATTCAGAAAGGATTCAGTATTGCAGGACCCTTTTTCGAGGATCTCGGCATCAACCTTTTTTCTGTCAGAACTCAGTATCCTGGCCCTGTAAGAATTTCCATTCCCGTCTCTTATGTCAAGCAGATCACCCGGAAGGCATCTCATGACGACAGCGATATAGGCCGCCTTTTCGTCCCTGATCGTAATTAGATTCTGCTTTATCTGAGGGTCTGATAGTATGATGCGCGGCATGAAATATTAATTTTCTACACTATGAAACAGGTCCTTCAGTTTATCCTTGAACCCCTTTGCTACTTCTTCTCCACCAATAGCGGCAAATTCCTCAAGTATTTCCTTCTGCCGCACAGTCAGCTTTCTTGGGACATCGATAAATATCCTGACTACCTGGTTGCCGCGAGCGCTTGAACCTATCCGGGGAGCTCCCTTCCCTTTGAGATAGAAGATCTTGCCGGATGGTGTCCCCGATGGTATCTTGAGTTTGGCCGTGCCATCAAGGGTCGGCACCTCAACCTCCGAGCCCAACGCAGCCTGGGGGAACGTGACCGGCATCTCGCAGATAATCTCGGTGCCGTCCCGCTTGAAAAATGGATGCTCCTCGACGTGCAGGACGATGTAGAGATCCCCCCGAGGCCCGCCGTTCATCCCGGGTTCCCCCTCACTGTTGATCTTAAGGCGCGACCCGGTATCAACCCCAGCCGGAAATTTTACGGTAATGCTCTTCTGACTTTTTGTCTTCCCTCTGCCGTGGCAGCGCTTGCAGGGATTTGTGACCACCCTGCCTTCACCGGAACATCTGCTGCAGGTCTTTGCAACGCTGAAAAAGCCCTGTTGAAAGCGCATCTGTCCGGTCCCGTTGCAGGAGGTACAGACCTCCGGCTCCCTGCCTGGTTCAGACCCTGTTCCCCTGCATTCTTCACAGTCGTCCCACCGGGGGAACTCAATCGTCTTGTCTGTTCCGAAAACTGCCTCGACCAGGTTGACAGACAGGTCATAACGCAGGTCATTGCCCCTGGCAGGGCGTCGTGCACGAGATCCGCCGAACCCCCCGAAAAAATCGCCGAAAATATCCTCAAAGATATCTCCGAACCCTGCCCCGGCGCCGGCACCGAATGGACCACCCGCGCCCGCGCCGTCGGCAGTGCCATAGCGATCGTAATGAGCCCTCTTTACCCGATCACTCAGGCAGGTATAGGCCTCGTTGATCTCTTTGAACTTTTCCTCCGAGGCCTTGTCTCCCTGGTTCCTGTCGGGATGATGCTTCATCGCCAACTGTCTGAAAGCCTTCTTTATTTCGATATCAGAGGCGTCGCGCGAAACTCCAAGCAGTTCGTAATAATCTTTCACAATGCTTATTTCTTGTCCTTGTCAACATCTTCGAATTCAGCCTCAACCACCTCTTCCTCTGCAGGCTTTGCCGATGCGCCTCCGGTACCCGGTCCCGCCTCCGCTCCCGGCTGTTGCGCTCCGGCTGACTTATAGAGATGTTCTGCCAGTTTATGCGATACCGTCGTCAACCGGTCGGTCGTCTTCTTGATCTCATCAGCGTCAGAGCTCGAATCCTTGACCTTCTTGCACTGTGCAAGGGCATCCTCGATATCACGCTTCTCGTCAGGACTGAGCTTGTCCGCAAAATCACTCAATGATTTCTCGACGCTGTAGACCAGAGTATCAGCGGTATTTCTGGCCTCTGCGAGCTGCTTCTTCCTCTTGTCTTCGTCACCGTGTGATTCAGCATCGCGCACCATATTCTTGATCTCATCCTCATTAAGACCGCTGGAGGCGGTGATCCTGATTGACTGCTCTTTGTTCGTCCCGAGGTCCTTGGCCGATACGTGAAGAATTCCGTTGGCATCGATATCAAACGTCACCTCAATCTGCGGGATGCCGCGGGGTGCAGGCGGAATGCCAATCAGTTCGAAGTTGCCGAGCAGCTTGTTGTCCGACGCCATCTCGCGTTCCCCCTGGCAGATCTTGATCGTCACTGCAGGCTGGTTGTCCGTTGCCGTCGAAAAGACCTGGCTCTTTTTGGTCGGAATCGTGGTGTTACGGTCTATAATCTTGGTGAAAATACCGCCGAGTGTCTCGATGCCGAGTGACAGAGGGGTAACGTCGAGCAGCAGGACCTCCTTCACATCACCCTTGAGAACTGCGGCCTGTATCGCTGCGCCGACCGCAACCACTTCATCAGGGTTTACGGTACGGTTGGGCTCCTTGCCGAAAAAACTCTGCACAACCTGCTGCACCTTCGGGGTCCTCGTCTGGCCACCGACAAGCAGAACCTCGTCGATATCCGAGCCTGACAGACCAGAGTCTTTCAGGGCATTCTTGCAGGGACCTGTTGTATTATCCACCAGATCGCCGACAAGCTGCTCGAATTTTGAGCGGCTGATCTTCAGCAGGAGGTGCTTTGGCCCTGTCGCATCAGCAGTGATAAACGGCAGGTTGATTTCGGTGTCGGTCGCCGTCGACAACTCGATCTTCGCCCGCTCCGCAGCCTCTTTGAGCCGCTGCAGCGCCATCTTGTCCTTTTTAAGATCGATCCCCTGGTCCTTCAGAAATTCCTCAACCAGCCAGTCGATGATCCGCAGGTCGAAATCATCGCCACCAAGATACGTGTCGCCGTTCGTTGATTTGACCTCAATGACACCTTCGCCGATCTCAAGGATCGACACATCGAAGGTTCCGCCGCCCAGGTCGTAGACAGCCACTTTTTCCTCTTTCTTCTTGTCCATGCCATAGGCAAGCGCAGCGGCGGTCGGCTCATTAATGATCCTCAGGACGTTCAGTCCTGCAATCCTGCCGGCATCCTTTGTCGCCTGGCGCTGGCTATCATCAAAATAGGCAGGGACCGTAATGACGGCCTCGGTGACTTTCTCTCCCAGATAGTCTTCAGCCGACTGTTTGAGTTTCTGCAGTATCATAGCCGAGATCTCAGGTGGAGAATAATTCTTTCCGAGAATCTCGACATGTGCATCGCCGTTCGAGGCGCTGACGATCTGATACGGCAGCCTCTTTTTCGCGTGGCTCACCTCATCAGAGCTGTACTTCCTCCCCATCAGCCTCTTTATCGAAAAAATCGTATTCTCAGGGTTTGTGATCGACTGCCTCTTGGCGATCTGCCCGACCAGCCGTTCTCCTTTTTCAGTGATCGCCACGACCGAAGGCGTTGTCCTGCTGCCCTCCTGGTTAGGGATAACTACTGCCTCACCACCCTGCACAACGGCAACACATGAGTTCGTTGTCCCAAGATCAATTCCTATTGCCTTTCCCATATCATTCCTCCTCGGTTGTTCTGTTTATTTTAATTTCATGCTCGTCGCGGCCACCCGCAGAACCGGCTGCGGCATTGTCTGCCGTATTCGGGGGGGCGGCTGACTTCTGCGGCCTGACAGAAACCGAAACGAGCGAAGGCCTGAGCACCTTGTCCCTGTATATATATCCCGGCCTCATCTCCTCTGCGACCATTTTCTCGTCCATGTCGTCGCGTTCCACCTGTATCATTGCATGGTGACGCGCAGGGTCGAATACCATCCCGGCTGCATTAATGCGGGTCAACCCGAACTTCTCAAGCGTCCTGAGCAGCTCCTTAAGGGTCATTTCAACCCCTTGTACCAACCCGCTCTGTGACTCGCCTGAAGCGTGCCTGAGAGCCAGATCAAGACTGTCCAGTATTGGCAGCAGTTCATAAATAAGCGACTCATTACTGTAGCGGACGAGGTCCTCCTTGTCCTTGTTGACCCTCTTCCGGTAGTTTTCAAAATCAGCGTACAGTCTCAGATATTTGTCATTCATGTCTTTGACATCCGTATCTGCGGAGCCCTCGCGCAGCCCGCGCTGCTGTTCCAGGCTTTCCTTCATCTCTTTCAGCGCCTCTTCCATATTCCCGTTCTCATCTATCTCAAAATCATTCTTATTGTCTTCCACCGTTTTTCTAACCTCCTATCTATAGGACAACATCGCGGTAATATATTTGGCCGTCATGTCGACTATCGAGATTGCGTGTTGGTAATTCATCCTCGTCGGACCGATGATACCGATAGTCCCGATTGATCTCCTGCCTTCTTTATAGGTTGCAGCCACCACACTGAATTTTTTCATCTCATCAAGAGGATTTTCAGAGCCAATGAATATCTGCGTGCCCTCGGCGTCCGAAATCCTGTCCAGGAAATTCACCATAATCTGTTTGTCTTCGATTGCAGACATCAGGTCCTTAATCCGCGTGATATCGCAGAAGTCGGGAAGGCTCAGCATCTCCGAAAAGCCCGAGATATAGACATTCCCCGGTGCAGACGAAAAAATGTCCCTGCATATCCTGATCGCCTCATCGATCAGATTGTCACAAAGCAACTTCTCCTTCATCATTTCTCCGATGATCACCCGTTTGATCTCATCCAGTGTCGTGCCCGAGAAACGGTCGTTGATATATCCGGATATCCGGTTCAAGTCCGCCTGTGTCACGTCAGGGGAGATGGGAACAATCCTGTTCCGTATAATACCCTCATCGCTGAAAAGAATAACGGCGACCTGGACCTCACGGTATTTTATGAGCTCAATCCGGTTCAACATTGTGGAGCTGGTGTTCGGCGACAGCGCGATGCCGATATAGTGTGACATCGACGAGAG
Organism: Thermodesulfovibrionales bacterium; assembly: GCA_049799315.1. Lineage (GTDB taxonomy): Bacteria > Nitrospirota > Thermodesulfovibrionia > Thermodesulfovibrionales > UBA6898 > PALSA-1316. The sequence continues at coordinate 18,273 of JBARHQ010000138.1, read as the reverse complement.
CATCCGGGATGCATCGTCAAGAAAAAGATTGATATCCTTCCTCAGCATCTCAAGTCTCCTGTTGAGATCGGACGCGAATCCGCTCTCCAGAGACTGTTTTTCAGCCGTGATGGCGTCGACATAGTAGCGGTAACCGGTATCGGTAGGGACCCTGCCTGCCGATGTATGTGGTTGCCTCAGATACCCTATCTCCTCGAGATCAGCCATGATGCTGCGGATAGTGGCAGGGGACAGACCGAACGCATACTGTTTCGTCACGACCCTCGACCCCACAGGGCCCGGCGAATGTATATAGCAATCTATTACCGCAAATAAGACCTGTCTGCTTCTCTCATCGAGCATTATTAGCACTCTCCATCATCGAGTGCTAATAATTTAACAGGAATCAAATTCACCTGTCAAGCTTTTGATACTTTTCCGTTTATTGTCAAGGGGTTCTACCATCCAAGCTTTCCCTTCATAAGTCTGTCATACATGTCTTCAGGAAGAAAGCAGGTCTTATGAATATCCGGGGAATAATACTTCGTTTTAATGCGGTCTTTCCTCCGGATTTCCCTCGGATTGAGCCCCTGTGAACCCACAGAGAAAGTCCACCAGTTACCGGCATACGTGGCCAGTGGTGCTGTATAGAGGTCCACAACCGGAAAGACAGACTGCAGCGTCTTCTGGACCCCGACAACAATCTCCCTATGGAAGTGAAGGGACTCAGAGAGCGTCACGAACATTCCGTTCGGGGTAAGACAATTCCTGATCGAACGAAAGAATTTTTTGGTAAAAAGACTCTTGGCAAAACCGACGATGTCGGTTGAATCGACAATCACCAGGTCGATGTCGTGCTGCCGGCTCTTCACAAATTCAGCACCGTCCATGCATTTAATCTCTACCCGTTTGTCCCTGATGCCCGACGCAACCGACGGAAAGAATTTTATTGAGACGTTGATCACCTCTTCATCGATCTCGATGAAAAAAACCTTCTCGACCGACTTATGCCGCAGCACCTCCCTGACCGTGCCGCCGTCGCCGCCGCCGATAACCACGACCGTCTTCGGGTCAGGATGTGCATTCAGGACAACATGGGCAAGCATCTCATGGTAGAAGAACTCATCTTTTTCGGTGATCTGGACGACCCCGTCCAGTATCATCATCCTGCCGAAAAAAGGGTTTTCGATGACAATAATCTCCTGGAATTTACTCTTCCCGCTGTAGAGTATCCTCGAGACTTCATAGCTGTACTGTATCGGCGCATAAGGGTCTTTTTCATGAAATCGAATCATCAGGGCCTCGTCAGATTAAAATGGTTTTCGGGATTGCAAAGCCATTAAATTCGGATGCGTAGGACATGGTATAGGCCCCGCTCGAAAGTATCAGGATGAGACTGCCGATATCAGGCTCAGGGAGTAACACGTCCTTGTCAATAACATCCATGCTGTCACAACTCGGACCGGCAAGCGTCCATTTTTTTGTATGCTTCGACCCTTCGACGATATAACGATAGCGTATACCGCCGATGCTCTCCATGAGGCCATTAAACACCCCGACCTCGATATACATCCAGTCCTCACCACCCCGCACGGCCTTACCCGCAACCCGCGAAACAAAAATTCCCGCGTCCCCGACCACTGCCCTGCCCGGTTCGATAAACACCCTGGTTTTTTTGGGAAATTTAGCCTGAATAAGACTGCTGATGTTGCGGTCGATCGACTGGATATCGACGACACTCCTGGTATAGCGAATAGGGTATCCCCCACCGATATTCAATACAGACAGGTGAATACCTTCCTTTTCCATCCGGTCCCACAGGATCTTAGCCTTATCCAGAGCCGAATTCCAGTTATAAATGTTCGTGCACTGTGACCCGACATGGAAGGTAAGTCCGACCGGATTGAGCCCCTTCTTTTTTGCATACAGCAGAAGTTCTTCCGCCTCATCAAGCTCCACCCCAAACTTTTTGCTCAGAGGCCATTCGCTGCCTTCGTTTGGGACCACAAGCCTCACATAGACATTTGAACCCGGCACATAGTCCCGCATTTTCAGGACCTCATCCTTCGAGTCAAACGAAAAATATGAAAGACCGCACTCGGCAGCCATGCGCATAAATCTGAAAGATTTTATCGGATTACTGGTTATTATCCGGGAAGGTTCGACCCCGATAGAAAGAAGGACCGCCAGCTCTCCTTCTGATGCAATCTCAAACCCGAGCCCCATTCTGTTGATAAGTTTGAGAACCTCGATATCGGCATTGGCCTTGACCGCGTAAAATACCGTCGAATTCCTGATCTTCTTCCCGATCGAACGCGCCCTGCTCTTTACCCTTGCCTTGTCCATGAGGAGAAACGGCGGTTCGAGATCCGCCGTCTTCAAAAACTTCAGGGCGCGCCGTATCGTCGAGCGGGAAACGATCTCGGTATGTGTTTTGTCTATGCGTAATCTGTTTTTCATGAGGATATTATAAGTGTATGAGGGAAATTATTAAAAGTAATTTTCAACAAAAAATTCAAGTAATTTATGGACAGACTCTAATTCGGCAGTGCCATAAAATGCCGGTCGCTCGATCTGAACCTCCGCTCATGCTCGACACGGAGGTCGTCAATAGACTTTTCATCCAGGATATAGGGTGTCAGGAGGATAACAAGCTCGGTTTTTCTCTTGTCCTGATTCACATGGGAAAACAGGTTGCCGACTAACGGGAGGCTGGCGAGACCGGGGATACCCCGTTTTGCCTCGGTCACCTTGTCGACAATAAGACCGGCGATAACGATTGTCTGTCCGCTTTTTACATCCACCATGGTGTCGACTTCCCGATAATCTATGACCGGCATCGTACTCTTGCCATCAGGAGAAACAGAGTCGCTTTTCTTCTCGGAGATGCTCGGGTGGATCTGCATTGTTATCATGCCGTCATCACTGATATTCGGCGTCACGTCCAGAAATATGCCCACCTCATCGACCCGGGGGGTCGAAGAAGTCAGTATCACGGGGGGATTCCCGGTTGTGGTTGACGTCTGAACCCAGGAGACCTCCTGCGTCGTCAGCTTGATCAGTGCCCGCTGGTTATTAAGCGTTGAAATTTTCGGACTGGACAGGATGTTGACCTTCCCCTGGTCCTTCATTGCGTCAACGAGTACATCGAAGTGACGCTCAGACCGGGTTATTTTATACCCGCCCTGAAACGTCCCGATCGGTACCTGGGGCAGCAGGGACTTTGCAAGATTCTGCGACGCAGTGAACTGGCCCTTTCCGAAAGGCATGCCGGCGATTATGTTCCAGTCCAACCCCAGAGAGAAACCGTCATTCAATGAAACCTCGATGATATGTGCCTGTATCAGGACCTGCCGTTTGATGATCTTCTGCACGTCATCGAGAAATCTGCCGACCCGCTCGACATTGTCAGGGTAATCAGTTATATAAACAATACCTGCCATCTCATTCACAAAAAGCCGCTTGCCGGTATTGTCGTCCTGCCTGCTGTAGCCGGAGTCACCGTACACAGAAGCATTCGGATCTACGACCGTGCGTTTCGTACCACTATCCTGCTTTTTCTCGACGGCGATTCTCCCGGAATCCTCTTTCTTGCCGAAGACCATGATATCGAGACTCGTCTTGATATCCTTCCAGAAATTGTTCTCAACAGACGTTTCGACAAACACATCGCCACCCCCACCGGAAGAAGCGGATGATTCGGAGGAGGAGGAGGTGTTGGAAGTTGCCCTGGACCCTGAAACAGCCGCATTCATCCGGCTCTTTGACTTCCGCTGGTCCTTGATGTAGCTGAGATAAAAGGTCTTTGATATCAGCTGCGGTTTTCCGACACGGATCAACCCGTTCTCGATATAGGTGGTATAGCCGAGCGGTTTGAGCACGGCATACAGAATCTCCATCAGACCCTTGTTCTTGATGTCAACCGTGATCTCCCCTTCTACATCCTTGTCAGCCACAATGGCAATACTGCTGTCCTTCGAGAGGAGAAAGAGCACATCCCTGATATCCGCCTCTTTCACAACAAGCGAAAATCTCTTCTGTTCCCTGTCAATATCCTTATATTTCTGCTCCTCGGTCAAGGGCGTTTCAACCTGAACTTCCGGCCGCTGCGGTACGGTATAGTCCCTCAATGCCAGAGTATTGGACACCGATGCAGTCTGTGGCGTACTGCAGGCCACAACACCCATCATCATTAAACAAAGCGCACCTGCAAAAGAGATCCTCATCTCATTTCTCCTTAACCGTCTCATGAATTATGCTCACTTCTCTGGTACCCCGGTCCCCCTTCAGCACAATGCTATACTGATTGATCGCTATGACGCTGTTATCCCGGACCCGGTCGCCAACACCAACCGCCCGGCCATTCACAAGGGCAAATCGCTTGCCACCACTGGTCATGATCCCCTGCAGGTCAATCCCATCATCTATGACGGTGCCGGGGACAACGACCGGCTTTTTCTCTGCCGATGCACGAAGGCTGAACGTAAACGGATCGCGTCGCCAGACAGCGGCATCCCGTCCGACAGGAAATACTTTTCTGGCCGCTACTCCTGGCCCCTGCCTGTCCGCATCCGATGCAGAAGATATTTCAGACGGGATCACGCCGGTCTGGCGACCCCGGGCTGTCCTGCGTCCGGCAAAGAAACTGATGTTCCACCCCAGAACCCCAAGCAGAAGCATACAGAGTGCCGCGATCAGATATCGGTTACGGAGCATCCGGTCCTGCGGCAGAAAAAATCTCAAGCGTCATGGTTGCCTTGTGCAAGTCATTGCCTGGCTGAATCTCAAGTTCAAGAACACGGGTAAACCTTTCACTATTCTGCATAAGCCTGATATATTCCGCAATATTACGGTATGTTCCTTCCATCGTTATCCTCAACGGATAGGACCGCAAAATACTTGCCTTCTCTTCCTTGCTGCCACCCGTCCGGGCGCCTTTCTCTCTTGGATGGAGGGTCTGCACATCCAGATTTATGATATCTGACTTCAGGGCATACTGATACAACCCATCAATAAACAAGGGGAGTTCAGGCTGACGGGGAAACATACGGCCAAGCCTTTCCGGGGCTGTAACGGGCTCCTGCCGGGATGGCTGCTGACGGGACAGGGCTTCTGTTTCCGAGCGAAGCCCCCGGATTGCACGCGCTCTTTCCATATAGTAGACGGCAGAGATGATGACAGCCAGTACCAGACAAACGATATAGATAATGATATCAGTTCTTTTTTTCAATAGCGTATGCCTCGCAACGGAATTCACTCCGAAGAAATCTTTGCTTATCTCTGACAATAACGTTGATAACTGGTTCCTGATGCCTTCTGCAGACATCAAGCTCGCTGATCATCCCTGCAAGCTTTGTCAGGCCGTGCTCCCTGCCGGTCTTCAGATTATGCGGTGCCAGAAAAACGAAGTCAAGCATGCCCTTCTTCTCCTGGTCCTGCCTGAAAGAAATCCTCTCCAGCACCATGCCGTCCGGAATCCTGTTGGCAATAAATCGCAGTACATCGTAATACACGACCTGGGTCCGCTCCAGCCCGCTGATCTGCTCCCGATACGACTGATACGGTGACACCTGTCTGCCGGCGTTCTGCCGCACCGCATACTCCCTTTTTGCCCTTTCGAGCAGTTCGCGTTCTTTTCTGAATTTATTCTCATAGAATTCATATCCGGAGATCATGCAGACTATGGCGATGCACGCAGCAATAGCCATAATAATCCGGATCGTCCTGTCCGAAAGCTGCCGCAACGATTTCCTCGTGATAAAATTGACCGCCGTACCGTCGGTAATGCCTTCCGATAATCCCACCAGGGCGGCAAAGGCATATCCCACAGGAACAGAGGAGTCCCCGCTGATAATCTCAGCATCAACAGCCTCGCGCAGGGCATCAGCAACACCTGCTGATCCACCTCGCAGACCGCAGATCCATATCTTCTGGATTGCGTTGTCCGGATACAGCTCCCGGTATGAAAGATGGACCTTATAAATCGCATCCATGATCCGGTATAACTTCATCTTCTTCGCCCGCTCCGGCGGAGCACTGCCGGCATGCTCTTTCTCTTCCCCTGGATACGTCAACGGTATCCGCTCCGCATAGATAACGTCGGCACGCGACAGTATGGTCGCCTCGATTGCATCGTTGTCAATATCAAAAATACCCGACGTCTCAGGAATTTCGGTCCGAGACCCCCTGAAAAACCGGATATTGGCATTGAACGACGAAGTCATGGTCCTGATCTTCAACTTTGCAGCCGACAGAAGTTTGATATACTTCTGAACAACTTCGGGTCTGACCAGCTCTACCCTATAGGTTCGCTGCCTCTTGTCGGCATCGACCGGGGTCAGGTGAAAAACCGGCTCTTCGATCCTGAATTCCGAAATAATTTTTCTCCTGATCACCTTTTCGGCGTCGTCCAAAGGCATATTCTGTATCTTGTATTTTGATACCGTCACCTCTTCAGAAGGAATAATGAGATGGGCCTTATCAAACTGGATATTTGTATCACCGGATACCTGTTGCACAACCCGCTTAAATTCACCGGCATCAGCCGAAAAGGCCTCGAACGTCCGCGTATAGGGGGCCGGAGGCCCCTCTGCAACCAGGATCCTGAGGGCTTTGCCGCGGAAATCGAGGTAGAGATCACTCACAACTAACCCTCATGGGTCAACTGCCAGGACCTGAAGATCCGCAATGATGGAACTGGCCCGATCATTAAGATTGTAGTATGTGTCCTCGCCGATTTTCTTACTGGCACCGCATGTCCCATTAGAAAAGAGAAGGGCACGAAGCAACATCGGGCCCGCTGGCAGCTTCTCACTGGCAGTACAGTTGAAGCCGACACCTGGATAGATGACCTGTGTATTGCCAGGGCTTCCGCCTATGGAGATCGGAATACAGCTGCATTCATGGGCGCCGGCGGCGCCCTTATATTCAACTCTCACCTTTGCCGAATAGTTATATACATTTTGCGGCGGGGTAGAAAACGTGATAGTTATGTTCCCTTTGATGCTTGCAGTCGGTGTCACTTCGAATATATCAACCGGCAGCACAATGTCGTCTGTTGTACCCGTTGTTCTGTCAGCGCCCTTGCTTCTTAGTGATGCCGACGCCCATCTGTCGGAAGCATCCTTCACCGGCGTGTATACAATATCTTCACCCCAGGCATCTTTGATGACCTTTGACGGATCGAAACCCGCGCCGATATATCCACCCGACACCAGCTCAGCAAGGGTATCCGGCAGTTGACCTGACTGGCCGATAAATCCGAAATCAGTCCTGACCCCATTTTGTACAAGTTTGTTGTCTCCCACCATCGCCTTTTTGAGAGCACTCAACCTCTCTTTTGTCGTATCTATGTCAGCACTTTCCCACGCCTTATAGGCAAAAGGTACCATAATCCCTGCCAGTATGGCCACGATAGCCATGACAACAATAATCTCGATAAGGCTGAACCCCCTCTGCTTCATCGCCCGCGTATGCTGCCGGCAATCTTGTAGATCGGCAGAAATATTGAAAGCAGCACCAGGAGAACAAGGCCTCCGAGCATGATGATGGTCAGCGGCTCGATGTAGCTGAAAACCTTCCTGATCGTTTCAGGGACCTCTTTATCGAAAATATCGCTGGCCCGCTGGAGCGTATTATCGAGACTGCTCGTCTTTTCACCGATGGCTATCATATCAACTACTATTGCGGGAAAAACACCTGTCTTCGCCATGGCCTGGGCTATCCCCTCGCCGGTCATCACGGAGTCGGTTACCAGATTGAGCGCATCAGAGATGACCGCGTTCCGGACTACTCCTGAAGCAATCGAAAAGGTCCTGTCGATACTGAGCCCTGAGGCATAGAGTGTTGCCAGCGTCTTTAAATACCGGGAGAGATTGATCTTTCTGGAGAGATCGCCGATGAGCGGCAGGGACAGGATGAAGCGGTCAACCGCCCTCCTGCCGTTATAGGTCTTACCCCATAATTTGAGCAGAATAAAGCCGGCCACAATCCCTGCAGCGGCCAACAGGAAATATTTATTGAAAATTCCGATGACCGCAACGACAATCCTCGTCGGAAGGGGCAGTTCGGTGTTTAAGCCTGTCAGGATGCTGATCAGCTTCGGAAAAACAAAGGTGAATATAACGGTTATCAACAGGGCCATGGCTCCGAGCACCATCGTCGGATAAACCAGCGCCGAACGGACTGACTTTCGGAAATTGATCTGCCACTCGATATAACTCATAAGGTACTGAAGACTTCTGTCCAGCGTGCCGGATGCCTCGCCGGCCTTTATCATATGAACGAAATAGTCCGGGAATACCTGAGGATTCTCCCACATTGCCTCTGAAAGCGACAGGCCTGACTCTATTTTCCCATAGAGAAGCTCTGCGGCCCGGGCGATCTTTTTCCTCGCCTGATTCTTCATGAGATCGTTCAGCCCACCCATTATCGGCAGCCCGGACGATATGATGAGGTAAAGCATATAGGTAAAATCGAGCAGTTCCTGTGCATGGAATCTGAGGGGCGACCCTTTGCCGAAATCAAGGATACTGGTTCTGGTTGATTCGATGAGGGTCAGACCCTGACCGCCAAGTCTTTTCTCCAGTTCCGATTCATCCCTTGCCTGGAGCCTGCCGCTCAGGATGTTCGAGTTATCATCAATCGCCCGGTACGTGTACGACGCCACTAAACCGCAATCCTCGCCGCGCTGCTGACCTCGGCCAGTGTCGTAATCCCGGACTTGACCTTGTCGAGTCCGACCTCGTACATTCCTCTGAACCCGTCTTTGACGGCCTGACGACGAATGTCATCAATCGGCGCCTTCAGGCTTATCATCGTCCTGATTTCAGGAGTGACTTTCAAAATCTCGTAAATCACTGACCTGCCCCTGAAGCCCGCATGATTGCAGGCCGGGCATCCCTTCGGCTGGAACAAAGACCCCGTAGCGGGGTCCACGGCAAGCTTGCGGTAGAGAACGTCATTCCGGGGCACACTCTCCCGGCACTCAAGACACAAAAGCCTCACCAGACGCTGGGCAATGATAGAATCAATGGTTGAGGCGACCAGGAAAGGTTCGATCCCCATATCAATGATTCTGGCAATACTCGCTATGGCATCGTTGGTATGCAGGGTACTGAAGACCAGGTGTCCGGTGAGCGCGGCGCGCACCGACAGCTCTGCCGTCTCCGTGTCCCGCATCTCACCGACCAAGATCACATCAGGGTCCTGCCTGAGGATAGACCGCAGTCCCGTTGAAAACGTCAGTCCCGCCTTGACGTTCACCTGTGACTGCCGGGCCAGGGGAAGCTGATACTCGACGGGGTCTTCAAGCGTAAAAATATTCCGGTTGACCGTATTGATGACCGAAAGGCATGAATACAGAGTCGTTGTTTTTCCTGACCCTGTCGGGCCCGTAACGAGGATCATTCCGTACGGCAGCTTGAGGGTCTCCTGAATCGCTTCAGTGTCTGCCTCTGAAAAACCGAGATTCTCGAGACCGAGTACCACATTTGATTTGTCGAGTATCCTGACGACAACATTCTCTCCGCTGATGAGCGGGAATGTTGAAAGCCTGAGATCGAGTTTCTTGTTCCGGTAATAAAATTCAGCGCTGCCATCCTGAGGCACCCTGCTTTCTGCAATATTCATGTGACCGATGATCTTGAACCGTGAAACGATCGGGTTCAGAAGCTCCTTGGGGAGAAACATACCATGGCTGAGCAGGCCATCGACACGGTAACGGACCCGGACATCGTTTGCATCCGGCCCGATATGTATATCGGTTGCGCCCTTGCTAATGCCGGCTACAATGATTTTTTCGACAAGACTGACCAGGGGAGACTGAGGAGAATCGAGTTCTTTTTTCCCTAAGCCGCTGTCGGTCTGGAACGCAGACGTACTCTGCTTGACCAGATAATCCATCTCTTCATTAAGTTCCATGGAGCGCTCTGTTTTTGAGGGCTCGTCCCCGTCGCTGCGGGACATGGACAAGACAGTAAAAAGCTGCTTCTGCGTGATAGAGCCAAGACTGAAGAGGATCGCCCCCAGCAGCTCGCCTGACTTCTTCTGTTCTGTGAGAGCTGTATTGAGCTGTTCCTCCGTTATGAACCCGGCCTCAATTAATTTATCGCCTATACGCTTGCGAGCTGCCACACTATACATGATAATCGTAATGAACGATAAAATCTATATATTTCTGGATCTTTTTGGGACAAACATGCAGCGTCCGGCTTTGTTATCTGTTAAACTTACCCATGCAGATAATCAGCGTCGAGAATATTACAAAACGTTTCGGAAACATTACCGCGGTCGACGGGATAACCTTCGGGGTCGAGGAGAACTCTATCTTCGGATTCCTGGGACCAAATGGCGCCGGAAAAACAACAACCATCAGCATACTCTGTACCCTCCTTGATCCGACCTCAGGCAGGGCCTTTCTCAACGGCCATGACTGTTCCTCTGAATCTGCTGCAGTCCGCAGGTCCATAGGGATCGTCTTCCAGGACAGTTCTCTTGATAAGGACCTCACCGCGAGGGAAAATCTGATGTTTCATGCCCGTCTTTACAGTGTCGCCAAAGAGGGCCGGAAACAGCGGGTAGAGGATGCTCTTGCCTTTGCCGGACTTCAGGACCGTGCCGATGATCTGGTCAAGAAATTCTCCGGCGGTATGAAACGCCGGCTTGAAGTCGCCCGCGGACTCATACACAGGCCTAAAGTACTTTTTCTGGACGAGCCGACACTGGGGCTGGATCCGCAGAGCCGGTCCGGTCTTTGGGAATTCATCACGGAACTTCCGAAAAAGCACAATGTAACGATATTTATGACCACACACTATATGGAAGAGGCAGAGGTATGCGATCAGATCGCCATCATCGACAAAGGAAAGATCATAGCCTCAGGAACTCCCCGGAGCCTTAAAAAATTGATTGGGGGTGATGTTATCTACCTCAAGACAAGTGACAATCTCAAGGCCGCGGCCACCCTGCAGGAGCTTTTCGGCCTGGAAGTAGCTGAAAAAGACGGAGAGATTTTCATCTCGACCCCCAAGGGGGATTCCTGCATACCGTCGATCATAAGGGAGATCGGGGATAGTGTTCTGTCGGTCAGGATGCAGCGGCCCACGTTGAACGATGTTTTTTTGAAACTCACCGGGAAGGCAATCAGAGAAGAAAACCCTGCTGCCGGAAACGATGTTAAAGAGACCGTTCGCTCATACCGGAGGCGTCATGATCGAGGCTAATGCCGTCTATGTCATCGTCGCAAGGGAATTCAAGAAGTTTATCAGGGAGCGGACACGCCTGGTATCAACAATTGCACGGCCGCTCGTCTGGCTTTTCCTGGTCGGCGGCGGAATGTCCCGGATGATCCCCGCCTCGGGCGGCGTCTCCTATATGCAGTTCATTTTCCCGGGCATACTCGGTATGACGATACTCTTCAGTTCGATCTTTTCATCCATCTCCATTATATGGGACAAGGAGTTCGGCTTCATGAAGGAAATCCTGGTTGCCCCGATATCGAGATTTTCGATCGTGGTCGGAAAGGCAACGAGCGGCATGGTGCTTTCGACCCTTCAGGCTGTCGTCATCCTGGCCTTTTTTCCCTTTTTGGGTCTTAAGATCGGCGTTGCCGAGGTGGCCGGCATCATTCTTGTCTCGGCCATACTCTCCTTCGCCATATCGTCTCTCGGCATTGTTCTGGCCTCTTTCTATGACAGCTACGAGAGCTTCAGTGTGATCATGAATTTCATAGTCATGCCCATGTTCTTCCTGTCAGGGGCGATGTATCCGGTAAAGCTGATGCCGGACATTCTCAAGTTCTTTACGAAGATCAACCCGCTTACCTATGGCATCGATGCCATAAAACACCTTTCTCTTCCGCATGAGTCAGGGGCGATGGGTGCTGATTTCCCCTTTCTGCTTGACCTGGCAGTTATCATCGCCTCGTCGGTCATCTTCGTCGCCATTGGCGGAAAGGCCTTCGAGAGAAAGGGTTGACAGCCGGCGGTTCGGATACTTAAACCTTACAGTTGCATTGCAGCAGACATAAACACCTCAAAAATCCTGCAATGGCAACACGATTTGATTATTATTCACGTAAACGCAGACGTAACGGTAAGTGATTTGTAAAAAAGGCTGGCAGGCCCCATTAAATGGCTGTAAGGTGTTGCAGGCAGCTTTTTTCGGCATTTCTGTCTGCTGCAACTTAGTATTTTTATGCACCATTAAGGTAAACTTACTGTTTAGATATAACAACCGGAAACAACCATGAAAAAAGAGACCATAAACACACTACAGGCAGCGCTGGAAGCGCTGGGCATAGCGCCCTGCCCGCCGATTGATGTCGAGGTCCCGAAGACCGGGGCGCACGGAGATATATCCACCCCAATAGCCATGGGCCTTTCAAGGACACATAAAAAAGCGCCGAGAAAAATAGCCGAAGAGATCGTGGCAGCCATCAAAGACCGCGGACACTTCGAAAAAATCGAGATCGCCGGTCCCGGCTTTATCAACTTCTCCTTCTCGATAGATTATCTGCTCAATGCCGTTAAAAGAATTCTCAGACATGACCGTGCCCTGCTGAGGGAGGATATTGGTCAGGGCAGAAAAGTGCTGGTTGAATACGTCAGCGCAAACCCAACCGGACCGCTCCATATCGGCCATGCGCGGGGAGCGGCAGTCGGCAATGCCCTTTGTACGCTTCTCGAGGAATCAGGTTTTACTGTCGAGCGTGAGTACTATATCAACGATGCCGGACGGCAGGTAAAAATGCTCGGCATGTCCGTGTATGCGAAATACCAGCAACTGCTCGGGGTGGACAGCGAGTTTCCGGAAGACGGATACCGGGGAGAGTATATCGACGATGAGGCCAGGGCGCTGATCGCCGACGCGGGTGAAAAATATAAGGGCAGGACTTTCGACGAATGCGGCGAAGAGATCTCCTCCTGGTCCTACCGGAGGATGCTGGAGTTGATCGGCAAAGATATCGCTTTGTTCGGAATCAGGGGTTTCGACAACTGGATCAGTGAGAGAGAGCTTTATGAGCGTGGAGAGGTCGGCCAGGCAATAACCGACCTCAGAAATAAAGGTTTTATCTACGAGAAGGACGGGGCTGTCTGGTTCAGATCAACCGACTTTACTGACGACAAGGACCGGGTCGTAATCAAGGGCGACGGAGCATACACCTATTTCGCCTCAGACATAGCCTATCACAAGGATAAACTCGACCGGCAGTTCGATAGCATCATCGATATCTGGGGTGCGGACCATCATGGCTATATACAGCGCATCGAATCGGTGATGCAGGCCTTCGGCTATGACAGCTCCCGGTTCAAGGTCATTCTGGTGCAGATGGTGAATCTGCTGAAGCACGGGGAACCGTTCCAGATGTCGAAACGGGCAGGCACCTTCGTCACGTTGAGTGATGTCGTAGAACTTGTCGGAGCCGACACGACCAAATTCATTTTTCTGACAAGGAAGGCGGACAGCCACCTAGACTTTGACCTTGACGTGGTTACTGCCCAGTCTGCAGAGAACCCTGTATTCTATGTCCAGTACGCGCATGCCAGGATCAACAGTATCCTCGATAATGCCAGGTCAAAGGGGATTGACATCTCAGTCCTTGGGGATACTGACCTGTCAGTGCTGGAGCTCGATGAAGAATTGACCGTTATCAAGAAGCTGCTGACCTATCCGATCATGCTCGAGGGCGCTGCGCGCACCTGTGAGCCTCACCGTATCACTTACTATCTGCAGGAACTTGCGGGCCTCTTCCATGCCTATTACCACCGCAATAAGGTCATTACCGATGATATGACGTTGACTCTGGCGCGGCTTGCACTCTGTGCAGCGGTCAGGATCATACTGCTCGATGCCCTCGCAATTCTCGGTGTCACCGCTCCGGAAAAAATGTAGCGGCCCATATGGAGCAGAGCTTACTGGTCAACCGTTAACACAGAAGGAGTATGACGGAAAGACTGCCGGGAAGATCGGGATCCTCCCGGCACCGAAGGTCAGGGTTACTGTACCGTCAGGACACCAGCGACGCCTTCAAGCGAAACTGCGTCGGCATTAATCACTACAGCAGATGAAGTTGCAGAATTATTCACAAAACCGCAGAAATATCCTCCATCAAGAACGATATTCTTATCAATAGCGATAACGCCCCCTGAACCAGTCCCCATGGATATGGCACCTTCGAGCATCGCGATGGTACTGCCAGAAGGAGCACCCTGATAAGCCTCTGAAATAGTCGCAACAGCTGTGCCGGAGGGAAGCAGTTTGACCGGCAAACTGCTTCCGGTGCATGTGCCTACGGTGATTACCTTTGACTTATGGAATCTGGACGCTGCGCCGTTTACGTGCAGAAGGACGGTCTTGTCCCCCGGCGTACTATATGCATGACCGGGATTTTGAAACGTGCTTGTCTCCCCGTCACCAAAATCCCATAACCATGTTGCGGGACTATGCTTTGACTTGTCCGTGAAAAAAGCCGAGAAACCGGAATAGACATTAACCGGAACATCAAAATCAGTGATCTCGACAAATTCAGCTCCAACTGTCTTATCTCCATCAGTGGTGATGACGCAGGCAGGAAATCCGGAAGATCCATAAGCTGCTGTGCACGCCCCGCTCCAGCGATCCAGATCCCAATTGCCCGTTGCAGTGCCTGCCAGACTGACGCTGCTTCCGACAAGAAAATAACCGATACTACTTCCTGAACAAGCTGATCCGCATGAAAAGCCGGGAGGCGAACTTGTCACTGAAGCAGTACTCACACCGTCAGGGACAGGGACATTTTTAGTAACCGTAAGAGAAGAAGCACAATTAACTACAAGCCCCCACCCATTGAGGGTCCCGGTTTGTGATCCACTGTTGTTAATCGTCAGGGTCCAGTTCCCGAAAGAAGTAACACCGTCAAAAAAAGATAACTGGGTGCTCGGCTGAAATATACCATTTATCGCGGGCGAAGTGCCGGCGCACTGAGTGTCGGCAATAACGGCAGCCTCGTCATCAAGAATAGTATCGATGTCTGCTACAGAACACGTGTGAGCATCAATAAGAGAGCTGGGACCCCGTCCTGCATGGGTCAGAGAAAAGGAGAGTTCTCCGACAGCAGGGTGTGACGCCTTTAATACAACTTTCAGACCAACGATCGGACACGACAGGGAAGCTATGTTCATTGAAGCCGTTGTCACCGTCGTACTGCCTGCAATAGGCAC
Source organism: Thermodesulfovibrionales bacterium (assembly GCA_049799315.1). Classification (GTDB taxonomy): domain Bacteria; phylum Nitrospirota; class Thermodesulfovibrionia; order Thermodesulfovibrionales; family UBA6898; genus PALSA-1316. The sequence goes on along the minus strand of JBARHQ010000138.1, from coordinate 3,094 downwards.
ATCAGAACCGCCATTATACAAATTTGAATACAGACGTGCAATACGGCTCCGGGCCTTTCCGTCAATACTGCCAAAAATGCCCCCTGCAAGGATTTTCCCGTCAGATTGCTCCACAACCGAATAAACCTCACCATCGTCGTCGACGCCCGGAGAAAAAGCCGGATCTACCATCCCAAATTGATCATTCTGAATAAGGGCAAGCTGATTCCGGACCGGATTGCCTGGTTGTGTAAAAGCTGAAAACAAACCGCCTGCAAGAATTTCACCATTCATCTTTACGAACAATGTTTCTACAGATTCATTCGGTTGCGGCTTAAATGTAGTCTTAATCACTCCATCAAACCCCGTGCGCACCAAATTATTTATTCCCGGTGTTGTGATAGTAAATTTCCCGCCAATAAGTACATCATCACCCGATGAGTGTACCTTTACCGTATGCACAGGGAACGGATCAGTAGATGTTATGCCGAGCGTGGCAAAATTATCGGCCGGAACACTGCCGTTGCTATTGAGACGGGCAACATAGGTACGGGTTGCCGGGGTCGATGACCCGACCTCGGTAAAAATCCCCCCGATGATAATGTGACCGTCCGATTGAACATCTACGGCATAGACATCATTATTGACATTCGGATCAAACGTAGCATCGAGTGAACCGTCAGCATTGAGCCTTGCAAGATTATTGCGGGGAAAAGTACCGCCCACGGTCGTAACCGTCGAGAAAGACCCCCCAATGAGAATTTTATTGTCAGACTGAAACTGAACCGCATAAACAGCCGCACCTACACCCCCAACCCCGGCAGTAAAGCCAGTAATAATAGACCCGTCAGCATTGAATTTTGCTATGTAATTGTGCGCAACTCCTGCTATTGATGTAAAATCTCCAGCCACAATAAACGATCCATCTGATTTGTTTACACTAATTGCCTCAACCACGCCATTCGGATTTGGAGTAAAGGTCGCATCAATAGTTCCATCAGTGTTAAAGCGGGTAAGATTATTTCTCAGAAATCCATCTTGAGGGTCACACACCAACCCCAGAACTGTCTTCCCAATACACCAAAAATCTCCACCAACAAGTATTTTCCCGTCCTGCTGGACCGCAATAGTGATTACATACTGACCGTTGACAATAGGGTTGAAACCGTCAAGCCCCGAAAGGGTTGAACTCACCGCCAGTGGGGCGACATCAAACTGTCTTTGCTCTGGAACCGTCTGAAGCCATGGCAACACCGCACCAACCGGCAGTGCCGACCCTAATAAAATGAACAGAAGAAAAAGAGCTGCCAGATTCAATCGTTTCATCCTTATTATCCTCATCATGTCTCTTGATTGTTTGGATCCTGCGCAACATTACTAGCATTATATATGCCCATTCCATATTTCATCGGGACCAGGCACGGACAACACTAAATACAGTACGTCGCCCCATATACACTACTATATATATGTATCATCTTAGGATAAAACCAAGTCTCTCCTGTCGTCAAGTTAAATAATATTAATCTCATTGGGTTCTATAGCCATATTTTGTCGTTGTGTATGCGGATAATAACCGATCAGGGGGGAGAGGTCGACGAAAAAGATACAGGCGAGTATTAAAAAGCCCGATTCTCCCAACGGAAAACCGGGCTCGTTATCATTAAAGCGTTATTGCTTACCTGGCAGGTGCTGCAGGAGCAGGAGAAGCCGGTGCTGTCTGTTGACCAGGCTGAGCTCCCTGTATCGGGCCACTGGCCCCCGGGGCCTGTGGCATATTCTTCATCGGATCAGCGTTCTGAGTCCTGGCCGGGCCTGAGGTCACCACCGAACTGCCCTTTGAGGTAACTACTGCCAGCAACAATGAGGTCAGCATAAAGACTATAGCAGCTCCGGTCGTCAGTTTGCCCAGGACCGTTGCCGCTCCGCGCGCACCAAAAAGAGTCTGGCCGGAACCACCGAAGGCAGCCCCCAATTCAGCCCCTTTGCCGCTCTGGATCAGGACAATAAAGATCATGAAGAGACATACCATAACGTGAACTATCAAAATAAAAGTTGTAAGCATCAGTTCTCCTTTTTAAATGATACTATCTTAAAGAAACTCTCAGGCTTCAGGCTTGCGCCGCCGACGAGAGCCCCGTTGACGTCCCTGCAGGCCATCAGGCTATCGACATTTTCCGGAGTAACACTCCCACCATAGAGAATCCTGATCTCATCGGCCTTGCCGCTGTAAAGACCTGCCAGAATTTTTCTGATGAAGGCATGGACCTCCTGCGCCTGTTCATTCGTTGCTGTTATTCCCGTGCCGATTGCCCATATCGGCTCATAGGCAACCACGAGACTGTCAGGGCTTACCTCAGCCAGCCCCTGCTCTACCTCGCGCTTGATCACCTCAAACGTCTTGCCTGCCTCTCGTTCATCAAGCGATTCGCCGACGCAGAATATCACGCCGAGCCCCGCCTTCTGAGCAGCCCTGACCTTCCTGTTGACGACGGTATCGTCCTCGTGAAAATACTGTCTCCGCTCCGAATGACCGATAATCACGTGGCTGCAGCCCGCATCGAGCAGCATGCCAGGCGCAACCTCACCGGTGTATGCCCCTTTCTCTTCCCAGAACATATCCTGGGACGACAGCAGTACCTTGCTTCCCTTCATCTCGTCCCGTGCCGCTGATAATGCAGTAAACGGCGGTGCAATAACGATATCAACATCAGTAATGTCCTTGACCGTGGGGATGAAGCTCCTGAGAAATTCCCTTGTCTCGGGAATCGTCTTGTTCATCTTCCAGTTAGCCGCAATAAAATATTTCATAGCAGATAATCTAGCGCATAACCCTATGATTAGTCAAGATTAACGGGTTTGTAAAAAGTCCGCATGCTGCGTTGCGCTTCAAAACTCCCTTCGATAAACTCAGGTCAGGCTCTTCATCTGTCATGGTGAGCCTGTCGAACAATGCGCGCCTTGCCTACAGAGCTTTTTAGAAACCCGTCTCATTTTGTCCCTATTATTGACTTTTTACGAGTTCATCAAGATTGACTCGGGTATTTATCACTATCAAATGTTTTTCCAGCACGGAACAACAAACAGGCATCAGGCTTGCAAATACAATAAACAT
>JBARHQ010000137.1:0-16194 GCA_049799315.1 Thermodesulfovibrionales bacterium | reverse complement strand
GTATTCTCCTGGACCGTTTGAGGTGGACTTTCTGCATTCAATACCACATCATGGCCTCAAAGTCGGCAGTCGGCACTGTCAGGGTGATATGTCCCCTCCATGGACATCTCTCAACCTCTTCGCCCTGCTTGCGTATCGAGATAAAGATATTGATCTCATCCTTCTCCTCCGCCCTCAGATCAGCAAACGGGACAGCAATCTCAAAGATCTCCTGTACCGCAACCTCTTCGATATCTTTTATTTTTATCCACTTGTGCGTGCTTACTTCCGGGCTTTTCTCCGGACTCTGCCCTGGGCTCATCCCTGGACTCCTCGAAAAGAGCTCCGCCCTTGCGGGGTCGGCTTTTAAGGGACAGAGTATCCTGACTTCAGCAGGGGCAGCAGTGATGATCGAAAAGTCCATATCGTCATCAAAGTCTTCGAAAGAGCCCTTCGGGTCTATGCGGAGAAAGAGCGTTTCCTGATTAAATCCGAAATAAATCGTCGATATAAGGCTCTCTGATTTGTGCATGCTCCCGCCTGATTTCTTGACATCGACCTGCGCCCCCTGATACCACTCGTAATAGCTGGTCACCAGTCCATCGATCTTCGGCCTGATAAAACCCCTGATCGACAACGACGGGACGACCCCTCTGTCCTCCCGCAGGATCGGGACGAAAAGCTGCGCAGGGACGTCCCTGTCGATCTCTTTATAGACCTTCATGAGGTTCAGCCTGAAGAGTTCATCAAACTCCTCCTGCGTCTCGGTTGTGTGTTCGTCACCGTACCACCAGTTCCAGTCGGACCCCTCGGCAGCATAGAGTGATTTCCAGGCCTTCTGTTTATCTGCCCCCGGATTGGCCGCCTCAAATTCTGTAAGTGCGTCGCGGGTCTCTGTAAGATAATCCCAGGACAGGTTGTCCTCCTCATGGCCGATCCATATGCCATAATTCGAGTTGATCCAGGATCCCGGGTGGAGCCGGTCGAGTTGATCGCCCTTGCCGTGGGTTGCGATAAAGTCCGAGACCGTCGTCGTCTGTATCCTCTGCTCCCGGCTTAAGCCCTCATACAGATACATAAAGAAATCGCGGCCGTCATTCTTGAAATGTTCCCAGGCATTCTCACCGTCCAGGATGATGGAGACGAGATGAGGACGGTCGGAAGAAAGACCCTGTCTGATCCGCAGCAGCCGTCCGATAAGGTCCTCGGCAGCATTTCTGGCGTCCCACTGGGAATAGACAAAACCGATCAGGTCGGAAAGCTGATGGTCTCTGAAGACGATCGATACGTCCTCATAGGAATGAGGGCGATAGAGCAGCGACGGCTCTATAAGATTACCGGCATTGTCCCTGAACCTGCGGCCAAGCGAATTCGAGAGGATACCTTCATCAGAGGCAACCCACTGGATCCCCTGCCGCGCAACGATCCTGAGCACCTCCTCGCTCACCGACCCCTCTGAGGGCCACATGCCCGCCGGCCGGTAGTTGAATACCTGCTCAAAATAATCCAGACCCATGACTATCTGTCTCTCCGCGTCTTCGGGATGTCTGAACCTCTGCCGCGGAAGCCTCACCGCCGGCATGGCGACCCTGGCAATGTCCGTATCACACATAAGCGGAAGTATCGGGTGATAAAACGGGGAAAAGGAGAGTTCTATCTGCTTTGCGGCTGCCATCTCACGGTATGTGGGAATGATCTGCTTCAGTATCTCCATCTGCTTCTGAAAGAGCAGCTCTTTTTCCTCCTCGGTATAGTTATGGCCCTTCTCCGCAAGCGTCCTGAGGAACGGATCACGGGACCTGAAAAGAGGGTCGATCCAGCAGAGGTTAAAGTAGACCTGGAGATCACGGAAATCACTCTCCGTGAAATATTTGATAGCACGGACCAGGTCGCTCTTGATGAGATGGGTCCCCCTCTTGACGAGCAGCTCATAATACCGGGGAAAGGGTCTGATCATATTGTCCCAGTGCGCGAGAAAAAAGTTTTCGAGCATGAATATCTTCTCGTCATCGGTAAGCTCCACTGCCTTCCGTCTGCTTATTTCAAGAAAGACATCCCGCGCATTGTTGTCGGTATAGTCCACCAGCTGTTCTAGGAGCGACGGGACCAGATTGAAGGTCTGCCTGATCTGGGGGAAGTCCCTGAGGATCTCAACCATATCAAGATAATCCTTGGTCCCATGCAGACGGACCCAGGGAAGCCGGTAAAAGTCCGTCATAGGGTCTTTGTAGAAAGGCTGGTGCATATGCCAGATAAAGGCAAGGTACAACGGTCTATCGGTCATACTTGAAGATATATTCGTCCGGCCGTGCCAGACCAAACTCCTCACGGGCAAGCTTCTCCCTGAAGAACGGGTCCTCCTTCAACAGTTTTATCTGCGTCCTGATTTCTTCATTCTGCCTGTTCAACTCTACAAGCTGCCGTTCGAGGGTCCTTCTCGTCTTGTTCAGTTCAACGTAACGGAAGAGGCCCATATCACCGAAGACAAGATTTATCGAAAGATAGATAAAGCTGAGCAGCACGAAGGTGAAGAAGATCAGGCGCTTCTTCTTCACCTCGGTAACTACCTGCTGTCTGAGAAGGTTGTTGTTCATTACCTGAGGTTATAGAGCCCCTTGCGACCCCTGTAGACAGCCGAGTCCGCAAGCTCCTCCTCGATCACCAGGAGGCGATTATACTTCGCGACCCGCTCGCTCCGGGCAAGAGATCCGGTCTTGATAAAGCCGGTATTGCAGGCCACCGAGAGATCCGCAATCGTGGTATCCTCGGTCTCACCCGACCGGTGTGATATCACCGCGGTATAACCCGCTGTCCGGGCCATCTCGATCGCGTCAAGGGTCTCGGTGAGCGTCCCGATCTGGTTGAGCTTGATCAGGATCGAATTGGCAACCTTCTTCTCGATCCCCTTCTCAAAAATCTTCGTATTGGTCACGAAGATGTCATCACCGACGAGCTGGACCTTCTTCCCGAGCTTTGCCGTCATGACACCCCACCCTTCCCAATCGCCCTCAGCAAGGCCGTCCTCTATCGACAGGACCGGATATTTCGCGATGATGCTGCCGTAGTAGTCAATCAGATGCTCATAGGACACCTTCCTGCCCTCAAACGCATAATGCCCCTTATCATAAAACTCTGAGGCAGCGACATCCAGTGCAAGGAAGATGTCCTTACCCGGCGCATATCCGGCCTCTTTGATCGCCTGGATAATAAGGTTGATCGCCTCTTCGTTGCTCTTGAGGTTCGGCGCGAAGCCTCCCTCGTCACCAACTGCGGTGTTCAGTCCCTTTGATTTCAGGATCTTCTTGAGCGTATGGAAAACCTCGGTGCCTGCCTGAAGCGCAGAAGAAAAGTCCGTCATGCCCGCCGGCATGATCATAAACTCCTGGATATCAAGGTTGTTGTCGGCGTGGGCGCCGCCATTGAGAATATTCATCATGGGCACCGGCAGCACCTTCGCGTTAAGACCGCCGATATACCGGTAGAGCGGCTGACCTGACTCGATGGCTGACGCCTTGCAAATTGCAAGCGAGACCCCGAGGATCGCATTCGCTCCCAGCTTCTTTTTGTTTTCCGTGCCGTCAAGCTCAATCATCAGGTTGTCGATAAAGACCTGTTCAGTCGACTCAATCCCTCTGATGCGCGGCGCTATCTGCTCAAAGATATTCTTTACCGCCTTAAGGACACCCTTTCCCTGATACCTCTTCCCGCCGTCCCTCAGTTCAAGCGCCTCGCGCTTCCCGGTCGATGCGCCTGAAGGGACAGCAGCCCTTCCCACCGCACCGCTCTCCAGATACACATCCACCTCTACCGTCGGGTTCCCCCGTGAATCAAGGACCTCCCGTGCTATGACATCGACAATCTCACCCATGAACGCCTCCCGTCTCGTAATGTATGATTATAAATACTGACCCAGAAGATTTTCCACCCGTTCCATATCTACGTTCTTTCCGCTGAGCTCAGACCGGTTCTCTATATGCCGGAGCGTCGTCTCAAGATAGATCTTGAAGTAGCTGATCTTATCCGTGACCTTGCGGGACCCCTCTCCTGAAAGTGTCTCCTGTCTGACCGCATGCATATCGCTGAAGAAGCGCGCAAACTCTTCATAGTCGTCGTGCCGCAGCAGCCTGAACGTGAAGCTCTCGAAGTAGACCATATAGTTTTTCAGTGATTCAAAGGCCCTCACCCTTTCGGCAGGTCTGCCTGCGCGGGTCTCGATAAGGACCACAAACCGGTGCAGGACAACAATGTCCTCCCGGAGACGCATCGACTGCTGTACCTTCGTCAGGTAGCTCACAAAAAGCTCCTCGCCGCGCGCTCCCGGTTTGAAATAGTCGGCCAGCTGAACAATGCTCTGTTCCGTCAGATTCTTGAGGATCCCGTGGCTGTTCTCTATCCTGCCCCTGAAATGCGGCGTCGCCTTCTGGCGGTGAATGTCCCGCAGTTCCTGCTGGAACACCCGCCGGCTCTCCATCGAAAACTGATAAGACAGGGCCTGCAACAGGTCTGACAGGGCCTGCTCACCGATCTTCCTGATCGCTTTTTCGACATAGACGTGAAAGGTATTGATCTCGGACCTCAAAAGTATCAGAATAATCAGTGAGGTATGCAATGAAATAGTGCGCTGGGCCGCAACATCGATAAATCCGAGGTACCGCAGAAACCGGAAAAGGTAAAGAAAGATAATCGATATGTGCTTCTTGTAATCACGGTCATTAAGGCCTTTTACGATCTCCGATATCTCGGCATTGCTGATCACATCAAATTCAGGGTTTATATCCTTCGCAAACGGATTAAAATACCTGTTTTCCCGTATCTCCTTGTCGATCATGTGCCCGATATTCGTGAAGCCCATATAGGATATCGTGCCTGACCGGAGGATATCGGCGAGGACCCCCTTGAGGTTGATAAAAGAATCATAGAGCAGGTAAAGCCCTTTTTCCGGATTGTCCTGCTTATAGAGATTTTCCCGGAAGGAATCCCGGTCCCGGGCGGTCAGGTACTTTGTCTCGGCAAACTTCTGGAACCAGTAAGCATTTTTTTTGCTCTCCGGGATCACGACTTCGAGTATGCCGAGCACACGGAGGATCACATCACGGACCGTTGTCAGCTCGTCGTAGAAATTCCGGGTGGTAAGCTCATCGTTCGAGGCGGTCAGGTTTTCTATCGTAAAAAAACGGTCGAGCGCACGAAGCAGCAGATCGAGCTCACCGAACAGCAGCCCGTTCGTTTTTTTAGAATTAGCGACCCAGCCTCCGGCGAGGGTTTCCTGGGTCATCCGGGGATCATTTCGGTCTGGCGCCGACATTTATTTCTTCGGGACATTCTGTTGGACATGTATAGCCTCACCGTGGACGTCTTCCGCTGCCTCCATCAGACCCTCCGCGAGCGTGGGATGCGCGTGGATCGTCTGCGCAATATCCCTGGCGGTCAGGCCGTTCTGCATCGCGACCGCCACCTCGTGGATAAGGTCAGAGGCATGAGGGCCGAGGATATGGGCACCGAGGATCTTGTCCGTCTGCTCCTCAGCTATAATCTTGATAAATCCCGCGATCTCGCCGATCGCATGGGCCTTGCCCAGCCCCCGGAACTGAAACCGTCCGACTCGAAACTTTATTCCCCTCTCTTCAGCCTGGTGTTGTCTCAGACCGACCGACGCTATTTCCGGCGATGTGAAAATAGCAGCAGGGACAACGCGATAATCCATATCCAGGTTGGCGCCCATACAATTTCCGGCAGCCACGAGACCCTGCCGGGAAGCCACATGAGCAAGGAGCATACCTCCGGTAACATCGCCGACCGCGTAAACGCCAGGGACATTCGTCTCCATCCTCTGGTTGACGATAATCTCCCCCCGTCCGCCCCTGGTGAGCCCTATGACCTCTGCCCCGATATCTTCGCTGTTAAACGCCCTGCCGATCGAGACCAGCACTTTTTCAGCTGTCAGTTCCCGCCCGTCGGACAGAAAGGTATGAACTCCGTCTTCCCTGACTTCAACCCTGTCGACCCTGACATCTGTCAGAAGCAGGATCTTCTTTTTCTTGAGTTCCCGTGCCAGCAATGCCGATATGTCAAGGTCCTCGGTCACCACAGCCCTGCCGGCCATCTCAACCATCGTCACGTCAGAGCCGAGCTCCCGGTAGATGCAGGCAAACTCGCAGCCGATAACACCCGCTCCGACGATCAGAAGGCTTTTCGGAATTTCACTGAGGTCCAGCGCCGCAGTCGACGAGATGATATGCCTGTCGTCAAATGGAAATGCTGCAATCTGTGCAGGCCGGGAGCCTGTCGCAATGATCACCTTGTCCATAGTCACGGGATATGAAGACCCGTCTTTCACCGTAACGCTGATATCGCGCGGCGATGTCAGCACCCCTCGCCCTTCCCTGAGAATAACGCCACTGCTCTTCAGAAGAGAGCGTATACCCTTCACCTGCGTACTCACAACCTTGTTTTTTCGCTCCATGATTCGAGCCATGTTCGGCATGATGCTGCCGTGCAGATCAAGACCGAACGTCTCCATCTCCCTGACCTTTGCCAGGAGATCAGCCGACGCAATCAGGGTCTTTGTCGGGATGCATCCCCGGTTGAGACAGGTCCCTCCGACCTCCTGGTCCTCGACCAGAGTCACCCGGGCCCCCAGCTGCGCAGCCTTGAGCGCCGCAACATACCCTCCAGGCCCGGCACCAAGGACCGCAATATCCACTATGTTGCTTCCTCCTCGACATACTTTTCGTATTCGGATGAGTCCATGAGATCTTCTGCCTCTGCCGGGTTATCCAGCTCTATTACCGCGATCCAGCCTTTGCCATAGGGGTCCTCATTGATCACCTCAGGAGATTCCGACAGATCATCATTGATCTTGACGATCACTCCGGCAACCGGAGAGATAACGGCAGATGTCGCCTTTGTCGATTCGATTTCCGATATCTCACTGTTGGCCTCTACAGTTGTATCGACCTCGGGGAGATCAATATAGACGATGTCGCCAAGGGCCTCCTGCGCGTAATCAGTAATGCCTATTGTCCCTTTCTTGCCCGATATACGGACCCAGGTATGTTCTTTGTGGTACTTGAGGTCATCAGGGTTCATGCATCCTCCTTTGAAATTACGTATGTTATCTGACTTCTGACCATAGCATTTCCCGTTTTGTCAGGACTGAGCTGAATCGCCAGTGTTTTATAACTATAGCATTAAATATGTTCCGGCGGAATCACTATTTTATCTTGCGCTGGAGTTCGATAATCATCCGGAGCGCCTCGTCAGGACTGAGCTTTCCGGCATCGATTTCTGCCAGTTCATCCGCAATAGAATCGCGGGCCGTGGCAAAGAGGTCGAGCTGCGCCTTCTGCCTCTTTGTCTTTGTTTTTGATACGGCAAACCTGGGCTTGCCGCTCTCGTTGAGTTCCTCTTTCTCAAGATTACTGAGGACCTCTTTGGCCCGGGCAAGTATGCTGTCCGGCAGCCCGGCAAGACGCGCGACCTGGATGCCATAGCTCTTGTCCGCCGGACCCTCCTCGATCTTGCGCAAAAATATTATCTCATCGCCCCATTCCCTGACCGACACATTGTAATTCTTCGCCCCCTCGGTGGTCAGCGTCAACTCGGTCAGTTCATTATAATGGGTTGCAAAAAGCGTCCGGGCCTTTATCTGCCTGAGGATATGCTCTGCGATTGCCCAGGCAATACTGATCCCGTCAAACGTGCTGGTACCCCTGCCGACCTCGTCAAGGATGATAAGACTTCCGGATGTGGCGTTATTGATTATGTTGGCGGCCTCGATCATCTCGACCATGAACGTGCTCTGGCCCTTTGCAAGGAAATCCGAGGCGCCGATGCGCGTGAATATCCTGTCGACAACACCGATCGTCGCAGTGGACGCGGGTACAAACCCGCCCATCTGGGCCATCAGGGTAATCAGAGCAACCTGGCGCATATAGGTAGACTTGCCGGCCATATTCGGTCCTGTCAGGATATGAAGGATATCCTCCTTTGTATCCAGGACCGTGCTGTTCGGGATAAACCGTTCCCCGGCAAGGACGCGTTCAAGCACCGGATGCCTTCCATCCTCGATGCGAATCACGTCGTCCTCAAGGATCACCGGTTTGACATAGTTATACCGTTTTGCCGTGACCGCAAGCGATACCAGCAGGTCGATGGCAGCAATGGCTTCTGAGGCCGCCAGGAGTCTTCCTGCCTCCTGGGCTACTGTCCTGAGGATCTCCTGAAAGACCTCATACTCGAGGCCTTTCAGCCGCTCTTCCGAGCCCAGAACGCGGCTCTCATATTCCTTCAGCTCAGGGGTCACAAAACGCTCACTGCTGACAAGTGTCTGTTTCCGGATATAGTCGTCAGGCACCAGTTCCAGGTTTGACTTCGTGACCTCGATGAAGTAGCCGATGATCTTGTTATATCCGATCTTCAGCGAGGATATGCCCGTCCTCTTTTTCTCCCGGGACTCTATGTCGGCGATAAGGTCCTTACCGCGCGTCGACACCTCGCGGATCGCATCGACATCAGCATTAAAGCCGGATTTTATGATGCCACCTTCGCGAATCGTCCCCGGAGGGCTTTCGGCTATACCCTTTTCTATAAGCTGCCGTATCGCGCTGAAATCTTCTATCATACCTGCCACGGCCTTGATGCCGGCTTCTTTCTGCGTTGCCAGAGATTTCCGTATTTTTGGAAGGGTTTCGAGGGATTGCCTGAGTGCAATAAGGTCCCGTGCATTCGCCGTGCCTGCAGTCACCCGTGTCGCCAGTCGTTCAATATCCTGGATCTTCCTCAGCGCAGTGCGGAGCTCCTCCAGAAGCTCGAAGTCAGTCACCAGGTGTTCGACAGAGTCCAGCCGTCTCCGTATCCCGGCAACGTCGGTGAGCGGTCTCAGGACCGCAGACCGCATCACCCTTCCCCCCATGGGGGTCAGAGTCTCATCCAGTACCCACAGGAGCGTCCCCTCACGTGAGCCATCCCTGAGGTTATGGGTCAACTCAAGATTGCGCTGTGTCGAAGCATCCATAAACATATGCGTCGTCTGCTGTACAGCGGTGATCTTCCGGAAGGCGGCTGACGACTTCTGCGTCTCCTCGACATAGGAGATGAGTGCTCCGGCAGCGGCAATCGCAGCCGGCATACTCTCGCATCCATAGCCTTCGAGCGACGAAACCCTGAAATGGCGCAGCAAGGCCCGGTAGGCGTCCAGAGAGTCAAAGTGTGCATCATCTATCCCTGAGATAAAATAGCCGGGAAAGACCTCCCGGTAGTGGATATTCTCCCTGACGCTCGCCGGCAGCAGGATCTCCCGCGGCTCAAATCTGCTCACCTCGTCTTCGATATTCTTTTCTGTCTCAAAGACAACGAACTCGCCGGTCGAAATGTCGGCGGCAGCAACACCATGCACTCTGCCCAAGGGGAAAATGCTGACGATAAAATTGTTTTCCTTCGGGTTTTCAGGGGCGTGTGTCCCCGGGGTGATAACCCGGACCACCTCCCGGGCCACAATACCCTTCGCCTCCTTCGGGTCCTCCATCTGCTCGCATATGGCGACTTTATGGCCTGCCCGTATCAGTTTCGTTATGTATGACTCGGCCGCAAAATAAGGAACGCCGCACATAGGTATCGGATTATCGCTCGCTTTTTCGCGCGTTGTCAGCGCAATCTGCAGTATGCGGGAGGCTTTTTCCGCGTCAGCGCCGAACATCTCATAAAAATCTCCGAGCCTGAAGAGCACAATTGCGTCCTCATGCAGTTCTTTGATGCTGAAATATTGTTTCATCAACGGTGTGAGTTCTGTCATGCAGATATTAAATAATAACCGGACATGAAAGTTCAATCACAAAAAAACAAGATACTGATCGTGCGGCCCGAACGCCCAGAACTCCGTGTTTCTTGACTTATTCTCGAAAATATCTTTATAATTCTATGGTTATTGTGGTGATGTATTATGAAAATTTTGATCGCAGACATCCCGGAAGAAGGACTCATTGTTGACCTGGAAGAGCGACTGACACCTGATGAGGGGTCAGTAGTCGCACCGGTAGTCTCACATCTTGAGCTGATGAAGACAGGGACCGAGGTCATGATCAGCGGAACGCTCCGCACAGAAGCGGCACTTGAGTGCAGCCGATGCCTGCAGCCGTTCAGACGCATGATGGACATCCCGGTTAACGTGGTCTACCATCCTGCTGAGGAGATTACCGGCGAGGGCCAGACCGCCCGGCATGCGCTCAACATCGATGAGATGGATATGGGGTTTTACCAGGACGGCGAGATCAACCTGAGGGAACTTCTCAGCGAACAGATCGTGCTGGATTCCCAGATGAAGCCGCTCTGCAATGAGACCTGCAAGGGGATCTGCCCGCACTGCGGCACGGACCTCAACAATGGAAGCTGCACCTGCAATAACGATACAGTTGATCCAAGGCTTGAAGTCCTTAAGAAATATTTTGATAAGAGAAAGGAGTAGACAGTGGCAAATCCAACAAGCAAACATTCGAAGGCACGCAGAGACAGGAGGAGGGCCAACTGGAAGGGCGAATCCCCAAATCTCGGCGCTTGTCCGGAATGCAAAGAAATGAAACAGCCTCATCGGGCCTGCCCGAGCTGCGGCACCTATAACGGGAATAAAGTCCTCGAGATCATCGAAAAATAGACAATGCTCATCGCTCTTGACGCTATGGGGGGTGATTATGCTCCGACCATCAATATCGAAGGAGCGGTCGATACCGTCAATGAGCAGAACGACATAAACGTCATACTCGTCGGGAATGAACCGCTGATCCGCCAGGAACTGCGGGGAAAGCGGTTCGATCCTGACCGCCTTACGATACGTCATGCGTCACAGGTGATCGAGATGCATGACGCCCCTACGTCTGCCATCAGAAAAAAGAAAGACTCCTCCATCAGGATCGGCATCGATTTGGTCAAGGCCGGCGAAGCGGATGCCTTTGTCAGTGCGGGGCACTCTGGTGTTGTCATGGCAACATCCCTGTTGCTGCTCGGGACGTCCAAGGGAGTGGATCGCCCTGCTATCGCCACCCTGATGCCGACGCTGAAGGACCCGTTCATCCTGCTCGATGTCGGCGCCAATGTCGACTGCAAGCCTGAGAACCTCCTGCAGTTCGGTCTCATGGGCAACACTTACTGTAAACTGATCCTCGGCCGGAGTGAGCCCAAGGTGGCCCTGTTAAGCATCGGCGAAGAGGACACCAAGGGAAACGAACTGACCAAGGAGGCCTTCAAGCTCCTGAAGAACACTTCGCTGAACTTTATCGGCAACGTCGAAGGAAAAGACCTCTTCACCGGCAAGGCGGATGTTATTCTCTGTGACGGCTTCATCGGCAATATCGCACTGAAAGTGAGCGAAGGGCTTGCCGAGGCGATACTCAAGATGCTGAAACAGGAGATAACCTCAGGGTCGGCCGGCAGAATCGGCTATCTCCTGCTGAAGCCTGCCTTCAGGAATTTTAAAAAACGGACGGATTATGACGAATACGGGGGCGCACCCCTTCTCGGCATTAACGGCGCCTCGATTATCAGCCATGGCAGATCGACCTCCAAGGCGATAAAAAACGCCCTGAGAGTAGCTGCTGACTATTCCAGGAAAAGAGTTTACGAGGCGATAGCACATGCCATAGAGGCCTCGGCATCCGCCTCTCCCGTGGGGCATTAATCCGTGCTCAGGACCAGAATCATTGCCACCGGGTCCTATCTGCCGGAGAATATCGTCACCAACCAGGACCTCGAAAAGATCGTTGATACGACTGACGACTGGATCACGGACCGGACGGGAATAAAAGAACGCAGGATCGTGAACGGCTGTCAGGCAGCATCGGACCTGGCTTACGAGGCCTCGATGTCCGCGCTGAAAAAGGCCCAGCTCAAGCCAAAAGATATAGACCTGATCATCGTCGCCACGATTACCGGCGATATGCCGTTCCCTTCGACCGCCTGCCTGCTCCAGGCCAAGCTCGGCGCAAAAAATGCCGCAGCCTTTGACCTTGGTGCGGCCTGCTCCGGGTTCATTTATGGCCTGCACGTGGCCAACGGATTGATCAGGTCGGGCATGCACCAGAGGGTCCTTGTGGTCGGCGCGGAAGTCCTCTCAAAGTTTACCGACTGGCAGGACCGGTCAACCTGCATCCTCTTCGGTGACGGTGCCGGGGCGGTGATCCTTGAACCGACCAGGGAAAAACATGGTATCTGGTCGACGCATATCTATTCAGACGGAACCCTTGCAGACCTTATCATGCTGCCGGGTGGGGGCTCACATGCTGTCTGCTCAAGGGAAACAATCCTCAAAAAACTGCATCACATTAAGATGAAGGGCAACGAAACCTTCAAGGTCGCCGTCAGGACGCTCGAAGAACTGGCGACGGCTACCATGGAGAAGAACAACCTTGACCCCGCACAACTGTCTCTGCTGATACCGCACCAGGCGAATCTGAGAATCATACAGGCAACAGCCAAAAGGCTAGGCCTTCCGATGGACAAGGTATTTCTGAATATCCAGAAATACGGAAATACCTCTGCTGCATCGGTGCCGATCGCGCTTGATGAGGCGGTTGCATCCGACAGGATCAAAGACGGTGATTTCGTTCTGCTTGAGGCCTTCGGCGGCGGCCTCACCTGGGCATCTGCACTGGTACGCTGGTAGTGTTTTTAATCCGACCCTGACAACGGTCGGTTAACACTCACCCTGACTTCTCCTTTTTTTTCCTGGCTGCTTTATGGGCCTTTCTCATCGAGGTCACATGCCAGGTCCTGAATAATCTCTCCAGCTTATCTTTATAGACAAGCGAGAAAAATATAACGACCACAGCCACGGCAAGCAAAACCGAGAACCGGTAGTACTGCTCATTCCTGATATAGACTCCGCCAAGCGTCAGCAGGGCTGTCCCTGCAAATCTTCCGATCGTGCTAATGAACAGAAATTCCCGTGTGGTAAGGTGTCCGAGGCCAAGGATGTAACAGAGCAGGTCCTTGGGTGTGCCGGGGATCAGGAAGAGGAGGAAGACGAGAAAGGCGCCTTTATGATGGAGCAGGTAATCATACTTTGCCATGGTCTTCCGACTGACAAATTTTTCGACAAAGGGTCGCCCGAATACCTTTGACAGCCAGAAGGCAATCCACGAACCAATCGTAAGACCGATGGTAGACAGCAGAATGCCGAGCGCAAAGCCATAACGAACGCCGCCGAGAATGCCGGTTACTTCACCCGGTATTGGTGCGGCCACAACCTGGAGGATCTGGAGAAATATAAAGCCAAGAAATTCCATCGGGCCAAGGGAATCAAGAAAAGAGCGCATCCTCTCCTTGTCCATGAAGAAATGGAACGCCCCGGTCCGGTACAAAATAAAAAGAGCAAGAAAAAAGAGGACCAGAACAGATAATTTAATCCATACGAGACTGCTCTTTTTCTTATTCTTCGGGGTAACTATTTTTCACTCTTTTCGGATGCTTTATCAAGAAACGGCTTTATCAGGTCGATCGGCACCGGGAAGATGATCGTCGAATTTTTTTCTGTCGCTATCTCGGTCAGTGTCTGCAGAAATCTTAGTTGCAAGGCTCCTGACTCAGAGGCAATGATCTTTGCGGCGTCAGCCAGCTTCTGCGAGGCCTGAAACTCTCCCTCAGCATGAATGATCTTGGCCCTTCTTTCCCGTTCCGCCTCGGCCTGGCGCGCGATGGCCCTCATCATCTCCTGCGGCAGGTCAACGTTCTTGACCTCTACCGATGTCACCTTGATTCCCCATGGTTCTGTCTGAAAATCTATTACTTTCTGAAGTGCCGCGTTCACCTCATCCCTCTTGGATAGAAGATCGTCAAGCTGGCTCTGTCCGAGGGTACTTCTCAAAGTTGTCTGCGCGATCTGGGAGGTAGCATAATAGTAATCCTCAACCTCGATTATTGCCTTGATAGGGTCTATCACCCTGAAGTAAACGACCGCGTTTACCTTGACCGTGATATTGTCCTTGGTAATTATATCCTGCGGAGGGACATCCATCGTCACTGTCCTGAGGCCGACCCTGACGAGTTTGTCTATTCCCAGAGGAAGGATTATTACAATACCGGGCCCCTTTATCTGGATTATCCTTCCCAGCCTGAATACAACCCCTCGTTCATATTCCTTCAATATTTTAATGGCACTCCAGAAGAAATAGATGACAAAGAAAATAACGATCAAGAGACCAAGCCCTACAGGTGGTATTCCCGGCATAAAAACCTCCATGGTATTATGTATTTCCTTCAGTAAGCCTTCGGACCTTCAGCCGCAATCCGGATATACTCCCGACCACAACCCTTTCTCCACGGCGTATCTGCGTATCTGCGTGAGCAGACCACAGCTCACCATGTAATGATACCATACCCTCGTCGTTGTTAATATCAGTATGTGCAACGCCTTCGGCGCCGATGAGACCTTCTGCCCCGGTCGTCGCCCGTCGTCTCGCCGCCCTGATCACCAGCCTGACCACCACGACAAAGAACAGCGCCGTAGCAGCAACCGCCGGCAACACCACCCAAAGGGACAATCTGATTAGAGAACCCGGGGTCTCAAACAGCATGAGAGAACCGATCGTCATCGCAATGACACCGCCGATGGCGAGCAGTCCGTGGGAAATGACCTTCACTTCCAGAATAAAGAGGCCTACGGCGAGGAGTATCAGCAGAAAGCCTGCATAGTTCACGGGCAGCGTCTGGAAGGCGTAAAAGGCGAGGATAAGGCATATACCACCGACTATCCCCGGCAGAATCGCTCCGGGATTGCTCAGCTCGAAAAAGAGGCCGTAAAACCCGAGGAGCATAAGCATATAGGCCACATTCGGATCGGTAATAAAGGCGAGGATCTTCAGCCTGAGCCCCCCTTCCGTCCGCACAACTTCAGCGCGTGCTGTGCTCAGTCTTCGTTCGCCAAAGGCGGTCCTGACTGTTTTACCGTCGATGTCCGCGAGAAGTGTCCTCAAATCGCGGCTTATCAGGTCGATCACCTTCTCGTTCAGGGCCTCTGTCTCGGTAATGGAAACGCTTTTTCTGACAGCCTCTGCGGCCCATCGGGAATTTCTCCCCCTCTGTTCTGCAATGGACTGAAGATATGCCGCTGCGTCATTCTCCGCCTTTTCAGACATAGTTTTGTCCATTGTCCCGCCGACGGCAACAGGATGAGCGGCCCCGATATTTGATCCGGGCGACATTGCGGCGATATGTGCGGCCATAGTAATAAATACGCCCGCAGATGCAGCACGAGCACCGGCCGGGGAGACAAAGACAACGACCGGCACCCCACTGCCCAAGATCTCCCTCACCATGCTTCGCATCGAAGTATCAAGCCCACCCGGCGTATCAAGCTCGACGATCAAGGCCTCCGCATGAACAGCAATCGCCTTATTGATGCCTGTTGTCAGAAACTCTGCAGAAGCCGGGCCGATTGCCCCCCTGATCTCCATGACAACTACCTTTGGGGCCTGCTCTGCTGCTCCGGCAAGCGAAACACATACGGCCAGCAGTACCGTGACGAAAAAAGTTATTTTAATCATACGTCTCATCTGCTCCTATTATATACAGAAAGCTGGTGGGACAGCTCCGAAAAAAATCAGTCGCCTGTGTACCGCAACCGGGGACTTATGGCGCACGCCGACAGGTTTTCTGACTTTCGATTGACAAAAGGCCCCCTGTTTTGATATAAAAAATAGCTGTGCTGTAATAACAGCAGAAATTTCAGGCCAATATTCCCGGGTAGCTCAGCTGGCAGAGCAGGTGACTGTTAATCACCCTGTCGCAGGTTCGAATCCTGCCTCGGGAGCCATTTTCTAACTCGTTGATTTTAACAGATTAATTCTGGACCATCTGAGACTCTCAACAAAACTTTTCGTGCAAATCAGAAGTCTGTCTTCTCCTCATACCCCAGAGCATTATATGCCTTCATCCTTTTCTTGAGCATTTTCATTAAAATAGGAATGTTAACATCAACATAGTCGTAGATCCGCACTTCTGATTTATCTTTATATGACCGATGCAATCTGCCAGCATACTGGACCATTTTCCCTTTAAACGAGAATGGCATGGCAAGAAACAAAGTATCAAGCCGGGGGTCATCAAAGCCCTCGCCAATGTACTGTCCGGTTGCGAGAATCAATCTTTCTTCTGTGTCAGGGATTTCTGCAAGCTTGGCGATCATTTCTTTCCGCGTCTTGGCCTTCATCCCACCATGAAGAACAATGA
>JBARHQ010000136.1:0-5470 GCA_049799315.1 Thermodesulfovibrionales bacterium | reverse complement strand
CCCTGGATGTCGATGATCTTGCCGGCATCGTTGACCATGACAATCTGTCCGCAGCCAACAGAGCAGTAAGGGCAGATGCTCGGCACCTGCTTCCCTGTCTTGATCGGGACACTGAGCGCACGCCCCTGCACCGCATCGGTATCCAGTCCCAGAGCTGCAGCCTCTGTAGCAACAGCTGCGCCGATAGCACCGGCAGAGATTTTAATAAACTGACGACGGGTAACGTTCATCATAGGGCAATATCCTCCTCGTTATTATCAGAATATCAAAATATGACAAAGACTTAAAGAATAATATCATCAGACGGTCATGTTTCCTGTAGTCCCCGGCATTAATGGAATGTCAGTTTTTTCTGACAAAGAGTTTCTTTGGTGGACATGAAATCATTTTAGCGGTAAAGTGAAGGTGTCGTCACCATCGAAAAGGAGGAAAATAAAGATGAAGAGGATCAGCATTTTCGTTATTGCGGGATTTATAGGTATCAGCCTCGTGCTTGCCGGTAGTGACCTGCTTTCAGCCCAGGACAAATATGCGGTGAAGGCACTGAATGGACTGTCCTTCGAGGACATCAGGGGATATGAAACCTGGCAGGTGATTGCACCGAGTTATCGGACCGACAAAAAAGAGGTCCGGTACATACTCGGGAACACCGCACTCGTGGATGCCTATAAAAAAGGCTCATCAAAAAGCGGCATTCCCTTTCCTGACGGCGCCATCCTGGTGAAAATTGCCTATTCAGAAATAAAGAACCCGGCATTCCCGGCGGCACTTGAGCCGGATGTTCTGCAGAGGATAGAGTTCATGATGAAGGATTCAAAAAAGTTCAGCTCTACCGGGGGCTGGGGATATGCACGTTTTGTCTATGAGCCCACCTCGAACACCTATACGGCATATGGCAAGGATGCTTCCTTTGCCGATGAATGCTATCAGTGCCACACGCTCGTAAAAGACAGGGACTATGTTTTTACGAAATATCCGGTCAGATAATTCTCGGGGACACCATGACTGACCTCCGTATTGAGCATGATGCGCTCGGCGAAGTTCATGTGCCTGTTGATGCCCTCTATGGGGCCCAGACGCAGCGGGCGATTGATAACTTTCCGATCAGCGGAATGCGCTTCCCACAGATCTTCATCCGTTCTCTCGGCCTGATAAAAAAAGCCGCAGCCAGGGTAAATACAGACCTGGGGATGCTCGAGGCCAGGAAGGCAGAGGCTATTATGGCCGCGGCCGATGAGGTTGCCTCAGGAAGATGGGACGATCAGTTTTCTGTCGACATATTTCAGTCAGGGTCGGGTACCTCCACAAATATGAACGCAAACGAAGTAATTGCCAACAGGGCCATGCAGATATTGTCCAAAACGCCCGGATCAAAACCCGGATCAGAAGAGACTATTCATCCCAATGACCATGTCAACATGGGTCAGTCGACGAATGACGTTATGCCGACTGCCATTCATGTCAGCGCCTTTATACTAGCAAGCGAGGCCCTTCTGCCTGCGCTGCACCATCTCCATAAGACGATAACCGGGCGTGAGCAGGAGCTTGATGACGTTGTCAAGACAGGGCGCACGCACCTCATGGATGCAGTACCAATCAGAATGAGCCAGGAGCTGAGCGGATGGGCCCATCAGGTTAGCCAAGCCATCGACCGGATCGAATCCTGCCTGCCGAGGCTGGCCATGCTCGCCATAGGGGGAACAGCAGTCGGGACCGGCATCAATGCCCACGCCGAGTTTGGGAAGCGGGTGGCTACCCTGCTTGCAGCCGAGACGGGATTTCCATTCAGGGAGACGGCCAACCACTTTGCAGCCCAGGCTGCTGTTGATACAGCTGCTGAACTGAGCGGCCATCTCAAGACTGCTGCGCTGGCCCTCATAAAGATATGCAATGATCTGCGCCTCATGAACAGCGGACCTGGTGCCGGTCTGTCTGAAATATCTCTTCCGGCACTGCAACCAGGTTCGAGCATTATGCCCGGAAAGATTAACCCGGTTATCTGTGAGGCGGTGACCATGGTCTGCGTACAGGTGATTGGTAATGATACCGCCATCACAGCCGGAAGTCAGTTTGGCAGCTTCGAAGTGAACATCATGCTGCCGCTCATGGCCCACAACCTGCTGCAATCTGTCACGATCCTCGCTCATGCCGCACGACTTCTGGCAGACAAAGCTGTTGCAGGGTTTACCGTAAACAGGGAGCATATTGCAGAATTCGTCGGCCGCAACCCAGTCCTCGTCACTGCACTGGCACCGGTGATCGGCTACGACAAGGCCGTAGTGATTGCAAAAAAAGCCATTGCTGAAAAGCGCAGTATCAGGGACGTTGCAGCAGAAATGACCGAACTTAGTTTAGAGAACCTCGATCGGCTGCTGGACCCGCGTTCTATGACAGGGAAATAACTGTAGTTATCGCACTATTTAGGCGATAAATAAAACCAAAATATCACCCGCCCCTTCATCCCCTCCCCTCAAGGGAGGGGAATTTTGAAACATCCTCGCCCCTGGAGGGAGAGGACTGAGGAGAGGGGGATGTCTACTAAGTTATGAACTCCTCACTATTTGATGGTACAGGTGCCGCCTTCCTCATGCTCTCCCCAGCCCTGAGCAAAGGGGGAGATTTCCCTGAGTCTCTTTATCACGGCAGGGAATTCGGTCACGAGATGATCGACATCTTCAGTCGCATTTCCCATACCCAGGCTGAAGACAATAGACCCCTGAGCCAGACCGGTCGGGATACCCATCGCAAGCAGCACCGGAGACGACTTCAAGGCCTTTGATGAGCAGGCTGACCCGCTGGCAGAAAAAATACCCTTGGCTGCCATGAGCATCAGCATCGCCTCTCCTTCAATAAATTCAACGCAGAAACTGGCATGACCCGGCAGCCGGTTCTGACGGTCGCCTGTCACGATGACATTGGGAATTCCAGCCACGGCATCGATGATCCTGTCCCTCAGCGGCCGGAGATATTCCATCCTCTTGCCAAGTTCAGCCTTTGCAATCTCGGCAGCCTTGCCCATACCGACGATCGCAGGAACATTCTCTGTCCCCGCCCTTCTCCCTGACTCCTGAATGCCGCCGTAGATGAGTGGGACGATCCGCAGGCCCTGTTTCACATAAAGGGCGCCTGCGCCCTTCGGACCATAGAACTGATGCGCGGCCATCGTCAGCAGATCAACTCCCAGGTCCTGCACATCAACCGGGATATTGCCCGCAGAAGCGACCGCATCGGTATGAACGATAATATTATGCTCTTTCGCTATCCTGGCGATCTCTTTGATCGGCTCAATCGTCCCGACCTCGCTGCTGGCGTGGGTCACTGAGATTAATACCGTCTCTTTACCTATTGACTTCCTTACAGTCTCAGGATCGACAACACCCTGTTTGTTAACCGGAAGATAGGTAACTGCAAACCCGCTTTTTTCGAGGAACCGGGCTGAATTCAGTATCGAATGATGCTCCATGCGCGAAACAATAATATGCTTGCCCTCGTTCTGCCGGGCCAGAGCAATGCCCCGCAGGGCAAAGTTGTTCGCCTCGGCGCCGCTGGCCGTAAAGATGATCTCCGCGGGCTTGGCATTGACAAGGCCAGCTACCTTCTCACGGGCCTCTTCAATAGCGTTCTTTGCCCTCATGCCGTACTCATAGACACTCAGAGGGTTGCCGAACTCCTCTTTAAAATACGGCATCATCGCATCGAGCACAACCGGGTCGAGCGGGTTCGTTGCCACATGATCAAAATAATATTTCTTCATATTCACCTCGCATGCTTCTTGATATAGAATTTAAAAAAATCCGGGGTCTCATCTATGCCAAGGAACTCATTGCCTGTCTTCTCACACCATGCCGGAATGTCCTCGAGCGCTCCGTCGTAGTCGGTCATGATCTCGAGTATCTGCCCAGGCTCAAGCTCCTTCATCTGCTCTTCAAGTTTTAAAAGATGCATCGGACACATCATATATACAATATCTGTCGTGACATCCGGCTTGACGTCCTGGATAAACTTCATGACACCAGCTGTGCCTTTGCCTGCTTCGGAATCTTGATCGAAACCTTGGCCGGGGCCTTGCCATGCCTGCCCTTCAGCGAAATGAACTCATTGCCTTCGAGCAGGTCTTTGAGTGTCATGCTGTTCAGAAATGCCTCGATATTCTCGCCGAGAGCCTTCCAGAGCAGATGTGTCACACAGCCCTCAACCCGCATACAGCCCTCCTTCGGGTCCAGGCATGAGGTTATCGCCACCGGCCCTTCGAGTTCCCGCAGGATCTCCCCGATGCTTACCTTTCCAGGGTCTCTGCTCAGGACATATCCACCCCCGGGGCCCCTGACGCTCGTGATGATGCCTGCCTTGCGGAGCTGGTTGAGGATTTGCTCAAGGTAGGCAACCGAAACATCCTGCCTCTCAGATATCTCCCTGATGGTGACCGGCCCGTGATTGCAGCACCGGGCAATCTCGAACATCGCCCGCACGCCATACTGCCCCTTTGTCGATAATCTCAGCATATATAAATTTAATAATAGTCTAGTGATTCTGTCAAGTATTAATATAACAGGAGTTCCCAAAAAATTTTTAGGCACTTGAGGTAAAGAGCGCCACCCGGGGCAAAATCACTTCAGGATTATTGCGGGGTTAGGACCTTGCGCACAGAATCACCTTATTCCGGAGCGAACTCGATCAAAATTTCAGGGTCCGTAGTGACCTTGAGGCCCTTGATTCCCTTCAAGGCCTCCATTGTCTTCCGGTCGTCTCCCATTGCCTTATCCATCCGGGCGTTGAGGTTCTTCAGGCCCTCCTCGTCGGACAGAAGCGGGTCGAAGTCGATATCCATCAGCGTGACCTTCGATCCTTCAACATACGGGCTGTTCGTCTTCACGACCTTGCCCTCCACGCTCACGGCCATGCCCATGTGCAGACCCTTGAACATCTGCCTTATCATGGCCATCTGCTGGGCCGAATCCTCCGGCGTAGTCGGCGGTGGAGGTGGTATGCCAGCTTGTTCCTTCGCCGCCTCCGGCGCGGAATGGGCGGCGATGACCGTGAGAATGGCGTTGCCGTTCGGCTTGCGAATGAACCGAAACTTCAGAGCATTCTGAGAGGAAGCTCCGGCACCTGCCGTGCCCAGCGCCGCTTCGGGCTTGGGGTTAACAGCCAGCTGATTGATGTCCTTGAAGGCGTATGTCACCCGGACACCTGCAGCCGTCTTCGTGTCGATTTTTTCCGCGGACACGAACGTCACCCCCTGGCCAAGGTCTGCGGTCTTGCCCTTGAGGTCGCCCTCCTTGAACGGACCCTCCTCTGGCGCCTTCGGGGTGGTCTTTGTCGAATCCTCTTTCGATTCGGTTATGGTCCCGCCCATCTGCGCCGCGATACCCTGCATCGATTCCTGTATTTGCTCCGGATTTATGGTCATCGTTTGCACCATAGTCCCACTGCCGTCGCCCCGGAGCCTGATCTCGGTCAGGAAGGTGAT
>JBARHQ010000135.1:0-4595 GCA_049799315.1 Thermodesulfovibrionales bacterium | reverse complement strand
AATCAAAAGAATTCCTCGATGCTTTGCATCGGGTGTTCCCAAAAATTCCTCCACCTTGAGGGGGGAGGTTAGGTGGGGGTGATTGGTCACGCTTTTCACCTTCTGATTGTTTTTTCACCCTCCCCTTCATCCCCTCCCCTCAAGGGCGGGAAAATATTTAGATACCTCGCAGCTTGCTGCGGGGTGATTCATTCTGATCCTGCCCCAATGGGCTGATTGGTCATATTACCATTAATTGCGGTTATTTCACCTGACGCGTACCGGTTAAAAAAAGATTATTGTATATTTAACAAAACTGGAAAATCTCCTGAGACCTTATAATTACAATTTTAGATATTAATGTAATTATTAAATGTATATTCAGGGCACAAAGATTGCTTAGTATCAATAAGTCGACGAAAAAGCCAAACCCTTTGTGAGAAGGGGACGGAAAACAACGGGTCTTATAAACAAACGGAAGACAGCCGTGTTGCCGAAATGAAAATTATCGGCGGCACGGCTTTTTTTATTGTCTCAGAGGGCTGTTTCCTGAAAACCGGCAACAGGTTGCTCAGGCTGAAAAAAACGGACTAAAACTGAAAACTCTTTCCTGGAAAGGGGGATTTGAGCTCAAACTTCTGAAGGAGTTTTAAGTTTTTTATAGTTGCTTATAACTAAAAAAAGGAGGAAACAAATTATGAAAAAATTGTTTCAAACCGTCACAACATGTTGTCTCTTGCTTTTTCTAAGCGGTATAATTTTTTATTCCATTTTTCAGCCGGCTGACGTGTGGGCCGCTCAATGCGCCCCCCGTCCTCCCGATATGGTGGGCTGGTGGCCGCTGGATGAACAGACCGGGTCATTAGTCTCTGACGTGTCAGGCTATAACCATCCGGGCACTACACCAGGCGGCCCGGTGGGGCCGGTAGGGTCCGGCGGCCCGCAGCCTGTTCCAGGCTTTGTGCAGCCTTCAGGCTTGTTGTCAGGCGGCGCCTTCTTCTTCGCGAACAACACAGACTTTGTGCAGGTTCCCAATTCCTCCGACCTGAACTTTGGTGGTGGCAGTTTCTCCATAGATGCATGGATCAACCTGACCGTGCAATGTGCTGTCGACGGAAACTCTAATCTGAATCTCTCATCGATTGTTGATAAATGGGACCCTTCAGGCTACGGATATCGCTTATACGTAAGGCATTACAATTCTGTCAATGAACTCTATTTCGCGCTTGGTAATGGCAGTCAATATTACTTGGCTAGTGCCATAATTCCCAGCAGCGGGTGGGTCCATGTGACTGCGGTATTTGATATCAGCACATCGCCAACGGCGAGGCTATATATTAACGGAAGCCCGGTTACGGTTACTTTCAGCCCCAGTTCTGCACCTATAACCGTTAATATCAACAACGCCGTGGATTTATTGATAGGAGGCATGACAAACCTCAACGCCGGTGGCCTGCCGCCAATGCCGCCAGGCGCGACACAGTTTGTGGGTCATTGTGAGTTTACGGTGGACGAAGTTGAGATATTCAAACGCACAGTTCGGCAAGATGAGATACGAGCCATCTACGATGCCAAACAGGCCGGCAAGTGCAGGTGCGCAACCCCTCCGCAATGCATGGTCGGCTGGTGGTCGCTGGACGAACAGACTGGTGCGACTCAAATTATTGACAACTGGGTTTATAACAATATTGGCACACCAAAAGACACGAGTGGTTCGGTGGCCCCTGTGGGGGGTGGTTCAGGCCCGGTATCAGTTTCAGGCGAAGTTCCCGGAAGCGCTTTCACCTTCGGCTCTCTCTTTTTTAACAACGTCAACTATGTGCAGGTTCCCGATTCCTCCAGCCTTAGATGTGACGGAATCTGTCCTTTCTCCGTTAGCCCCGGTTTGTCCATTGATGCATGGATCAAACCTATGACGAACGGGCCTCTTGTAGGCTGTGGTTCTGCCTGGTATTCACCGATTGTCGATAAATGGGACCCTCTGGGATCAGGCAAAGGATATACCCTATTCCTGAAGGATGACGGTAACAATGGTGCGGTGCTTGTTTTCGATCTTTCTGACAATAGCGGCCCGCATTATGGTGGTCAGTTCCCAATTACCGCCGGTGATCTTAACAGTAACGGGTGGGTCCATGTGGCCGCCGTACTCGACAGCAGCTCAGCACACATTGCTACGTTGTATATAAACGGGTCTCCGGTAATCATCAGCCCTGCTCCCGTAGGCAGTTTCAGCAACAGCAATGATTTAATAATAGGAGGCATGGCCAGTCTCCCCATTGGAATCGGCAAATGCGAGATAGCTCTGGACGAAGTTGAGATATTCTGCAGCGCACTTCAGCCAAACGAGATAAAGGCCATCTACGACGCCAAAGAGGCAGGCAAGTGCAAAACAGAATGTACCAAAGTTCCCGGTGGAATAATAGGCTGGTGGCCGTTCAATAATGTTTATACGAACAATCCAACTATTACTCCGAGTATCATCGGAATCAACCCCGGCACGCTTCAGGGCACGCCTCTGCCCGTCTTGAATGCCGGATATGCAGGCAACTCGCTTTTGTTCAACGGGAGTAACTGGGTAAGGGTGCCGAACAACGGCAGTCTGAACATCGGCCTTGCTCCTGCTTCTTTTACCGTGGATGCATGGGTGAAGCCGTCCGATATTTCCGGAGTAAAAACCATCATCGACAAAAGAGGCGCCTGTTCAGTTGGAGGAGGCGCAGAATGCGGCTATCACGTTTTCCTTTATAATGGTCAATTGGGAGTTCGATTGGCAGACGGCACTGCCGGATTTAATAGCGGCGGTACGAACTATTATGACCCCTCGATTTCAGTCCCCGTCGACCCGTACTGGCATTTCGTGGGAGTAGCGGTGGACAGATTAAATAATAAAATGACATTAAGGGTGGACGGGAATTCTGTTACCCAGCCTTTTTCTCACTGGTGGTCATCACCGGGCTGGCATATCGGAAGCCTGGCGAACACAGCCGATCTGCTAATAGGCAGCCGCAACAGCAACTTTGGGTCGGGCGGTGCTTTTATTGGCGGCATAGATGAAGTGGAGATTTTCAAAAGGGCCCTCCCGGACGCTAAGTTGGCGTTGATTTATAATGCCTGCTGGAAAGGGAAGTGCAGGAAGACCGTACGGGTAAGCCCGGCTGTCCTTTCGGGACCTGTTGTAGCAGATACAGGGACAATGGCGTTCACGTTTGATAATGTGACTACAGAAGGCGATCTGACGGAAGTGGAAATATCCGAGCCCTCGCCTCCCCAAAGTTTCAGGATTCCTTCGGGCAGTTCTTATTATATTACTTTCACGGGAGCGTTCTCCTCTGATGGCGGCCACCCCATTATAGTCTGTGTTCCTATTCCTGATGAGGATGATGGTATTGCGAATATTACAGGCAATGAAAGCAATCTCAAGCTTGTGCAACGCATAAACTCGGAATGGGTGAATATAACCGCTGCCGGTTATCCTAATATCGTCAATAACATGATTTGCGGCGAGACTACGTCATTGTCCGAGTTTGCTGTTGTCGAGCCGGAATCCGAAATGATCCCTGCGTCTGCGTTCAGCTGGACGGCTGACCTGATAACGAGCTTTAAGGTCAACTTCACTGCTTCCGGGTGCCCGACCGGCCACACCTGCGCCTATGACTGGGACTTCGGAGATTTAAACTCGGGGACAGGTGCGACAACATCACACATATATGCGAATTCTTCCGTGGCAACAGTTACCCTGACTGTCACTGACTCCACCACCGGCTATAAATCCGCTCCATACGCGAATACCGTCCTTCCCGTATTCAGGAATAGTGCCCCGACAGCAGCCGGGACGATCACGCAGAGCGGATGGACAGTGACCGTGATTGATAATTCCACGGACTTAGAGACCGCCCAGTCTGCGCTCGAAGTCACCATAGACTGGGGCAATGGCAGTACATCAACCGGCAATGGCGGCGAGACCTTCACAAAGACATATGCTGCTCTGGGTACGTACATCATAAAGCAAAGAGTGAGAGATGAAGGGAGGAAGCTGTCCTACGCGGCAAACACAGCAGTGACTGTGCCGGTGAAGTACGCGGTAAGCGGCAAGGTCCTGAGGCTTGATGGGACTACGCCGGTTTCCGGTGCGTCAATCCGTCTGAAGAAGGGTGCAACGGTCGTGAAGATGACAACGACGAATGCATCCGGAAATTACACATTGACCGATGTTCTGCCCGAGGCGTATACGGTGGAAGCGGTCAAGTCAGGCCTGACGTTCTCGAGTACTCCGGCAGCAAATGTTGTGAATACCAACATTACCGTCTCAGACATTAAAGCAACAAGATAGTATTTCTCTGGTGAGAAGGCAGGCGGGAAAATTCCGCCTGCCTTCTTAATTTTCTCTTAGGGTCGATCCGACCGGATATGCCAAAATACATGACCTGAAGCTACGAGACCTGGCATCCACGGCGATAATTCTGTAGTGTCGGGTCCCGCATGCAGCTGATCTGGTGCTGCTGCATCCTGGCAAAAAGATCGAGCATCTGGTTTGGCTTCGCGTAGATATCAAGCCCGGCACTGTCAAGTGCTTTCATCAATTCATGCGCAGCTTCTATGGTGGAGAGGCACCAATC
>JBARHQ010000134.1:0-5888 GCA_049799315.1 Thermodesulfovibrionales bacterium | reverse complement strand
AAACAACACTATGTAGAACATTTATTAGGTCAAATAAATTTCATTGTTTACATCAACCCTTCGGATAAAGAATTTATTGAATATAAAAAATATTTACATTCCCTAAAAAACCATCAGCCGTGAAAATAAAAAGAAGGCCCCGGAGTTCTGGGGCCATTTAGTGTAACTATTTTGTAACCCTGAGCCTCAATTTCACCCAATCAAGAGCAACCGTCCGCAACAATGGCCGGAAGCCAAGAAACCTTGGCAAATCGAGGTGTTACCGATAAAACTAAGCATATTTGCTGAGCCGGTATTTTGGCAGATTTTCGACTCAAAATCCGGTGGGGGCAACCCCGTGGGAGTTCGATTCTCCCCATCGGCACCAATATATTTTCTGACTTCTTGACCCCACTATGCATGGTTCCGCAGGCTGAGTTCTGCAGGGTCGGGGTGAAGATAGTATTGTCTCTTCAGATACGGCTCGTCATATTTCTGAACATAATGTCTGAGCAGTACGATCGGAACGATGCGGGGCAACAGGCCTTTATGGTAATCTCCGATAACCTCCAGCAGCTCTTTTTTCTCCTGGTGAGTCAGCTGCTTCTTGAAATATCCCATCACGTGCTGCAGCACATTTGTATTTTTCCTTGTCGTTGCCAGGAGTTTCAGTCCCTCCATGAGTAGTGTCAGATATTTGTCTTGGAGGCTGGCAGGGTCATACTCCCTGGCATGAGCCACCAGTCGCCCCATTTCAGAGTAATGCCGGGTGCTGTGCGAGAGTATGATGAGCTTATGGTCTGAATGGAAGTCCACCAAGCCCCTCAGGCTGCCCTCCTCTTCCACAAAATTCTTCCAGCGCCTGAAGGTGAAGATCCTTTCGATGAAATTCTCTCTCAGGGAGGGATCATTGAGTCTCCCCTCGTCCTCAACAGGCATCAGCCGGAAATGCTCCATGAAGGCCCTGGCAAAGATTCCGACACCTGACGTGGCGCGAATGCCCGACGCGCCATAGACCTTAACGCCCCGCATCCCTGAACTCGGAGATCTGCTTTTGAAAATAAAGCCGCAGAGATCTTCCTTGGCGAGCTTTTTCATCCGGTCTTCAGCCCACAGGTGCATGCGGTCAGTCTGATCCGCGCCAGTTCTGACCATTACGAGACGGGGGGCATCCGGATTGCCGATGAGCCTCATGGCCTCCCTCGGAACAGGCAAGCCGCACTCCACTTCAGGACAGACCGGTACCCACTCAACAAACTGTCCAAGCGTATCTTTCAGGCAGTGATCCAGCTTGTGCCCTCCGTCATAGCGCACTTTTTTTCCGAGGAGACACGCGCTGATCCCTATCCTGATCTTTGTTCCCACTATATTTATAGTATATCAGTTCATTGATTGCGGCAAAAAAATATGATCTGTGGCAAAAACCGCCGGTTCTTTGACTCTCCAACTGCAGCAGGGGTATAATCAAGACTGCGATGCGGCTTAAGTTAATTGTCATCTTTACGTTTCTTGCGGTCCTGGTCGGCGTTATTGCGGGCGGTTATTTTGCGATCGCACGCGGCATGCCCTCGATCCAGGAGCTTAAGACCTTCAACCAGGTCGCCGGGACAAAAATCTATGCAGACGACAATACCCTGATCGGTGAACTGAAGGTCGAGAAGGGGATTTTTATCCCGATCGGAAGCATCCCTAAAAATATGATCAATGCGGTTGTGGCGGTTGAGGATGCCCGGTTTTGGAAACATAAGGGGATTGACTATATTGCCATAGCGCGGGCTGTTGTTCAGGACGTGATCCATGTCAGCCTGAGGCAGGGGGGATCGACCCTGACGCAGCAGCTTGCAAAGGTTGTCTTCCTTGGGCCGGAAAAGACTCTCAAGCGGAAGCTGATGGAGGCCGCCCTCGCGTTCAAGATCGAAAAAAACCTCAGTAAGAATGAAATCCTCGAACTTTACCTCAATCGTGTCTATTTCGGGCATGGGGCGTATGGTGTTGAGATGGCCTCTAAGGTTTATTTCGGTAAGTCTGTTAAAAGCCTGACCCTCGGCGAGACTGCCATGATCGCCGGTCTTGTCAAGGCGCCTTCGATCTACTCGCCTTTCAATGATCTTTCAAAGGCAAAGGAGCGGCAGTCGGTCGTTCTGATGCGAATGGAGGAGGAAGAGTATATAAAGAAGTCTGACAGGGATTATGCCTATGCACAGCCGCTTTATCTCTCGAGTCTGAAAAAGGGAGTTGAGGCGAACACGTACTTTGTAGATTACATAAAAAAATACCTTGAGGAGAAATACGGGGAAGAGACGGTTTATAAGGGTGGCATGAAGGTTTATACAACCCTCGACAGGGGCATGCAGAGTGCTGCGGTCAATGCGATGCAATCCGGATTGCGGGAGGTGGATAAACGGAGGGGCTGGCGGGGACCGATTGACCAGAAAAAAGGTGTTGACTTCGAAAAGGAGCTGAAGAGCAAAGATCTTTCAACAACGGTTGTTATCAATCCCGGTGATATATACTCCGGACTCGTCTTGCGCGTTTCTGACAAAGAGGCGGTGATCAAGACCCGCGGTGTGCTCGGCAAACTCTCAATCAGGGATGCCCAGTGGGCCGCAAAGGTCCTGAACACAAAGGACGGGACATCGAAGGTGATACAGAGCTTTGCTTTGAACAGGATACTGAAGCCTGGTGACATGATCAGGGTGAGCATCAAGAGCATACAGAACAAGAATGTTTCACTGGCCCTTGAGCAGGACCCTGAAGTCGAGGGGGCGCTGGTTTCGGTCGAGCCGCATACAGGGTTTCTCAGGGCCCTGGTCGGCGGCTACGACGTGACAAAGAGTGATTTCAACCGGGCTGTTTATGCGAAGCGCCAGCCCGGCTCGTCATTCAAACCGGTCATCTATGCTGCTGCCATGGACCATGGATTCACCCCGGCCAGTATTATTAATGACGAGCCGGTCACTTATATGGGGGGGCCGAAGGGTTCATGGAGCCCGGAGAACTATGACCATAAATTTTATGGGCCTACCCGCTTGCGTGAGGCCCTTACCTATTCAAGGAATGTGGTGACCGTGAAGCTGGTGGACGCGATCGGGATCGATAGCCTGCTGAATTTTGCGAGGACAGTTGGCATCCAGGGCGAGATCCCGCGTAACCTCAGCGTCGCTTTGGGGTCATTCAATATTACCCCGTTTGAGATTGCAATGGTCTATAACGTATTCGCAAGCAACGGGATGAAGGTGAAGCCGGTCTCGATAAAGTATATAACCGATCGGAAGGGTGGGATCCTCGAGACGAATGAGCCGGAATCAGAGCAGGCGATAAGCCCACAGACTGCTTTCCTGATAACCTCGATGATGGAGGATGTCGTGAAATATGGGACAGGCTGGAGGGCAAAGTCCCTTGGTGTGCCGGTTGCAGGCAAGACAGGGACGACAAATGATTATAAGGATGCATGGTTCGTCGGTTATACGTCTAACCTTGTGACGAGTGTCTGGGTTGGATTTGACAGCTCCCGGACTCTGGGTTCGATGGAGACAGGCGCCCGTGCCGCTTCTCCCATCTGGACCTCTTTTATGTCGAGCGCTGTCCGTGGCCAGGCTGAGCCGTTTGCTCAGCCTGAGGGGATCGTCACTCATACCGTTGACCCAAAATCAGGACTCCTGTCACGGGACGATTCAGGACTGAGGGAATTTTTCAGGGAAGGCACCCAGCCGAAGCAGATTTCACCATCGAAGTCCGTATGGGAGATAAGAGACCCATCGCAGTTCAATTTCGATTAGTGTTTCCGACACTTCTTGCATAACTGCAGAAACAATCAAAATTCCTGCGAGGGCATCAATGGCTGCCAGTGCGGCTTGTCCGCGATCCTTCTGAAGCTTCCAGACAAGCTGGAATGACAAACACATTAAGGAAAGAGATTTAAGACGCGATGACGGGTCTGGGCCAGATTATTTCTTGGCCTGTTTGGATATATAGACGATGCAGTCTTCGCAGATCCTGCCTGATGCCGTATTGCAGATCATCCGGTTCAGCTCCCAGCAGGGTTTTGTCTTGTCTATGAAAGCCGAACACTTGCCCTTCCGCTCATCAGGACAGTTGGTAATCTCCCAACAGGGCGCGTAATCGAGAAGCTTCTTTATGCCTTCGATACTAATCTTCTGATGGTGGATCAATTCCCGCAGGCAGCGAAGCCATTTGATGTCATTTTCTGAGTAAAAACGGTTTTTGTTACGCCGGGCCGGCTTGATAAGGCCATGCTTTTCATAGAGCCGGAGGGTCTGGTCGGTCGTGCCGATCAGTTCAGCGACGATACCGATCGGGTAGAGCGGCATGTCCTGTTTTTCAGCATCGCTGATTTCTTTTCGCGTTCTTGTCTGTGCCATGGTATGTTCGTATAGCGCTGTTGAGCTATTGATAATTGTAATTATTAATACATTATCAAATTAAAAAATGCAAGTATTTTATTTTTTAATTTGACAATGTTCCATATGGTTAGGTAATATCTGTAACGATTTAACCTGAGGAGGCTGCCCTGTCATGCATGAAGAGAAACTCTTAATGGATATATTTGTAAGTTCTGAAGCTGTCCCGCATTTCGTGTCGCACGCCCTGCTTGCATCGGCAATCCTGATAATTGTTGCCCTGCTGGTGAGACGTTCGCTTTCCCTTATCCCTCACGGGATACAGAATTTCATGGAGACTATTATCGAGACGCTGCTGGGTCTTTGCGAAGAGAATATCGGCCACCACTGGGCAAAGGCTTTTTTCCCTCTGGTCGCCACGGTGGCTCTTTTTATCGCTGTCTGTAATTTCATGGGGCTTATCCCGGGCTTTATGGCCTCAACGAGCAATATCAATACAAACGCTGCAATGGCCGTCCCGATATTCCTTGCGACGCATATCTTCGGCATCAGGGTCCACGGTTTTGCATATCTCAACCATTTCCTGGGGCCTATACGCAATATCTATGCGCTGCCGCTCATGGTCCTGATGTTCGTTATCGAATTCATCGGTCACCTCGTGCGGCCGGTGACCCTCACGGTCAGGCTTTTCGGCAATATGGTCGCAAAACATTACCTCCTCGGCGTTCTGCTGATGCTGGCGCCCATGTTCCTGCCGGTCTCGATCCTGGTCCTCGGTGTGCTGGTTAGTGTTATCCAGGCGTTTGTCTTTACTCTCCTGACAGCGCTTTATCTTGGTGGTGCCGTTGAAGAGGCACATTAATTCAAATTCCTTGAGAAAGGAGGAAGTGGTATGAAAAGAATTATCGCATCTGTTTTATTGGTACTGTCTCTGGTTGTCCTGATGGCTCCTGTTGTCTTTGCTGAGGAGTCTGCAGCTGTTGCATCTCCTGCAGAGGCAAAGCTGAAGTATTACGGGGTTGCAGCTCTTGCATGCGGTCTGGCTATCGGGATCGCGGCACTGGGTACCGGCATTGGCCAGGGTCTGGGTCTGAAGGGAGCAACCGAGGGCATTGCGCGGAACCCCGGTGCATCCGGCAAGATTACTACGACCCTGATCATCGGTCTTGCCATGATCGAGTCTCTGGCGATCTATGCGCTTGTCGTTGCGCTGATCCTGCTTTTTGTGAATCCGTTCAAGATATAGTTTTTCGGATACACAGGCAATAAAAAAGGGTCTTTTCGACCCTTTTTTATTGCCTGATGTGAAACACCTCACTCTTAAATCACACGCGCATAGCTTCCCCATATTTAATCATTGACAAATACCTTTACTTATGATAAAACAAGACTATAAATATCCTGTTTAGCGGGTTAATTTTGCAGCCTCTATGAATTGATGAACTCGTAAAAAGTCGTCATTCCCGCGAAGGCGGGAATCCAGGGCTCGCAACTTCTTGAAAAGAATGGATTCCCGATTAAGGATTTCGGGAATGACAGTTATGAAAA
>JBARHQ010000133.1:0-16698 GCA_049799315.1 Thermodesulfovibrionales bacterium | reverse complement strand
AGCGGTTATCGGATGAGTACCAGCGGCGAGCGACGATGTAGTCACACTCGCGCTCCCTCCGATCAGACTGACCGATGCGCCAAGATTCACCCCGTCGGACTGGAACTGTACTGTCCCCGTCGGTACGCCTCCACCGAAAACCGGCGTGACTGTCGCAGAGAACATCACGGGTTGTCCGACCTCCGAAGGATTAAGCGAGGAGCCGACACTGATCGTCGTGGCGTTGCCGTTTAGCACCTGCGTTGAGGTGGATGCTTCGTTGTTACCCGTGTCCGGGTCAGTCACGTCGCTCCACGCCAGCGCGATGGCGGAGAGGGTGCCCAATTGCTGTGGCGTCACCTGTATTGTCAAAGTCGCGCTCGCATCCTCGTCAAGCGTGCCCAACTCACAGGTCACCCCTGCGCCACTGGTACAGGAGCCTTGGGATGTCCCGGCCGATACGAAATTGGTGTTTGCAGGCATAGGAAACAAGGTCATTACATTAAGCGCAGGGTCCGGACCGTCATTGGTCACGGTAATTGTATAGGTAAGCGGCTGACCGACAGCGACCGGATCAGGAGCATCGGCCATCGTGAGAGACAGATCCGCAATGGTCAGGACTTCGGCATCGGCGATCTTCGACACAAAGACATTGTATGTCCCATAAAGATAATCCTGAATCGGGAAGGCGAGCGGGAAGTTCATGGAGCAGGTATCACCGGTAACGTAAGCGGCGCCGAGTGTATCAGTCGCGATACCCAAAGCATAGTCGTTGCACTGCCCGCCCAGAAACGTCGAGTACACAAATGCGTTCCCGGCAGCGCTGAGCTTGCAGACAAATGCGTCGTTACCGAAGAAAGGGCCCCCGGTACCTTTGGCCCCCTGTATGGCATTGGCAATGGGAAAGTCAGGAGAATCGGTCGTGCCTGCCACGTACGCCTGCTTCGATGCGTCCACGGCAATCGCTGCCCCCTGGTCCCAGGTGCCGCTGCCGCCGATGTACGTCGAGTACTCAAGGCCACTCCCGTCCGGTTTGATCTTGCTCACAAATGCATTCTGGCGTCCCTTGTTGGTCGCCTGCAGAGGAGAGACCGTGGGGAAATCGGTCGCAGTCGTCGTCCCGACAACGTACGCCGCATCGTCACTGTCTACGGCGATCCCCTCTGCGGACTGGCCGTTCAGGCCCGCCGTCCCTCCGAGGTACGTGGAGTACTCCAGTCCGTTGCCGTTCTCGGTGAACTTGGTAACAAAGGCATTCTGTTGTCCGCGGAGAGTGCCCTGCAGAGGATTATGCAGGGGGAAATCGTTCGATACAGCCGACCCGGTTACATAAGCGTGCCCGCTCCCATCAACGGCGATTGCAGTGACATTATCTCTGTAAAAACCTGGCCCGATTTCGCCTCCCGAACCTCCCAGGTAGGTCGAATAAAGCAGCAGTGTGCCGTCGGACTTGATTTTGCTGATGAACCCGCCGCCATACCGAGGCATGGTAGACTGGAAGGCCGAGATGACCGGAAAATCGTTGGAACCCGTGTCGCCGGCGACATACGCATTGCCGTCGCCATCAACGGCAATACCGACCGCTTCAGAGCCCGTGCTGCCGCTGAGATATGTTGAGAAAAGAGGCGTTGTGCCGGTCGGATCGATCTTCATCACAAAGGCAATACGACCACCGCCGCCCTTGTACAGCATGAGCGGCGCAACGGTGGGAAATCCGTGAGCCGCGTTGCCGGTCACCCAGACGTTCCCCTCATTGTCCACCGCAATCCCTGTGCCCTCGGACTGCAGACCGCCAAGAAAAGTCGAGTACTCCAGAAAGTTCCCTGAGGTGTTGATCTTGGATACAAAAGCCTGCATAAAACTGGCAAGACAGTTCTCGGTGCACGGGCTTTCAATAGGGTTCACAATGGGAAAGTCGTTTGAGGTCGTCGTGCCCGTAATGTAAGCGTTGCGCTTGCCATCCACTGCTATAGCATGGCCTTTATCGCCATACAACGTACCCTCTGAATCGGTCCCGCCCAGATAGGTGGAGTACTGGAGCACCGGATCAATCACCAGCGCACGGGAGCGGTCGTAAGGACCTACGACAAAGCCGTAGATATGCGCTCCCTGTTTCACGTAGTGACCATCAACAGGAAGTTTCCGGCCGTCGACCATCTGATATACCAGCGGCTTTTTCTGAAGAAGCTCGATTCCATGAAGACTGAGCACGAGATTGCCGCTGCTGTCCGTACTGGACTTAACAGCGCCTTCCACCTTAATCCTGACTATTGACGGGTCAACGCCGGGCGCAACCACGAAGTCGTACTCAAGACGCCTTTGGTTGCCATAAAAGATAAGGTCAACGCCGGGGTAGATCCCTTCATAGCGGATTTTTGAGAACATAGGCACATTTTTGCGCCACCGCGACGGATCGTCACCAACGATATAGTTGCTCTTGCCCGGCAATAGGCCGCCACCGCTTATCGTCGCGCCGGGGCTCACGCCGACCAGACTCAGGCGCACGCTGTCTGTCACAAAACTCCCCGAAAGAATGCTTTTCTCTCCCGGTTTGGGGTTGGAGAGTCTCCTGCTCACCCTGAAGATCACACTATCTGAGGTGAACAAGAACGAAGCGCCATTCCCGCGCCCCACAAAGCGCACCTTCGGATCGGCCTGACCGAGATTTGGTTCAAAGGCCAGGGGTAGCATTTCGAACGAGCCGGCCGGTTTCATGATTGGCGAACCCAGATCAGCAGAAACAATGGAGTGCGCCACTCCCCCATAGAGCGGCACGGCAAGGATTATGAACAAAAGCGCAATAGACGGAGACAATAAGTAATATCTTCTTTTCATAAAATTACCCCACTAGCCGCTAAGGAAAGATCCATGTTTCCCCCGCTTGTTCGGCATTGAAAGATAAGAGGCCGGGCTCACCGTAGGTTCCTCCTTCGGCAGCTCGGCCATCTTATGTGTTAAGATCCGCCGCTTTCCGTGCCCTCCTCACGGAGGGTTTGGCTTTATCGGGGCAACCCCTTAGTTACAATTTAATATAAAATAAAACACTCGTCAAGTTATTGTTGTTGCAGTTATTTTCCGGGGCGTGTCATTTACTGCGGCGATATGTCACCTTATAGAAGGCCCGTGAATAGCCCTATATCTCGGCAACTTGCTTTAAAACCACTATTTATGGTAAAAAATAAGACTACTATTTCAGGAGGACAAGAATTTGGCAGCAAAAGCACCCGTAAAGAAGAACCTTTCAGCACTCAAGAGAGACAGACAGGCCGATAAAAAAAACACCCGGAACAGGGTTGTTCGTTCGAAGATAAAGACCATCATCAAGGATGTCGAGGCCGCCCTCTCAGAAAATAATGCGGAAGAAACCGCAAAGGCCCTCCGCCAGGCTGTCAAGACAATCTGCATCGCCTCCTCAAAAGGCGTTATCCATAAAAACAACGCCTCACGCAAGATCTCGAGACTGACGAAAAGGGTTAACGCCTCCGGGAAAGCTGCAAAAGCCTGACAAGAAGCAGTTCCATGGGATAGGGAGTTCCCGAACTCTTTATATCCTTATCAGCCCTGCTTAATTCCCTGAAGACATTACGGTAATACGTCCTGTCTTTTGGCGAATCCTTTTCAGCA
Source organism: Thermodesulfovibrionales bacterium (assembly GCA_049799315.1). Classification (GTDB taxonomy): domain Bacteria; phylum Nitrospirota; class Thermodesulfovibrionia; order Thermodesulfovibrionales; family UBA6898; genus PALSA-1316. Next base: position 13,095 of record JBARHQ010000133.1, on the reverse strand, counting down.
AAGAACCTGCCATATTGCCAGTTCAACGCACCGAGCAGGCTGTATGGCTCTTCGGTTTCCTGCAGCACCCGGTAAATCCTGAAGGCTCGTTCCGTATCCCGCGCCCTGATTGCATCAATCAGCGCAAACGCATTATAGGTCCTCTTCGCCTCGATAATCTCTGCAAGATCCTCCTGCTCAATCCTGGTTTTCCCGAGCAGACCGCATTTTTCGACCTCGGATGAGAGGAGCCCGAGATCAGTCCCGATCGTACCGATAAGATACTCTGCGGCATTTTCAGAAAGCTCTATGCCCTTTGTCCTGGCCTTTGCGTGAAGCCAGGCCGGGATCTCATTCTCGCTGATATCAAGTGCAATCTGCTTCAGACCCTTCAGCGTCTCCTTAAGATCTTTCTTGACCGCTCCTGCATGCGTCAGGATGAGCGTCGAACTCGGGGACGGGTTCCCAAGATATGCGGCCAGCTTTTTCTGGTCCTTCTTCAGAAGTTTCTGTACGTTCTCGACAACGACAAATTTATGACCGGAGAAAAAAGGTACGGTATTAAGGATGTCGAGGATATGATCAAAAGGGATAGCACTGTCCTTTGATCCCATCAGGTCAAAGACCTCGTAATTGAAATCCTGCTCGCCTGCAGGGACCTGCTTCCTGACAAGCGCAAGGGCCTCTGCATGGAGAAACGGTTCTGACGATGCCAGGATGTAATTCAGGGCAGGCAGCCCCTTCTTCACTTCGTCGAGGAAGTTTCTGAAACTCATTTATAGATCAATAGACCGGTAAGCTGCTGTGCCACATCCCGGAGGGCGTCTTCCTGGGCCATTCTCTTTGTGGCAAGAAGTCTCCCCAGATCATCCGACCCGGCAAAAGGGACCATAAAAGGGGAACCAACATTCTTAAAATATCTCTTCTGTCCGCTCTCATCGGTGACCGCAAAATCAACATTAACAATAACCCGGTATTCTCTGCTGAAGCCTCCTTTTTCAGAGAGGCTCGGCATGTCAAAATTGCGTATCACCGCAGACAACCGATGTCCGGCCGATGGGCTGACGGAGATGCCCTGCCGCATGAATTCCTCGACAACTGCACGGTGGAGCATATCCTGGAGCCCCGGCTCTATAGTCCGGTTCTCGATCATGTCGATGGCGATCTCTCTGAAGGGCAACGAGGCGTGCGAATGCAGGCTGTACCCGCAGCCATGAAGGAGAAGCATGAGCAAAAAAAGAAAAATCCAAAACTTTTTCACCGATATTCCTATCATCAATTTCCTATCCCACCACAATATTCACGAGACGGCCCTTAACAATGATAATCTTCCTGATCTCCCTGCCTGCTATACTCTCAATGGTCTTCGCATCTGCCATCGCAGCCTCTTTCAGGCCTTCATCCGGCAGTCCGGCAGCCACCGTGACCTTCCCGCGCATCTTGCCGTTTACCTGTATGACCAGCTCGAGCTCGTCCTCCCGCGCCATTTCTTCATCCCAAGCCGGCCACGACTGCTCTGACACGCAGCCATCGCCCTTCCTGATCCCAGCCCAGAGCTCTTCGGCCAGATGAGGGGTAAAGGGCGCAAGCATCAGCACCATGCTTTCGAGTGCAAACCTGAAGGCGGCAAAATCTCTGGCATCCCTCGGCTCGAACGAGCTCATCTCGTTGGCAAGCTCCATCAGGGCGGCTATCGCGGTATTAAAGTGAAGCTCTCGTTCGATGTCGGAGGTCACCTTCCTGATCGTCTGGTGGGTCTTCCTGAGCAGCCCCCGTACGGCAGGAGCAACTTCACTGCCGCCCAACACGGAAGCGTGACCCAACTGACCGCTATATTTAAACGCGAGATTCCAAATCCTCGACAGAAACCTGTATGCCCCCTCCACCCCCTTGTCAGACCACTCAAGGTCCTTCTCCGGCGGCGCGGCAAAAAGCGTAAAAAGCCGCGAGGTATCAGCCCCGTATTTTTCTATCAGGTAATTCGGGTCGACCACATTGCCCTTTGATTTGGACATCTTTGCCCCGTCCCTGATCACCATGCCCTGCGTCAGGAGGTTCATAAACGGCTCACTGCAGTCTGTCAGCCCGAGATCACGCACGACCCGAGTGTAAAACCGTGAATAAAGAAGGTGCAGCACCGCATGTTCCACCCCGCCGATATACTGGTCAACCGGCATCCAGTATTTGAGTTCAGGAACAGTAACCCCCTGCTCGAACCGCAGATTATTGAGCCCGAGACAATAGGCGATGAAGTACCAGGATGAATCAACAAAGGTATCCATGGTATCGGTCTCCCGCCGGGCCCTGCCGCCGCATGAAGGACAGGAGGTTTCCAAAAATGCCTCGGCAACAAGAAGCGGCGAACCGCCTGTGCCGGTAAATTTAACATCTTCAGGAAGGATAACCGGAAGGTCCTCTGCCCTGACCGGGACAATCCCGCATTGCTCGCAATAGACGACTGGAATCGGCGTGCCCCAGTATCTCTGGCGTGAGATGCCCCAATCCCGGAGTTTATAATTCACGACTTTCTTCCCGAGACCATTCTTTTCAATATGCTCGATAATCTTTTCCTTGGCAGCCTCGCTCTGCATGCCGGTGAATTCGCCTGAATCAACCAGTCTGCCTGCATCCTCATACGCCCCCTGTAGTGGCAACCCTTGTGGCTGCCCTCCCTGCTGGGCAGGATCAGGATCCAGGGCAGGGGCAAGCCCCGCCCCTACAATATTTTCGGCAGGTTGTATTACCACCCTGACCAACAGACCAAACTCCTTCGCAAAATCAAAATCCCGCTGGTCGTGGGCTGGCACCGACATTATGGCCCCGGTCCCGTATTCCATCAGGACAAAGTTTGCGATATAGACCGGTATCTTTTCTTTTGTCATCGGGTTGATGCAGTAATGACCACTAAAGAGCCCGATCTTCTCGTCCACCTTCCCGTAATGGGCGGTGATTTTTTCAAGCGCCGCCTTGTCGGCAACCAACTTCCGGCTGACTGGATGCGGCGGGGACAGACAGATAAAGGTCGCACCAAAAAGCGTATCAGGCCGGGTCGTAAATATCCGTATTCTCTCATCCATCCCATCAACAAGGAAATCGACCTCGACCCCGTGGCTCTTGCCGATCCAGTTCTTCTGCATCACCACGACCTTCTCAGGCCACCCGGTCAGCTCATCGCAGCCCTTCAGGAGTTCTTCCGCATAATGGGTGATCTTCAGAAACCACTGGAAAAGCTCCTTCTGGACCACGACGTTGTCACAGCGCCAGCACTGTGCATCGATCACCTGTTCATTGGCAAGCACGGTCTCGCACGACGGGCACCAGTTCACATACGACGACTTCCGGTAGGCAAGCCCCTTTTCGAGCATCTTGATGAAGAACCACTGGTTCCAGCGGTAATAAGCCGGGTTGCAGGTTGCAATCTCGCGCGACCAGTCATAGCTCAGACCAAGGCGCTTGAGCTGGGTCTTCATGTATTCGATGTTTTCGTAGGTCCATTTCGACGGGTGGACACCATGCTTGATCGCGGCATTCTCGGCCGGCATGCCGAACGAGTCCCATCCCATCGGGTGCAGGACATTAAATCCCTTCATCCGCTTATAGCGGGCTATGACGTCTCCGATCGCATAGTTGCGGACGTGACCCATATGGATTCTGCCTGATGGATATGGAAACATCTCAAGGCAATAGAACTTTTCTTTATCTCCCTCTGCGTCGGTGATGAAAGTATTATGATCTTCCCAGTATTTCTGCCACCGGGGCTCTAGTTCTTTAGGGTTATAGCGTTCGTCCAAGCTGTTCATACCTCCGGATATAGTCGATATACTAATATCATCTTCTCTGTCTGCCATCGGGCTTGTTCAGGATCTGTGGGGCATGAAAGTAATAGACCCACCCCTGCACCCCTCCCGAGAGGGGACTTTCGGGAAAAGCTATACCAGGTCGACCTGCCTGCTGAAATATCCCGGTATAAACTTCTTCTCGTCAGACGGGGTATTATACCACGGAGAGGCAGGACCGGGACAGGCGCTAAACGCCGCACAGCAGCATCAGAACTTGATGCCGAGGTCGGGGAAGAGGCCGGTAAGCTGCCGGATATTGTTCGTCAGCATCAGGAGACCGAAGATGATGAGGAGCGCACCGTTTGCGATCATGATATATCGCATATACTTTCTGATCCTGCCTGAATAGCTGAGAAATGAATTAAACATGAGGGACGAAAGAAAGAACGGGACGGCAAGTCCAAGAGAATAAACAGCAAGGAGCTTGAAGCCGTAGACAGCAGAGCCCTGTGTGCTCGCATAAAGCAGAATCGTCCCGAGGATCGGGCCAATACAGGGCGTCCAGGCTGCCGCAAAAGTCATCCCGACAAAAAACGTTCCGATATACCCCACGGGCTTGCCGCTCACGTGGAACTTCATCTCTCTCGTCAGAAAATCGAGTCTGATAAGGCCGGAAATGAAAAAACCGAAGATGATGACCAGAATTCCGCCGCCGATCCTGATCCAGTCCTGATAGTCGAAGAGGAACCTTCCGACCGCTGAGGACGATGCCCCCAGGGCGACGAATATCAGTGAAAATCCGGCGATAAAGGCCAGTGAGTTCGTGATCGTGAGATACCGGATCTTCCTTTTATCGGCCCCTTCTTTCAGGTCCTCGAACGAAATGCCGGTGATGAAAGAAACATACGAAGGCACCAGTGGCAGAACACAAGGGGAAAGGAATGAAAACACTCCGGCGAGAAAGGCCAGCGGGAATGAGACATTACTCGTCATCTTACGCCATCTTCCTTACCGCAGTCTTCCATGCTCCCTTTGATCTTTTCGACTGCATGCGGGATTACGTCCATGATTATCTCAAGTCCTTCTTTGATCGCCTTCGGACTTCCCGGCATATTGATGATGAGGGCATTACCCCGCACGCCGGCTACAGCCCTTGAGAGCATCGCCCTCTTCGTCTTCTGCAGTCCCCCCATCCTCATCGCCTCTGCGATCCCGGGAATCTCCCTCTCGATGACCTGGAGCGTTGCCTCAGGCGTTACATCGCGGGGAGAAAGACCGGTACCGCCGGTAGTGAGGATAAGGTCTGCTCTATCTGCATAATATATAAGCTTTTCCTTGATCAGCTCCTTTTCATCCGGTACTATCTCATAAAAAGCAACTTCAGCGTTTATCCCTTTTATCATCTCGGCAATCGCAGGTCCGCTAAGGTCTTCACGTTCACCGCGGGAGCCCTTATCGCTCAGGGTAATAATCGCGGTTTTTATCATTCCCTGACCTCTATCAGATCACCGGCCTTTACCGTGCCGCCCTTCAGAATTATGATGAAGATCCCTTCCTTCGGCATGACGCAGTCACCGGCCTGATAATAGATTGCACACCGGTTATGACACTCCTTGCCGATCTGGCTCACCTTGCCGACCACACCCGCGCCTATGGTCATCACCGTACCGACCGGCAGTGCAACAAGGTCGACCCCTTCGGTCGTAATATTTTCGGCAAAATCCCCGGGGTGGACATCCAGCCCCTTGTCCTGCATTGTCCTGATGCTCTCGAGGGCGAGAAGACTCACCTGGCGGTGCCATTCCGACGAGGCATGGGCATCTCCCTGGATCCCGAAATTTTCATTAATCATTATCTCGGCAACCGGCTTTTTGCGTACACCTTTTTTTTCGCTTATATTGACTGAAACAACCCTGCCGTTCATTTTTTTAAATTAACACAAAATCGTTTAAAATAGCATTATGCTTAAGCTCTTCAACTCATATGGAAAAAGGTCCGAATTATTCAGGCCAGTCAATGGAAAAGAGGTTTCGATCTTTACCTGCGGCCCTTCGGTCTATCAGCGGTCGCATATCGGGAATTTCAGGACCTTTCTTTTTGAAGATATTCTGGTGCGTTATCTCGAATATAGCGGGTACAGGGTCAAACGGGGGATGAACTTTACCGACATCGAGGACAAGGCGCTCCGCGAGGCGCTGAAAAAAAAGACAACGCTGAGGGATCTCACCAGGGGGAACATGAAACATTTCATTGCAGAAATGAAACTCCTGAGAATGAAGGTACCCGACTACCTGCCGGTCGCCTCAGAGCATGTCGGAGAAATGGCGGTTATCATTGCGCAGCTTGTCAGCGATGGCCATGCCTACTGGTATAAAGGCAGCGTCTATTTCGATCCGCTGACGTTCAGGGGCTTCGGAAAGTTATATGGCCTCGATATGTCTTCGTGGCCGACGCAGACGAGACGTTTCCATCAGGACACATACCCCGGCGTCCAATGGAACAAAGGCGATTTCATCCTCTGGCACGGCTATAAGGCCGGGGATACCGCTTTCTGGGATACCCCGGTCGGCAGAGGCCGTCCTTCATGGAACATACAGGACCCTGCAATGGTGAGCAGATATTTCAACCAGACCCTCTCGATATACTGTGGCGGCATCGACAATCTCTTCCGTCATCATGACTATTCTGCAGCAATCCTCGAATCAGTGAGGTCCTATCCCATGGCAAGATTCTGGCTTCACGCTGAGCATCTTGTTGTCAGGGGACGGAAGATGTCCAAGAGCAAGGGGAATATCTATTACACCGATACGCTCGTGGAGGGGGGATACAGCCCTGCGGAGATCAGGTTCTTCCTAATCTATAGTCACTACCGGAGGCGGTTGAGTTTTTCGAAAAGGAATATGTACCTGGCTGCGAAGAAGCTGAGAGATTTCAGGGACACAGTTAAAAATATCCAGAAAAAAGCAGGAAAGAATGCCCCCGTGAGGGATCTGGATTCAGAAAGGCTCCTGCAGATCTTCGCCCGGCACATGGACAATGACCTCGACGTCAGAGGCGCCTTTGATAATCTGCAAGAGGAACTAGCGCATAGTGATATGGATCTTATGACAAAAGAAAAAGCCGCAGGGATTATCTCGGCTCTCCGGAAAATCGACGCAGTTCTTCAGGTGCTGTTTTAGAGAACCATTTAGCAATTCTCAGCAGACAGGAATGCCGAAAAAGTCCTGTCTGCAACACCTTGCAGACATTTTAATGGAGCCAACCAGCCTTCTTTACAAAATTCACTTGCCGCAACGACTGCGTTTACGTGAATCATAATTAAATCATGTTGTCATTGCAGGACTCTTGAGGTGTTTCTGTCTGCTGCAATGCAACGTTATGGCAAGCCGTCAGGACTTTTTGATCCCCTCTCTCGCAATCGCGATCTTTCCGGTCCGTACAAACTCCTTGATACCCATCGGCTTCAGCAGCTCGACGATCGCCGCGATCTTTTTCTCCTCACCGGTTATCTCGATCGTATAGGTCTTCTGGCTGGAGTCGACCACCCTGCCCCTGAATATCTCTGCCAGCCTCAGGACCTCCGCCTTGTCCTCCTGGCGCGGAGACACTTTTATAAGCACCATCTCACGCTCGACGTGGTCAAGTTCTGTCATGTCGACGACCTTGATCACATCGATCAACTTATTCAGCTGCTTTGTAATCTGCTCGACGATCCAGTCGTCGCCGCTGGTGACGATCGTCATGACCGAAATCTGCGGGTCAATCGTCTCGTTCACCGACAGGCTTTCGATGTTATAGCCCCTGCCGCTGAACAGACCGGATATCCTGGACAGCACACCAAATTTATTTTCAACAAGTACCGATATCGTATGTCTCATGGCTCTCCTCTATACCTGACATTGGGTAATATCATGTTTTACTTGACTGCCTTCAGCTTCTTCTCCACCTTCTTCTTTTCCTCATAAAAAAGCATGTTATCGATTGCAGCTCCGGCAGGCACCATGGGATAGACCTTCTCCTGCCAGTCTGTCACAAAGTCCATGATTACCGGCCTCTTGATGCTGAAGGCCTCCTTCAGGACCGCCTCGACCTCCGACTTCTTCGTCGCGCGGAGTCCGACCGCATTATAGGCGTCGGCAATCTTCACAAAATCCGGAACCACATCGTCAAGCTTGGTATGCGAATACCGCTCCTCGAAGAAGAGCTCCTGCCACTGCCGCACCATACCGAGGTAGCGGTTATTGAGAATCGCCACCTTGACCGGCAGTTTGTTGATCACTGCCGTTGCCAATTCCTGTATGTTCATCTGGATGCTGCCGTCACCGGCAATGTCTATGACGAGTTTATGAGGGAATGCCAGCTGGGCGCCGATCGCCGCAGGGAGCCCATAGCCCATCGTCCCGAGCCCGCCCGATGACAGCCATGTCCTCGGCTTGTCGTACTTGAAGAACTGGGCTGCCCACATCTGGTTCTGTCCGACCTCTGTCGTGATGATCGCATCGCCCTTCGTCAGTTCATAGATCTTTTCGACGACATACTGAGGCTTGATCATGTCCGATTCCCGGTCATAGGTCATCGGCCTCTCTTTCCGCCACGCGTCGAGCTGCTTGATCCAGGCCTTCCTGACTTCGCCCCACTGTTCCTTTACTTCCTCTTTCATTACCTTGTTCAGGACCGTGAGGACTTTTTTGACGTCGCCAACGATCGGGATATCGACCCGAACGTTCTTCCTGATCGACGTGGGATCAATATCTATATGGATGATCTTTGCATGCGGGGCAAAGGCATCGATCTTCCCGGTGACCCGGTCATCAAAACGCATCCCGATGGCGATCAGCAGGTCGGCCTCCTGGACCGACTTGTTAGCATAATAGGTCCCGTGCATGCCGAGCATGCCGAGAGAGAGTTTATGCGACCCGGGAAAGCCTCCGAGGCCCATCATGGTCATCGTCACCGGGAGATCGGCATATTCAGCGAACTCCCTCAGTTCTCCGGAAGCATCGGACAGGATAACCCCACCCCCTGCCACGATGACCGGCTTCTTCGCGCGGGCAACCATCTGGGCCGCCTGCTTTATCATATATTTGTTTCCCTCATAGGTCGGGTTATAACTCCGGAGTTTTACACTCTCCGGATAGACGAACTCGGCCTTGTGGGTCGTCACATCCTTCGGAAGGTCGATGAGTACCGGCCCCGGTCTTCCTGCCATGGCAATATAAAATGCCTCTTTAATGACCTGGGCGAGGTCTTCGACGTTCTTGACCAGAAAGTTGTGCTTGGTGCAGGGCCGGGTGATACCGACAATATCAGCCTCCTGAAAGGCATCGTTGCCTATCAGCAGCGTCGGGACCTGGCCCGTAAAGATCACCATCGGGATCGAATCCATATATGCAGTTGCGATGCCGGTAACCGTATTGGTGGCGCCGGGTCCTGAGGTGACCAGGGCGACTCCCGGCTTGCCCGTTGCCCGCGCATATCCATCTGCTGAATGGACCGCGCCCTGCTCGTGCCTGGTCAGGATGAGTTCAAGTTCCTTCTCGTCGTGCAGCTTGTCAAAAATGTTCAGCACAACGCCGCCGGGATACCCGAACATATGCCGCACGCCTTCTTTTTTAAGGCATTCAATAAAGATTTCCGCGCCTGATATTTTCATGCTTCGACTCTCCTTAAAGACCACATAAAGGGCCCGCAACATTTTTGCTATTTTAACATATTCGAGATTATCTGTGTATTCAGACGCACTGCCTATGACATCGGCAACGCCTGCTCCGGACAAATCACTTGTCGCTGAAGGCAAAAGACAGCGGTGCTTATTGCCGGTTTTGATATATAATAAATCAGAAGATAAAAACACCCTGATTCCCGTTTTCACGGGAACGATAAAAAAGGAGTCATGGATGAAGCAATCGTCTCTCATTTCGTTCTTCATCGCGGGCATACTGCTGACGGCATCCCTTTCTTTCGCTGCAGAAGGAAAACCCGTCGAGGTTAAAAAGACCGACAAGTGCCAGGTCTGCGGCATGTTCGTCGCAAAGTACAAAGAGTGGATAGCACAGATCATCTTCACTGACGGGACCTATGCGGTCTTTGACGGACCGAAGGACATGTTCCGGTACTACTTCAACCCTCAGAAATACAATCCGTCGAAAAAGCAGGCCGACATCCAGACAATCTATGCAACCGAATACTATTCGACAAAATCCATGGACGCCCGGAAGATGTTCTATGTTGCCGGCAGCGAGGTGACGGGCCCAATGGGTGCAGAACTTGTGCCTCTTGAGTCTGAACAAAAGGCGAAGGAATTCATGAAAGACCATAACGGCAAGAAGATCCTGAAATTCAGTGAGATAACCCCGGAGGTTCTGGATTAGGCATGTCGCGTGAGGTGATTAGAACAGAGTCTGTCACCAAGACATACAATGCGGGGAAACCTAATGAGGCGCTCGCGGTCCGTAGCGTATCTGTCTCGGTCCTTGAGAATGATTTCGCCGTGCTCAAGGGTCCCAGCGGGTCCGGCAAGACAACTCTCCTGTCTCTGATCGGCTGCATGACCAGACCGACCTCCGGTAGCATCATCGTAGAAGGAAAAGATGTATCGCACCTGCCGGAGAGATTTCTGACGAACATCAGGCGCAGAATATTCGGGTTCATCTTTCAGCAGTTCAACCTCATACAGGGGATGACTGTTCTCCAGAACGTACTGATCCCGCTTGTTCCGACAGACCGTTGTCCTGCTGACGGACTGAAGCGGGCTAATGCCATTCTTGAAGACCTCGACATGCGCAAGCGCAGGGATTTCCCTGTCAACAGCCTTTCCGGCGGGGAGCAGCAGCGGGTGGCTATTGCGCGTGCAATGATCAATGATCCTGACATCATCCTTGCTGATGAACCGACCGCCCATCTCGATACATCACTTGCCGCAGACTTCATGAAAATCATGCACCGACTGAGAGACCAGGGCAAAACGGTCATCATAGCATCTCACGATCCGGTCGTCTTCGAAGACACCCGTATCAGCCAGGTCGTCTCGATGCGCGACGGCAGGGCACTCAGCATCCAGAGGAATGCCTGAGAGGGAATGATACTCCACCCGGGCATTCTGGCGCTCTACACCGGCTCGTTCATAACCCTCCTCCTGGTATTTTTTGCGGCCTCTCTCGGTATCAGGATACTGCTGCAGTGGGACATCACGAGCAGTGCGGACACGCAGCTCGTTTTGGAACGCAGGACATATCTTATATCGACGATAGTCCAGTACGGCCTCTTCTTCGAGATACTGTCCGCCTTCCTCTTTATCTATACCGCCGACGACCTGCATAACCTCCTCGTCGGGGCCATGTGCGCCACCGGCTCGCTGAATGCGAACCCATACGGATTTCCCGCACTCTACGCCAGGATTGCGACTCTTTTTACCGCGGCCGCCTGGATAGCAATAAACCATGTCGACACCAGGGCAGAGGACTATCCACTTACCCGCAGGAAATACGGACTGTTGCTCTGTCTGCTCCCGGTGATGCTCACTGCAGATGTTCTCCAGCTCCTCTATTTTATGCATATCGACCCGGATGTGATAACGTCATGCTGCGGCACCCTCTTCAGTGAAGGCGGCACAGGGCTCAGCAGTTCGCTTGCCTCACTGCCCGCAAAAGAAATGAGGACGGCATTTTTTGTCCTGTTTGCGGTCACCGCCCTCACCGGAACTGCTGCCGTTAGCGGCAAAAAAGCTCCCAAGGTGCTCTATGTATTGCTATACTCGGGGCTGTCCCTGATATTCCTGATCGTATCGGTCGCAGCGATCATATCGTTCATATCACTCTATTTTTACCAGATCCCGACACACCACTGCCCGTTTGATATCCTGCAGTCCGGCTATTACTATGTCGGCTATCTTCTCTATGCCTCGCTCTTTGCCGGCGGCTTCTTCGGCATCATGGCAGGTATAATCGTGCCCTTCGGAAAGTTCAGGTCTCTTGCCGGCATCATCCCTCAAATCCAGAGAAGGTGGGTCGTGCTTTCCGTATCGGCATTCACCGTTTTTGTTATACTATCAATAATCCCGATGCTTATGACGTCTTTCACCCTTGAGGGCTACTGATGCGATACCCGTTACCGGTAAAAGTCTTTCTGCACGTTATCTGCCTTCTCATGGCCATGGTCATGGCTATACTCGGGGGCTGCAGCAAACTGCCTGCCGAATACAAAACGCTGCGCGCATCTGACGGTGAAATCCGTATCCCTCTCAAAGAGGTAAGCGACGGGAAGGTCCATTTTTATACGTATAAGAAATCAGGGAAACGGATCAACCTTCTTGTCCGGACCGACGGTGCGGGTGAACTCTCAGTCTATTTCGACGCCTGCTTCACCTGCTACAAACATAAAAAAGGCTACAGGGAAGAGGGGGCTGACATCGTCTGCAATGAATGCAGCATGCGGTTCCGGCTGGCCGATAAAAAATGGGACAACAAGGACGGCTGCAGCCCGATCTTCCTGAAAAGCACCATCGCCGATGGCTTTATCATAATCAAGGCAGAGAATATCGAAAAGGGGGAAAAGCTTTTTTCGTGAAGGCCGGCTTCATCCAGACAAACCCTTCTTTTGGCAATATACCGGCTAACGTCGAGCGCGCAACCGAACTCATAGCATCCGCAGACGCGGAACTCATCGTACTGCCGGAACTCTTCAATTCAGGGTATCAGTTCATCGCCAGAAAAGAAACGATTGAATTGTCAGAGGAAATACCCGCCGGCTTTACCACACAGCGACTGATCGCTATATCAAAAGAACTGAGGCTTTATATTGTTGCGGGTATCGCTGAACGGGTGGGAGAGAGCTGTTATAATTCTGCGGTCCTGACCGGCCCGGATGGTTTTCTCGGTGTCTACCGGAAGACCCATCTTTTCTTCGAGGAAAAGCTCTGGTTTACCCCGGGCGATACCGGCTTCAGGGTCTGGAGGACACCGATCGGCGCAATCGGAATCATGGTCTGCTTTGACTGGTTTTTCCCTGAGTCTGCCCGGACACTTGCCCTTATGGGGGCAGAAATCATTGCCCATCCGGCAAATCTGGTGCTGCCTTTTTGTCCTGATGCCATGGTGACACGCTGTCTTGAAAACAGGGTCTTTGCGGTGACCGCTAACAGGACAGGCACCGAGCAGCGGGGTGGGCGAGACGCCCTTGCCTTCATCGGCAGGAGCGGGATTGTTTCACCACGCGGAGAGGTCCTCTGCAGGGCATCGGATGACCGCGAGGAAATTGCGGTCGTTGAAATAGACCCTGCACTGGCACGGAATAAAGAGCTGAACCCCTTCAATAATTTTTTCGCTGACAGAAGACCGGA
>JBARHQ010000132.1:0-2349 GCA_049799315.1 Thermodesulfovibrionales bacterium | reverse complement strand
AGATCAGCAATCATCCTGACTGCATCCTGAATATCATGAACAGTGGACTTCGCAAGCATCACGCCAAAATCCCCTACAGGCATATCCGACTCATAGCTGACAATTGGTATCAGACCAGCATGCATGCACGTTACCATTGCACCAACCTGTATCTCCGAGCACGAAGGATGCACTGCGCCTACACACGTTCTAATGATCTCGCTGAATTCCGGTGAGTCAACATCAAGCCATCCTGCAGTTGTGATATTGGGGGTCTGGTAGAGTTCCTTATAGAAGGCTGTCTCAAAATCTTTCTCGCCAGCCACATTGCCACAGACCGTAAGATGGCACTCCGGCAGCCCAACAAAGGCCTCCAGAACCAGATCCAGTCCCTTATGCACCATTCCGTACCCCCCCAACCACAGGAAATGATTTCGGCACATCTCATAGTTTCTTCCATAGGGCCAAGGAAACTGGGCAATAGTCGGCTGCGGTATATGGTAGATCGGCTTCTGTGCATACTTGTAAGTCCCCGTAGAGAAGTCACCTCCCCGAAGAGTGACATAATCTGCATTTTCCAGTGTCCTGTTCGGTGTCAGAAGCTTATTCGGTTCCAATACGATTCCCCTTCTTTCCTGAAGCGCCAGAATGCGGCTATAGCTAGCTGTATTATGGAATGCCCAATGTGACCAAGCGGGATGGAGAATTTTTATACAAGCCTTATTAAGCAACGGGGCAAGCCTCTCCAGGTTAGAGAGCACATCGATGCAAAGGGCATACTCCTTCCCGGGCACAAACTCCCTGTTGGTGAAATCAATCACATCAACACCAAAGCCGTACGATAGGAATGTCTCGGCAATCTGAGAGCAGAGCCAGTCAGTTATATGAGCGTTATCCACTAGCTGGTTGTTCCGGAGGAAAGGATTAAGGGTATAGGACAGTAGTACGGTGCCTTGCTGCCTCTTTCCGGGAATAAGGGATACCATCGCGCTCTTTGGACTCTTCGTCTGAGCTCGTCTGATTTCGATTCCAAACCGCCGGGCTATGTCATTTGCAATTTTTTTCAACATGGAGATAGAATGCTGCGATTTCTCTTCAAGGCACCAGTCCGTGCAACCAGCCGGACCTGATTAATACAGTCATGGGAGATTACGAAACATAAAGGTGGTCGAAAGACCAAATGTTCTTCGTGATAACGAGCTGAATCGTTGCATCACCTTTGACGTAAGAACCCTCAGAAGGTTTGACCGACTGGGCGACGGGGCATTATTGGTTCTGAGATTTAGCATATTGAGGGGGAAGATATGACCGCAAGGCGCGGATTCAATCGCACCTATGCTGCTTAGCTCCGTGCCGTAACTGTCTTTCATGAACGACTCATCGTTAAACCACTCCCAGTCACCAAACCATGTCCAGCAGTTATTCCGCTCGTAGATGCTCTTGATGTGTCTACTCGCTTCCTTATTAGTGGGGAGTGTTATATAGTCAGAATTGTATCCAGACACATACCGCAGCATGAGAGGGAATGATTTGTTGCTGCAGTAGTTGGAGAACCAGAGGGCAAAACCCATCTCCTCCTGAAGTTGCCGCACGACACGATATATCTGAACATGTTCGGCATGGCCGTATTCTCCCCAGGGATTGTGGGTAACCACGTTGCTGTATCCATCGAGGCGCTTTCTCAGACAAGTCTTCAATGCATAGTAGTTATCCCTGTACTGCTTGTCAGGAACTGTCCTGTCTGGTTCTTTCATCCCGTATTCCGTGATTATGGGATTCTGCCAATCGACCTTCCAGAAGATCCGCGATTCTTTCAGACCAAGGCATGATATGTTCTTTAAGGGATGTTCCCGCAAGCTCTCTTCTCGTCCTGCAGCGAGGTGAACCGTGGCCCCGTGCTCAAGAAAGCAGAAGACCACTTCATCCACCTTATCCATAATGGAGCTGAAAAACAACACCTCATCATCCGGATGTGCTGCAATAAGGATCGAGTGATTAAACAATTCAGCTCCCTCCCGCGGACCTGGCATTAGGAGGCCTTCTTGAATGCCCGCGCACAGACTTCCACTGGAAAACGTATGTCGTGATATTCCAGTTCGGACCTAGTGAATTCATGCACTACCAATCCCCGTATCTCGCCGGCGGCGGTAAGTGAGTTGCCGTAGGCCCTCATGGTCACCTGTTCCGCGCCAAACGACTTTGTAAGCGCCCCTTGCAGGCCATAGGGGGTAAATCGCCAGCATTCGCGGAATTCCGGCTTGTACATGCTGATATGGGGTGTCGCAACAAGAGCAACGCCTCCGGGCTTGAGTATACGATGGATCTCGCTAATTGCCTTGTCGAAATCGAAAATGATATGCAGGACATGAG
>JBARHQ010000131.1:0-3047 GCA_049799315.1 Thermodesulfovibrionales bacterium | reverse complement strand
GTCTAAAATTTTCATCCGTGTCCTCGGTCACAGACTTGGAATTTTCCAAGGGGATGAGAGGTTTATACAACCCCCGCTTAAGGTAAGAGGGGGCGCGGGGGAGTGATGGACGCTGGCAGAGGAGATTGAGTGGGGAGAGAAAGATAATAGCGCAGCGAGGTTGGCCGGAAGTGAAGAAAAGGAAGATCCGGTTTCCCAGGGGAGAGTAAAAGTTGTAGAATGTATGTGATCGTGAAGAATGACGGGGAATAAGACATTTGACGCCTGAAGACAAAGCGCGCGAACAGATAGATAAAATGTTAGTGCAGGCTGGCTGGAATGTCTGCGATTACAAGGAAGCCAATATCGATGCAGCCCTCGGGGTTGTCATCCGGAATTATCCTCTGAATAAAGGCCATGGTTTTGCCGATTACCTCTTTTATATCGACGGAAAGGCAGCCGGGGTAATCGAGGCAAAGAAGGTCGGCACAACGCTAACCGGCGTCGAGATTCAGTCAGACAAATACAAGCATGGCTTTCCTGATATATTCCCGGCATGGTATAGGCCGCTCCCCTTTTGTTATCAGTCGACCGGCGTTGAAACGCGTTTCACTAACGGGCTTGATCCCGATCCTTGCTCACGCAATGTCTTTTCTTTTCATAAGCCTGAGACGCTCGAAGCCTGGCTGACCGGTGAAGAGCCCTCTGCACAGGACAAGGCGGCTGAATCTCAATCAGTCTATGGCCTATCCAGGACCTTGCGCTCAAGGCTCCGCCACATGACGCCACTGACCGAAGAAGGTCTTTGGCCAGCACAGATAACAGCGATCAGAAATCTCGAAAAGTCTCTTGCCGAAAACCGACCTCGCGCCTTAATCCAGATGGCGACCGGCAGTGGCAAGACCTTCACGGCAGTTACTTCCATTTACCGCATGATTAAGTTTGGCGGTGCAAAGAGGGTGCTTTTCCTTGTCGACCGCGCAAATCTTGGCCGCCAAACGCTGAAAGAATTCCAACAGTATGTTTCGCCCTACAGTCCTTACAAGTTCACCGAGGAATACATCGTTCAGCAGTTGAAATCCAATAAGATAGACCAGACCGCCCGCGTCTGCATCTCGACGATCCAGCGACTCTATTCGGTCCTCAGTGGAGAAGAGATCAGCGAGGAGATCGAAGAAGAATCCCTCTTCGATCATTCAGACCTCTTCAAGGAACCGAGGCCCATCGAATATAATCCGGCAATTCCGATAGAGACTTTTGACGTGATCATCACCGATGAATGCCACCGCTCGATCTATGGCCTCTGGCGGCAGGTGCTGGATTATTTCGATGCCTTTCTAATAGGTCTTACCGCAACGCCGAACAAACAGACCTTCGGCTTCTTCAACCAAAACCTCGTCATGGAATACCCTCATGAACAGGCTGTTGCCGACGGCGTGAATGTTAACTATGACGTCTACCAGATACGGACAAAGATAACCCAGAAAGGCTCGAAGGTCGATGCCGGCTATTATGTGGATAAGAGGGACAGGGAGACCCGGGCTGTGCGCTGGGAGCAGTTGGACGAAGAGCTCACCTATGCGGCGAATCAGCTCGATACCGATGTGGTTGTCCCGGACCAGATTCGTACGGTTGCCAAGACATTCCGAGATAAGCTTTTTACGGAAATATTTCCGGGCCGCAAGGATGTCCCCAAGACGCTTATATTTGCAAAGGACGATTCTCACGCAGAAGACATCGTGAAAATCTTCCGTGAAGAGTTTGCCAAGGGCAATGACTTCTGCCAGAAGATAACCTACAAGACAACTGGCGTATCTCCGGAGACCCTGATAGCCTCATTCCGGAACAGCTACAATCCAAGGATTGCCGTAACCGTTGATATGATCGCCACAGGCACGGACATCAAGCCCCTCGAAATCGTCTTCTTTATGCGTATGATTCGGTCGCGCTCCTTCTTCGAGCAGATGAAGGGCCGTGGCGTGCGAATTATTAATCCCAATGACCTCCAGTCGGTCACGCCGGATGCGAACGGGAAAGACCATTTCGTCCTCATTGATGCTGTCGGAGTATGCGAACAGGACAAGACAGACTCGCGGCCGATGGAAAAGAAGCGCTCGGTTTCTTTGGAGCAACTCCTCCAGGCTGTTGCGCTTGGAAATACGGAGCCGGAAGTCATTTCTTCTATTGCTGCGCGTTTAGCCCGGTTGGAAAAGAAGATAGGGCCTGAGGAAAAGGCAGAGGTGCAGAAACTGGCAGGCGGCAAGAACCTTAAGGAACTCACAAGCGATCTTGTTCAGGCGATTGATCCTGACAGACATATCGAGCAGGCGAAGAAGGATAATCCGGGAGTTGCCGAGCCTTCTGCTGAGCAGCTCAAAAAAGCTGCAACAAAGATCGTACAAACATCTGTAAAGCCACTTCACGAACCGGCGCTTCGAAAGAGATTGGTCGAGCTTCACAAAACGATGGAGCAGACGATTGATGTTGTTAGCAAGGATAAAGTCCTTGTCTCAAGCTTCAGCGCCGAGGCATTGGAGAACGCAAAGAAGACGGTCACTTCCTTTGAACAGTTTATTGAAGACCATAAGGACGAGATTACAGCCTTGCAGATACTTTACAGCAAGCCCTACAAGGCGAGACTTCGTTTTGAAGAGATCAAAGCCCTTGCCCAGCTCATCGAAAAGCCGCCATATTTATGGAAGATTGACCGGCTATGGGAGGCGTATGCTGCTTTGGAGAAATCAAAAGTCAAAGGCGCAAGCGCTCCGCATATTCTCACTGACTTGGTTTCACTTGTCCGCTTTGCCATTCATCAGGACAATGAACTGGTTCCGTTCCCTGAGAAGGTAAATGTTAATTTCAATGCGTGGATGGCTCAGCAGGAAAATGTCGGAAAGAAATTCACTGACGAACAGCGTCTCTGGCTCGAGATGATCCGCGACCACATCGCAGGTAACCTATCCATCGAAACAGGGGACTTCGAGTATGGCAAGTTCAATCAAGAAGGCGGGATTGGAAAGGCTTATCAGGTTTTTGGGGATGAGTTGAATAAGATTATTGATGAATTG
>JBARHQ010000130.1:0-2332 GCA_049799315.1 Thermodesulfovibrionales bacterium | reverse complement strand
TGATAGAGCCACTCGAGCAAGAATGGATGTCCTTTTGTCTTCTGAAAGCGATAGATACTTATGTTCGGGGTCCTTAAATCAAGAATGTTATTAAATTCCTTCTCATCAGAGTTATCATCTGCAATGACAATTCTATAGTCAATTGTTGTATATTTGCTGATACTATCTATGCATAACTTCAACATTACTGAACAATCTTTGTGAGGTATAAGAAAGGTAATCAGGGGATTTCCTCTAGACGATGGGGCATATTCAGTCGTTTCAATTAAATTTAATTTACATTGCAATAACTTCTTTAACAATCCGGCACGACTGCGAATTGTTTTAAAAAAATGATATATATTAATCAAATTTGCCCCCCCCGATAACCCCAGTTTTATCTTCCAGAAAGCTGCATCTTTTATGATTGCAGGAGACATATGTATCGCTTCTTTCAAGACCATTTTCCCAGTAGCAAAGTCTCTGCCGGCGAGATTCCCATGTGCCAGTTGCAAAGCCCTTTCCGCAAAAGCTCGTGAAACCTGATGTTTTAAACTTTCCGCCTGAGGAATACGATCACTATGCTTTGCAAACACCATTTCCGCAATCAAATAATGTTCTTTCAGGTAAGGAAGGGTGTTATAATCTCCCCAACTGGTTGAGGTGCTCGTCGGATGCACCCTGTACTTTACGAGAGGAGTGCCAATACAGGCTACATCGTAAAACAGCGCCATGCGCATCCACATCTCACTGTCATTGCAATGGGGCAGGTCTGAACTGAACCCCCCGAGACGATCATAACATTCCCGGCGAGCAAGGACAGCACCAATAAAAATACTGGCTCCAAAGGGAAGATATGACAGCTGTCTTTGAAATACGGGAACACCATTTTCAATGTAGTCACGCCTCGAATCCTCATTCCAGATATTCCATGAGACTACTTCCCCTGTTGAATCGATGACGATTATATTGGAGTGAACAAAGCCAACATTTGGGTGTTCATCCAATAAACGTACTTTACGTTCAAGGTTGTCC
The DNA here is from genome assembly GCA_049799315.1 of Thermodesulfovibrionales bacterium. Lineage (GTDB taxonomy): Bacteria > Nitrospirota > Thermodesulfovibrionia > Thermodesulfovibrionales > UBA6898 > PALSA-1316. The sequence continues at coordinate 1,318 of JBARHQ010000130.1, read as the reverse complement.
GGCAACATTACATCATCATGATGCAAAATGCAGATGTATATTCCATCCGCCAATTCAAGACATCGGTTTGCATTCCCTACGAGTCCCAGATTCTTTGGGTTCCGGATGTATCTGATCCTCGGATCGTCAAAGCCGCGAACAATCTCCTCCGTATTATCCGTCGAGCAGTTGTCGCAGACGATGAGTTCAAAGGCTCTGTATGTTTGCCCCATGACTGATTCAATGGATTCGGCGATGTAGTCACTTCCATTGTAGACCGGAATGCAGACGCTGACCTTCGGAGGGAGTAAGTCGCTCACAGGCCTACTCCAGCTCTTTCTTTAGCATAAGAGAGTCCCGCATTCTAATGACACGTGCGGGATTCCCAACAGCTACAGCGCCCTCAGGAATATCACGGGTAACCACGCTGCCGGCTCCTATTACCGCGCCCTTGCCGATCCTTACTCCGTCCAGCACAATGACGCCAAAGCCGAGCCAGACTTCATCCTCAACAACAATGTCACCTTTGGTCGTGAGTGGCTGGTTCATCATGGATATATCAGCGGCGGTACCATGATCATAGGGATAGAAAGCGCAATTCGGTGCTATCTGTACCCTCTTCCCGATATTAATAGCTGCCTTATAGGCCGAAAGCTGACACCGGGGTTGTATGTGCGTATCCCTTCCGATCCTCACTGTTCCACCTGAACCGGTCTGGATGAAGCTCTCACCATACAGATGCACCCCTTCACCGATCTCTACGGCCCCCCCCTCCTTATCCTGAAAAATAACCACGCGGTCACCGACAAACACGTGTTCGCCGAGTCTCAGGTTGCCATGATATACGGCTGCAGTAGGTGCTATGTATCCTTTTGGATTAAGCCGGGCAAGGTGGCAACGTCCGTAATAGGGCGGAGCAAACCATGTAGCGAGGCGTGTCGAAAACCTCCCCGGACCGCTCAACCCGGCAAAATGCATCCAGAAACGAGTCCAGCGGTTTTTAGTCTGTGATAAATTCAAAGCGGCTGTATCAGTCCGATGCAGCTTACTGCAGCACCAGATTTTCCAGAATCGCCGTTCCATTGCTTATGATAAGCTGGCCGAACACAGTCGTAAGACCATTTTGAGATGAAAATTCCGGATCGTAACCTCCCTGCACATTAACCTGTCTGTCGGGGACATTGAAATTAATGGTCGGCTCGTACAGCGTTGTCTCCTGAATTTGAATGCTGTCCCCATTTGACGCAGCATCATATGCATCCTGAATCGAGTCGAAGTATGATACTGCCGATCCTGATATCTTTTTTACAGCTCCGTTAATCTCAAACGTGGCCGTAAC
>JBARHQ010000129.1:0-3735 GCA_049799315.1 Thermodesulfovibrionales bacterium | reverse complement strand
AGACATCGCCGGGGACCTGGAGTGCGTGGACTGATATCAGCACAATCACGGGGAATTCCGGTGCTTGGACAAATACAAATATTGATATTTCATCATACGCCGGACAGAAGGTCCGTATAGGATTTTTCTTAGATAACTACGATAATACTTCGTTTGCAGGTACTGCAGCGGGTTGGTATATCGACGATTTCAAGATTGTGTATATCGGCAAACCCAGATTGAGCGTAGGCAGCCCATCCAAAACATTGACTAATACTGGCCCCGTGACTTATACGGTGAACTACGTGTATGCGGACAGTGTCACACTTTCAAATGCTGACGTGACATTGATCAGGACCGGTACCGCCAATGGTACTGTTGCGGTAAGCGGCACCGGTACGAGCACCCGAACAGTTACCATATCCGGCATAACCGGAGACGGAACACTTGGTATCAGCATTGCAGCTGACTCTGCAAGCAACTTTGGGGACTTTGCACTTGCAGCAGGACCAAGTGCAACCTTTACAGTGGACAATACTGCTCCCACATTGAGTATCGGCGCTTCATCAGGGTCGGTTACGAAAGGCGGGCCGGTAACCTATACGGTGACCTACACAGGAGCGGATGCTGTTACTCTTGCAAATGGAAATGTGACACTGAATAAGACTGGCGCTGCCAATGGCACTGTTGCAATTAGCGGCACTGGGACGAACACGCGAACAGTTACCATATCCGGCATAACTGGCGACGGAACACTTGGTATCAGCATTGCAGCAAGCACCGCAAATGACAATGCAGGAAACACGGCTGCGTCTGCGGGGCCAAGCGCAACCTTTGCGGTGGACAATACACCACCTTCTCTTGCGCAAGTAGCAGCGGTGCCTACGCCGTCAAGCAACCACAATCCGATCTATACCTTCAGCTCGACCGAAGTGGGAAATATCACCTATGGTGGCAGCTGCAGAAGTGCAACGACAACGGCCAACGTAGGGAGCAACTCGATAACCCTGCGGGCAACAAATGGCGATCCGTTGCCTGAAGGCAGTTATAGTAATTGCACAATCATCGCAACTGATGCTGCGGGGAACCCAAGCGAACTGTTGGCAATAAACCATTTTATTATTCAGGGCTGCGCGTATCAACCCGCCCTTATCTGGGGACGCTTTATATACGAAGCAACCATGCAGGATGCTTACGACACCGCTGTTAACGGTGAGACAGTGGCCCTCCACACGACCGACTTTAACGAAGATCTGCTTGTTGACCAAGATAAGCACATAATGTTAACAGGAGGGTTTAATTGTGACTATTCTGTGAATGCCGGTTATTCAACTCTCATGGGCACGACGATTATTTCAGGTGGTACCTTGGAGATAGAGAATCTCGTTATCACTTCTCCGCCCGCTCCCTAACGGTGGGCTGATTCATCGGGATTTTATATGGTTTGATTCCGGGGACGGCGAAACGCCGCCCCCCGGAATATATCTGTCTTTCAATAAGCTGCACCCGAGGAGAAACCACGGGGAAAGACTTATCCCATCACAGCAAGTATCTCTTTCCAGTCTTCCGGAGTGTTCACATTTTTCCAGGCCTGCTCCAGATTCCTAGGGATGAACGGCTTTATGACCTTCGGATGCCCGGCTATCGACTGGAGCCGCGAGACCCCTTTCTGTGCCAGTAACTCGGCATAGTCAAAGATCTCCGGCTCATAACAGGCTCCGGTCGCCTCAACGGTATCTGCCCCTTCACGCCGGGGCATGACCGCCCAGATGCCGGGCTTTCTCTGACTCAACACCCATTGCCAGGCCTCTTCATTCATAAAAGGCATGTCGACCGACGATATAAGCCATGCACTCCGGGGATTCCATCTGAAGGCACTCAGCATCCCTGCAAGGGGCCCTTTGACGACAGAGATATCAGGCAGACGGTCAGCAGCAGCCAGGCCGGCAGGAAGTTCTCCTGCTCCGAGAAGAAGCGTTCGCGGGGATACTGCCGAAAGTATTTCATATGTCTGCTCCATGATCGTCCTGCCGCGGATCTCAAGAAGGCCCTTCGGACTTCCCATTCTGCCACTCCGTCCGCCGATGAGCAGTCCGGACATCAAGGGTCTTTCTGCGCGATGACGCACAAGTTCCTCATGAATATGTCTCAGAAAGAGGTTCAGATATTCGGGATCATCACGATAAAGCACCGTTTTAGAGATCTCTCCTGAGCCCGGTACCTGCGCCGCACCTGTCGCCAGCCATAATCGTGATATGCTGCTACTCTTATGCCCCTCCACAATAATGAGATCAAGGCCCTTCGGAAAATTTCTTAAGGCCTCCAGCAGATCTGCACCTGAATGTCGGTACTGCGCAAAACCCTGGGCGTCATCGTGTGCAAAAACAAAATCAGCCCCGGCCTTAAAGAACCTATCGGTATCTTTAGCCCCAGCCTCTGGGCTCAGCAGATTATGATGGGTATGCTTCAGTACCCCGACGTAAAGCCCCTGCCTCTTCAGTTCAGGAAGGGCCTTCTCGATCAGGGTCGTCTTGCCTGAACCTGAATAACCGCTGATTCCTGTTACGCATGAAGGGACCACAATCATGCTTACATGATATCATCTGGCGATGGCCGGCGACAATCCGAAGGTTTCTATTTATTCTGCATCTCCTATAAAATATGAGAAAAAGACACCAGGGAGCGTATCGTGAAAATCGCGTATTTCGATTGTTTTTCAGGCATCAGCGGGGACATGTGTCTGGGCGCGCTTGTTGATGCCGGCGTGCCGCTCGAAGTCCTTGCGAAGGAACTGAGCAAAATCCCGATACAGGGCTATAAGCTCAGCTCACGCAGGGTCAATCGCTCCGGCATATCTGCAACAAAGGCCGATGTTGTCATCGACAAGAAATATGCAGGGGAACGGAAATGGAAAGATATACAGAAGCTTGCCGGAGAATCCGCTCTTGCGCCATCGATAAAGAAAAAAGGACTTTTTGTTTTCAGGTCTCTCTTCGAGGCAGAGGCAAAAGTCCACGGGGAGCCGGTCAACAAAATCCATCTTCATGAATTAGGGGCAGCCGATTGCATTGTCGATATCTTCGGTACTTTGATAGGGCTTGAGATGCTCGGGGTAGAAGAAGTTTATGCATCAACCATCAATCTCGGCAGCGGGACAATTAATACCTCTCATGGGATACTCCCTGTCCCTGCTCCGGCAACAGCTGAGCTGCTCAGAGGTGTCCCTGTCTATTCTGCAGGCGACCCGTTTGAGAAAACAACCCCGACCGGCGCTGCCTTAATAACTTTTCTTGCAAAGGGATATGGCGATATTCCGGCTTTTATCCCCGAAAAAACCGGCATGGGGGCCGGGGGAAAGGACCCTGTATCAGCACCGAATGTGTTGAGGATTCTGATCGGTGAAAGGGCCGTGCCAACAGCACAGGACAGCGTTATGGTTATAGAGACAAATATTGACGACATGAATCCTCAGATCTATGAGTATGTCTCCGAGCGGCTTCTCGATGCCGGGGCCCTCGATGTATTCCTTACCCAGATCATGATGAAAAAGATGCGGCCTGCGGTAAAACTCAGCGTTTTGTGCCTCAGGGAAAAAATGAAGGACATCAGTGACATCATACTGAGAGAGACAACAAGCATCGGTATCCGATATCATGGAACCTCGCGAATAAAACTGGAGCGCAGAATCAGGGAAGCAGAAACAGGCTATGGAAAGGTCAGGGTCAAGATATCAGGCACCGGCAAACACCATCTGAC
>JBARHQ010000128.1:0-8736 GCA_049799315.1 Thermodesulfovibrionales bacterium | reverse complement strand
ATGTTCGTCTGCTGCCATCTATTGCTCCCTCCTCGGTATTATTATCATTTTTGGATCTGCACAGGCTCCGGCTTGCAGACTGGACAAAATAGCTCCCCCGGGTCCAGGGGGCAGACATGCCCTCACTCCGGGCAGCAGATGCACTGTTTTATCGGTTCGTCGCAGACAGGGCATGTTTCCACGATTGGATTATAAAACGATTCGAAGTTTCCACGCAATCACTGCATCTCAATATTCTTCACCAGCCCTTCGACGAGGAACATGATGGATTCAACATCAAGAAACCGGTCCGCGGTTGAATCGAACAGGACCTTTATGCGCGCGGGGAATTCCTCCTCGTCAGGCCAGTGGAGGATTGCCACCGGGACTTTGGGTAGCAGATAGATGACCCAGGCGTCTTTGGTCGGGAACCCCTCGCCCCTGCCTGCACCCAGCCGCGTCAGCGCAGCTTCGGTCTTCCCATAATCCCTCCGGAAAAGTTCGAGGAGAGGGTCTTCACATTCCCTCAGGAACGAGGAGGCCTTCACCATCCCGGCCCTCAGTTCGCTGTAGGACACCCACCGCCCGGTCAGATCTTCCCTCCCGGCGGTCCGGATATAGTGCAGGATGAGTATCCTGATCCACGGGGTCATGCTTCCCTCTGTCTTTATGCCTCCATCGGGCGACACAACAAATTCCCTGCCGAAGCAGATCAGTTTCAGATCGCTGCCCTTCATTGCCGCGCCGATGCCTGGAGCGATGTCTTCAAGATTGAGTGTCTTTATCTCCTCACTTAACTTTAGGATCAGCTCCTCTCGCCAGTCGCCCGAGACAAGGGAAGGCTTCAGAATATCGATCTCTTCAGAAGAGAGAAGCGGACATTCATCAAGTGGGGTATCACCCTTTATAACAGATATAGCAAACGGCATGCACGCCTTCAGACTGCACCTGCCGCAGTTTGTTCTGGGAAGTTTTTTATAGAGGGCAAGGGCTTTCATGGGTATATGGTAGTTTATCTCTTCTTTCTGAAGTAGGCAAGAGCTTTAAGAAACAGAGCTTTAAGAAAGTTGTCTATCACCAGTCGCCTGGTGACGCCGCCGAAGAACTCTCAAGCATCTTCTACGCCGCCTGACCTCTTCAGTTTCAAGGAAGCGCGCTCCCCTAAGCTCAGCGCCTGAGAGTGTTATATAAACAACATGTCCGGGCTTTTTGTCAACGCACTGCCAGGACCCGGTTATGGTAAGAGAGTGATTTTTTCGCCTCTATAATCCGATCACATCCCTGATAGATAACATACCTACGACCTTGCCATCTTCAACCACAGGCAGATGCCTAATACTATTTTCGACCATTATCGACATGATGTCCCCTACGTTATCATCCGGTTTAGCAGTAATCAGATTGGTGGTCATTGCCTCTTTCAGAGGAATTTCCTTGAATTTTTTCTTTCCGTCCTTGGCCACATAGCAACGCACTACATCTCTCTCCGTAAAAATTCCTGTTGTTTCACCCTTCTCAGTTATAATTATCGCACTTATCTTTTTGCTGTGCATCAACCGTATCGCATCTTCGACTGACTTATCAGCTTCGAGAGTCACGATTTCCCTGGTCTTATTCTTGATCAAACCCTTTACTTGCATCATATCCTCCCTTTAGTTAATTACTTTTACCAGTTGACTATATCACAAAATAATCCCTGGGGCAATCAGGTATTTAGGAGAAGTGGGTTTTGTTGTAAAACTCCTCAAGCATCTCCTCCCTCTTTCGCGTAATGCGCTCCAGATCATAAATGAATTTCCGGTACTCAGACGCAGGTCTATTCTCCAGATATTCCAACATCGGGGTGCAGAAATAGGCATTGCAACGGTGAGGCCTCAGATGGCGGCTGATGGTGCAGCCGGCATTGCCAAGGAACTGGCACGGCTCGGTGTCGAAAACCTCAGCATTGTATGACGGCATCCTTTCTCCTAAAGCAGCAAGATAAACAATGTCTTCATGCTCATGATAGGCATGCCGGTTGATACAGCAGACGCTGGTACATTCAGGGCAGACAGCAGCGCATGCCCTCTGTTGGACTGACTCCATCGACAGGACAAGGGTTGCCACTTCCTGCGAGAGGTCCCGGATCTCCCTGAGTCCCTCTGAATCAACAGAAAAAGTCTCTCTTATAGAGGAGATTGCTGAGGCTGCATTCCCTCCGGGACGATGGTCTATTTTTTCATAAGAGTATGAGGCTGTCATATAACTATTCCCGCTGTCACTGTCTCGAAGGTCCCCTCTTGGGAGGGGTGCAGGGGTGGGTTTTTCTTCCATGCCCCCTTGTGTGATCTCGCTCATGAGGGTTCCCGCTTGTCAGTCCAAAAGCGCTCGGGCTTCAGAAGATCCCGGGCAAGCCGGGATGACAAACAAAAAAATACTCATGGCTACCCTTAAAAATCCATCCTCACTGAAAAATCTTCAATTTGAATTTCTCATTCAGGTATGGGTTGCGCTTCAATTCCTGGCCAATTGTCGTCTCTTCGCCGTGGCCGCAAAGCACACGGGTTTCAGAAGGGAGCGCGGTCAGTTTCTTTAACGAATCCATCAGTCTATTGGTGTTCCCGCCAGGCAGGTCCGTTCTTCCAACCGAACCTTTGAATAATGTATCGCCGGTGAAGAGCATCTTGTTCCCGTAGAGGCAGATGCAGCCGGGTGTATGCCCCGGCGTATGGATGACTTCAAGACTGAGACCTCCGACTGATATCTTCTCGCCCTCCTTGACCGTCTGGAAATCCGCGGGAAAATCATCGGGCGAAAATCCCCAGGAGATACAGAGTTTCTTTGTCATTTCGTAGGTCATCTTTTCATCCTCATGCATAACAAGCGGAACGCCATATCTTTTATGCAGATCTCCGGCAGCGCAGACATGGTCATAATGGGCATGCGTCAGAATAATGTATTTTGGCTTCAGTCCCCCCTTGTCAATATACTCGACGATCCGTTCGTGATCATCGCCGGGGTCGATAATAAGGGCGTCCGGGCTGTGACCGTCCGAGACGATATAACAGTTCACCTCAAGCTGGCCTACCACAACAGTATTAACGAGCATGGCTCCTCCTGTAAGGTGTGCCGGACTGCAGGCAAACAGACAAATGAAAATCAGGATTGTCAGGCCGGAAATCTTGCGCACTTTTTCATTATACCCGAATTACGAAGAAGTTCATAAGAAACTGTTTCCAGCAAGCAGGACGACAATGGCATGTAAGCGGATTCAGCGGCGAGTTGCGCCGGTGCCTCGCCAAATGTTTCGGGGATCCGGCAGTGTTGGGCCGAGAATGAGCGCACACGCCGTTGTCGTCCCGTTTAACTATCTGAATTCCTTAAAAAGTTTTAAAAATGCCGGCGTATAGGATAAAATAGTGACATCATGAGCAGATCACTGGATACTGAGCTGAAATGCAGGGAATGCAAAGGAAAGCTGACGTTGACCTTCGGCTGAAGGGCGGTCAGTTTGCGCTGCATGGAATGCGGCAGACGCTTCGGCCTCGCTGAGTATGCTGACGAGCTTGATGAAAAGGTCTGGGAACAGATTTCGAACCGTTCCTGTGACAGGGCCTAATTAAAGGAGACAAAAAATGAGCATCAGAGAAAATATCTACAAGGTCATCGACCGGATCAGACCTGAGCATATCCTGGTCAGCGTATTCGACAAGGAAGGGCTTGAGACGCTTATCAGAGGCATACTGGCAGCCAATCCGTCCGCACGTTTCTATTCCACGGGCGGGACCGGCAAAAAGATCGTCGAGATACTCGGGAGCAATGCGGCAAAAAACTACACCCCTGTTGAAGACTTCACCGGAGCCCCTGAGATGGAAGGGGGTCTGGTCAAAACTCTCCATCCAAAGATCCACGCCGGCCTTCTCGCGGAACGCGGCAATCCCGCCCATGAGGAGTATCTCTATACGACACTTTCCGGGTTGATATCCGGCGGCTCTCCAGGGGTGTATTTCGATGTCTTTGTCGGGAATCTCTATCCCTTCACCTCGGTCGTCGCAAAGGAAGGGACAACATCAGAAACAGCACGCGTTAATATCGACATCGGCGGACCTGCCATGACAATGGCATCCGCAAAAAACTGGCACAGCGTCGCGGTACTGACCTCCCCGACCCAATACGAAGGGTTTGTAGCTTCTCTGAAAAAGGATAATGGCACCATAGGGTTAGAGCAAAGGTTTGCGCTTGCATCCCAGGCGATGAAATCTATTGGAGAATACCGGTCCGCTATCGGCGACTATTTCTCCGGGCTTGATTTTGATAAGGACGTCAGACCGTTTCTGAACATAATATAATCTATTACCTATATCATTGGAGGCATACATGCGCAAGATTCTGTTTTTTATCGTAATGTCAGTTATCCTGAATACCGGGGCCTCATTCGCCTTCAGCACCAAAGGACAGGATTGTTCCAAGTGCCACTCCCTGAAAAAAGAAGAGGCAGTTGATATCCTGAAAGATCTGATCCCGAACATCAAGGTGAAAGGCATCAAAATCTCACCGGTCAAGGCAATGTGGGAGGTTGAGTTCGAGGCCGATGCCAATAAGGGCCTTGTTTATATGGACTTCTCGAAAAAGTATGCCGTGTCGGGCTCGATCCTCGATATAAAGGGGAAGAAGAATCTTACGCAGGACCGTTATGCCGACATCAACCGGGTGGATGTATCGAAGATTCCGCTCAAGGATGCACTTCTTCTCGGCAATAAGGATGCAAAGACCAAGGTAATCGTCTTCACCGACCCGGACTGTCCTTTCTGTGAAAAACTCCACACGGAGATAAAGAAGGTGGTTGCGGAACGAAAGGATATCGCGTTCCAGATAAAGATGTTCCCCTTGCCGATGCATAAGGAGGCCTTTGAGAAGTCAAAGGCGATCGTCTGCGAAAAATCGCTCAAGATGCTGGAGGATGCCTTTGAAAAGAAGGCTATCCCGAAGGCAAAATGTAAAACGTCGGTTATTGACCAGAATATCGAACTGGCAAAAAAACTCGGCATCACCGGGACTCCTGCACTTATCCTGCCGAACGGTAAAGTATCGTCCGGTTATATCGATGCAGCTGCCATCAAGGCGTTGATCGACAAAAAGTAGCTTTATCCGGGATAGCGCATTATGTGATTCCGGCTTGTCCCTGCAACGACAGGACGTTCCGGAAGGAACCTGGCCATGCCAGGGTAACAGATTAGAACTTGAGGACTTTAAAATGCCTTTTTTCGAATGGACTGAAGATCTCTCTGTGGGTGTTGCAGAGTTTGATGCACATCACCGTCGCCTGGTCGAACTGATCGACAGTCTGCATGAAGTAAGCTGCGCCGGCAATTCAAAGCTTGTGGTCGGCAATACGCTGCTGTCGCTTTCAAACTATGTCATCTATCATTTTCTGGCAGAAGAAGACGTCATGCACCGGTACCAGTATCCTGACTATGAGCCACACTGCAGAGAGCATATCGCATTGACCGAAAAGGCCCTCGGGTTTGTTGCAACATTTCACCGGGGGACGGAGGATATCACCTCGCAACTTCTCGACTTCCTGGTATCCTGGCTGCAGAATCACATTTTAACCGTCGACAGGAAATACCAGGCATTCCTCAACAGCAAGGGTGTGTATTAAAGTCAAGACCAGGGGCAGGCTGCAAGGCCAGAAACCAATCCTCCGGTAAAAACTCCATTGTTACCAAAAAAGTGGTCATCCCCGTGAAGACGGGGATCCAATCACTACTGATAAAAATGGATTCCCGCCTTCGCGGGAATGACGGCTCAAGCTTTAGAAACAGTTTTTCAATAACCTGCTAATTCCGCCAAATCAGCTATCCGGACACTGCCACGAGCTTTTTGTCCCTGATCCGCAGCATCTGATCCGCAAGCCGTTTAGCCTGGTTCCTGTCGTGGGTCGTGATGATCATCGTCATCCCGTTTTTCTTCTTTTCCAGAATCATCTCCTCGATGAGTCTTGAATTGGCTTCGTCGATCGAGGCGGTCGGCTCGTCGAGAAAAAGCATCTCGGGTTCAATCACAAGTGCACGGGCGATCCCCAGCCGCTGTTTTTCTCCACTCGACAGGCTCAGGGCACGTTGGTTCCTCTTCCCGGTCAGCCCGGCAAAACCAAGCATAGCAGCAGTCTTTTGTTCAATCTCCTGCCTCTCCGCTCTCCGTACCCTGAGGCCATAAGCAACATTGTCAAAAACCGTTGAATTGAATATGCCGACCTGGGGCAGCACCAGGGTCATCTGCCTTCGCAGGGAGATATTGTCCTCCAGCTTCTCCTGTCCAATAAAATATGCGACCTCGCCGTTGTCCGGTTTTTCCAGAAGTGCACATATCCGGAGAAGTGTCGACTTGCCCGAGCCGTTCGGGCCCATCAGCACATAGACACCGCCCCGGTCAAAGGAGAACGAACAGTCTTCAAGAACGCTGTTGCCGTTATGGGACTTCACAATCTGGGATATCCCGAGCCTCAGTTTCATGGTTCAGCCACACCCTTTTTTCTGATGATATTCAGGGCAATATTTATCGCCATCGAGATCGCCAGCAGGATGATCCCCAGGGCGAGGGCAAGTTCAAAATTGCCTTTGTCGGTCTCAAGCGCAATCGTCGTCGTCATCACCCGCGTATAGCCGGCAATGTTCCCGCCGACGATCAGAATCGCTCCCACCTCGGCCATGACCCTGCCGAAGGCCGCCATGATACCGGACATGATGCCATACCGCGCCTCCCTGATCAGTGTCAGCGCCACCTGAAAAGGTGCAGCACCCAGGGTCACCGAGGCCTGTCGTATGATCGGGTCAACACTCACAATAGCAGAGTGGCTGAGTGAGGCCACGATAGGAAAGGCGAGAATAGTCTGTGCGATAATCATGGCCGAAGCGGTATAGAGCAGCGCCATAAAACCAAGCGGGCCGCTTCTGGAGAGCAGGAGATAGACGAAGAGACCCACCACAACAGGAGGAAGCCCCATAAAGGCGTTCAGGAGACTGACGATTATCCCCCGGCAGGGAAATCTCCTGAACCCGAGCAGTGCGCCCATCGGCAGACCGATCAAGGTCGCTATGATAAGAGCTGAGCCCGAAACCCTGAGAGAAAGCAGGATGATAGAAAAAAGCTCCTGGTCCAGATGAAGAATAAGAGAGAACGCCTGGCTGAAACTCCCGACGATACTATTCACGACGACTCCTATGCATCATGAAGCAATTTGACAGCATCCGCCTGACTTTTGAGGAATCTTTGAAACTTTTTATGGATCTTCCAGAACTGGGTGATCGCCTTTTCACCTTCCGGCGTAACCATGGTCCCTCCACCCTTCCTGCCTCCGGCGGACGTGACCACATAGGGCTTCGGCACCTGCTGGTTCATGGAATCGATCAGGACCCATGCCCTTCTGTACGAGATCTCAAGCGCCTTGGCTGCCTTCGTAATCGAACCGTATTCCCTTATCCGCTCAAGCAGGGCAACCCTCCCGTAACCGAGAAATGTGCCGTCCTTTCCCTCGATCCATATATGGCCCTTCAGGGAAGGAACCGGGCTGTCAGGCCCTTCGGATTTCTTCTTTTTATTCATATTGGTTTTGTACCTGTCGTAATATACTCGAGGAAATAACGAAAAGGCAATCCATCAGATCAGTGTTGCAATGAGGGTGGCTGAGCTGCAGGTTGTACATAGCTCATGCCGATAAGCCATGTGTGCCGACGAGGCGTTTGACCTCATCGTTGACCGGCTTGTTCGACACCGCATCCGGCGTCCCTTTCTGGATGATCCTGCCGTGTGAGTAGACTATCATGGTATCTGCCAGAGTTAAAGCCTCGCTCAAATCGTGCGTGACGAGTACTACGGGAATATCAAAATCTCGTTTCAACTCCCTCAAAAACTGACGCATTTCTAGTCTTAGCGGGTGGTCGAGGGCCGAAAACGGTTCATCCAGTAAAAGCACCTGGGGGCGTCGAATCAACGCCCGCGCAAATGCGACCCTCTGCCTCTGGCCGCCCGATATCTCATGAGGGTATCGGTCTTCAAGCCCCGTGAGTTTAAATGCACGGATCATCTCTTGCGCACGGTCCATCTTTTCAGTCTTCGATACTGCAGGCGCACCATAAATAATATTGGCGATTACCGTCATATGTGGAAATAGTGCGAGGTCTTGAAAGACATAGCCGAAGGGACGGTCCTGCGGCGGGGCGTCAGTCCCAGCCGAACTGTCGAAATATACCGCAGTCTCAATACTCACCCGCCCTTTGTCAGGCTTCATAAGACCGGCGATCAACTGCAGGGTCATGGACTTGCCTGCACCTGAAAAACCAAAGAGAACAGCCAGCTCATTGCCGATCTCCCAATCGACATCAAGGCCAAACCCGTTGAGCGTTTTTTTGAGACTGACCTGAAGTCCCATCAGATAATCCTCTTCGAGTACCTGTTAGCAACATAGAGGAAGATGCCGGAAAGCACGGTCAAAAGGAAAACCATAAAATTGGCCTGTGACCATTCGCCGCTTCCCGCAAGGCTGTAGATCGCCAGGGGCATGGTGCTTGTCTTACCCGGAAGATTTCCGGCGAGCATGAGCGTTGCACCGAACTCCCCCATGGCACGGGCAAAGGACAAGACCGTTCCGGCAACAATACCTCGTTTAGCCAGGGGCAGGATAACTTTCAGCGCCGTGTCGAATTCAGAATGGCCAAGTGTGTACGAGGCATTGATGAGACTCCTGTCCACAGATTCGATGGCGGCCCTTGCAGTCTT
>JBARHQ010000127.1:0-4881 GCA_049799315.1 Thermodesulfovibrionales bacterium | reverse complement strand
CTGCAAGATAGGCTTGGCCTATAACGCTCTTTCCTCGCATAACCATCACAAGACCCATGAACTCCACTATGTCGCCCCCGAGGAAATCCTCAGGTTTGCGATCGAGGAACTGACACCCTTTGTCTCTCTCCGCCAGGACCGGCTATACAACGACTTCACTCTGTTTGCCTATCAACAGAGCAACCCGTTTCATGACGGCTGGAACAATGAGGACCTGACATGAGCGTCGCCTGGAAGACCGAACCCGGGCTTGTGAGAACGACAAATGAGGATAAGATTCTCATCGATGCAGAGCGCGGTATTTTCCTTCTGGCCGACGGACTGGGCGGCCATAACGCAGGCGAGATAGCCAGTGACCTGGCCGTAAACGAAGCATATGCCTTTATCCTGAGGGAAATGATCCGGGCTGTGGAGGAGCAGGCTATTCTCGGTATTATGGAAGAGGCGCTCTGCTGCGCACACAGGGCGATACAGGCAAAGGCCTCGACCGACATGAATCTTCGCGGCATGGGAACAACACTTGTCGAGCTTTATATTCAGGGCAGTCACGCGTATGTATGTCATGCCGGAGACAGCAGGGCCTACCTGTTTCGAAATGTCCTGGAGCGTATTACGAGGGACCATACGGTCGGCGATGCGTATGTCGAACAAGGGTCAATGGAGAGAGGCATGGTGCCGCCCCGCCTGTGGCATATTCTCACTCAGGCTGTTGGAACAGGCAACTGTCCGGTTCCGGACAAGAAAGTGATCGATCTGGCACGGAGTGATATTCTGCTTATGTGCTCGGACGGACTGACGGATATGCTGACGGATGACGAAATACAGGATATTGTTATCAGCCAGAGAAACGCACTCGAGACCATGGTAGAGACATTGGCACGAGATGCAAATATCAAAGGTGGAAAAGACAACATCTCTGTTATTGCAATCGGGCCATAGCAGTTCCACCGTATCTCAGAACCCTGCCGCCGAGTCTGCCGGTCAATCTTCCTTCTGACACCGCCTCGACACCGTTGACAAAGACAGAATGGATCCCTTCAGCCCTCTGGAACGGCTTTTCGAAGGTCGCCTTGTCGACGATCCGATCAGGATCGAAGATCACGAGATCGGCAAAATAGCCCTCTTTAATCCGCCCTCGCCTCTTTAACCCGAACGTCTCAGCCGCAAGCAGTGTAGACTTATGAACAGCTTCTGAAAGCGAAAGGAGCTGTTCTTCCCGCACGTATTTTCCGAACAGCCTGGGGAAGGTTCCATAGGTGCGGGGATGAGGCTTGCCCAGTGCTGTCGGTCCGTCAAAGCACCGGGCAGAACTGTCAGAGCCGATCATGCAGAAAGGCTGAGAAAGAAACTTTTTCAGATTACCCTCATGCATCGACTGAAAAATAGCTCCGACCCTCAGACGTTCTTCAATGACGATCCTGAAAAAAGCACTCAGGCCGTCGGTGCCAAGTCTGCTGCCGATAGCCTCAACAGTCATCCCCTCCATCCATCTGTTGCTCTCAGATCCGACACCGGAAACCATGATTTTCGACCAGTACCCGGGTCTGCTCACCTGCTCCCTGATCTCTTCTTCGATGCGTCTGCGCGCCGACGGATCGTTCAGTCTCCTGAGTTCATCATCATTGCCCCCTGCAAAAACCCAGGAGGGAAGGATGGAATCCAGATCAGTGCTTGATGCAATATACGGATACCGGTCACAGGTAAGCCGCAGTCCCTCACTGCGGACCAGCTGCAACTGACTGATCACTGCATCCGCCTTATGCCAGTTCAGCTCTCCGGCCGTTTTGATATGAGATATATGCACTTTTATAGCAGCCTCGCGACCTATGTGAATAACCTCGTCAACTGCCTCCTGAAGCCGCGTCCCCTCGCTTCTCATGTGGCTCGTGTAGATCAGGTCCTTTTCATGCAGCACCCTGCCGAGTTCTATCAGTTCTGCTGTATCTGAATAGATGCCCGGGGGATAGATCAGCCCCGTCGAAAGCCCGATTGCCCCACTAGAAACGGCATCGGAAAGCAGCCTCTGCATCGCGGTCAGTTCCTCTGGAGAAGGCCTCTTGTCATCGTAGCCGACGACCGATCCGCGGAGGTTTCCGTGGCCGACGAGATTCGCAGTATTAACGCCGGCGCCCCGTTGTTCAACAAGGGCGAAATATTCCTGAAGAGTACTCCAGCGTTCCCGTATCCCGAGTTCCCTGAGGTCTTCTTCCCGGCGCTCAAGCGCCCTGCCGATGAGGGGTCCGGCGGACATGCCGCAGTTTCCGTTCACCTCGGTCGTAATGCCCTGGCTCAACTTTCCCTCAGCCCTCGGGTCAGCAAGCAGCGTAAAGTCAGAGTGTGCATGGGTGTCGATGAAGCCCGGTGCAAGAGCAAGTCCGTCTGCCTCGATCACCCTGTCGGCATTGCCTCTGAGGTCAGCGTCCCCCACATACACGATTTCATCAGAGCCTATCCCGACAGATGAGCGGACCGGACCGGCAAGACTCCCGTCAAACACCAGTGCATTGTGTATCAGGACATCAATCTTTCTTCCCATCTTCACCCCTCTTTTCAAAAAATATCTCCGGCGTCCGGACGCTCATGACAAACATGGGGACCATAAACGATGTAATGACCTTCACCCTTCCGGAGAACCCCTTTCCCTCATGCAAGGCCAGCTGTTTCCGGTAAAGCTCCGAGCCCATATCCTTGAGCACAGGGAAGCACTGCAAGGTCAGTCCCATGGTATGGACCAGGTCTTTTACCGGTAGCCCGAGCCTTTCGAGCGGCATAAAGAGTCTGCCGAGTGCACTGACGAGATCCCCGGTCGGCGTTCCGGCCATAAGAACCTTGAGCCCGCCGATCATCAGAAACAGTCTCAGCGTCCTGAACACAGCGGCATTCAGACCTTCCTCCGTGATAAAGAATGATCCCATCGCCACCAGGACCTTTCCATGGTGGTTAAAGAGATTACTTAGTAACGTGAAGGAAAGAAACAGGGTTATCGGGACCCAGCCTGCCTTCAGCTTTTTGAACGGGACACGGAGCAGGAAAAAAATAAGAATACCGGAGAGAATATAGAAAACGGACAGGTTCTTTATAACGTATAGGGAAACGGCAAAAACAAGGTAAAGTATAATCCGTATGTCTGGCCGAATGTCCGACCTGATCTCTGGCCGGATGTTTGGTCTGATGTGAGGCTTAACGTCTGGAGGCAACGGTCTTCCTGGCGCCGCCCGATACATGATTCTGGGCCTGATTCAGCACCCTGGCAGGTGGTACAGCGGCCACATAGCTCGTAATCCCGCCTGCGATAGACTTGGCAAGACCCTCCCGGTAATCATTATTAGAAAGGAGTTTTTCCTCAAGCGGATTGCTGATGAACGATACCTCAACCAGCACCGAGGACATCCGGGCGCCGAAGAGCACGTAAAAGAGAGCCTGCTTCACGCCAAGATCAACAATATGACTGTAGTCCCTGTTGAGAGTGTTCACCATTGAAAGCTGAATGTAATTGGCAAGCTTCAGCGATTCATCCCTCTTGCTGTCGCGACTGAGATCGCCTTTGATGATTTCGAGTATATCACGCTCCTCGTTCATCTTCTTCATCTTCTTCAGGGATATCTTGTTTTCACGCGCAGCAACCTTATTCGCCTCTTCATCGTTCGTCCAGTTCAGAAAATACGTCTCGATCCCCTTGGCCTCTTTCCTGGGACTCGCATTCGCATGGACCGAAACAAACAGGTCCGCGTTTTTGCTGTTCGCGATGGCTGTCCTCTGTTCAAGCGGGATGAAGATGTCTTTGTCCCTCGTCAGGAATACTTCAACAGAAGGGTCCTCAGCGAGGATCTTCCTGAGCTTCAGGGCTATATCGAGCACGACATCTTTTTCATAAAGCTTGTTCGGTCCGACCGCACCGGGATCGTGTCCCCCATGTCCGGGATCAATAACGATCCTCCTTTTTGCCGGGGCCTCCGGATTAGAGGCCACCGAAGCCTGCCCATTTATATCAATAATCAGCCTGATCGGGTCCTCCATGGTAATGATCTTGTAATCGCGCACCTTTTCAAGGTCGAGGACGACTCTGACAGTGTTTTCATCGTATTGGCTTGCCCTGACCGACTTCAGCATACCGTTTCCAACAGGCAGCGTGGTCTTAAGTTCTTTTCTTATCTGGCTGTTCCTGATATCAAAGTAAAGCCTGTCGGGATTTGAAAGCCGTTTTTTTGTAAAGTCCGGGGTATCTGATAACGTCACCACCACCCGGGTATAATCAGGATATGACCAGAAGCGGATATCCGAGACATCGATCTTAGAGGCAGCGAATGAGGCAGAAGTGATACAGACAACAAATAAAACAGCCAGTATAAGAATTACTGCCTGCGTCTTTTTACCGCCAACCCCTGAAACGCAATCTATCATTGCACCGAGTTCCGGGATCAAACCGCCTGCACAGCCTTGATCTCGGGTATCTCCTTCCTGATGCTTGATTCAACAACATTTTTCATCGTCAGAGTGGACATGGGGCAGGTACCACATGCCCCCTTCAGTCTTACATAGACGATATCATCCTTAACATCGACGAGTTCTATATCACCGCCCTCGGATTTCAGGCCTACCCGTATGCTTTTTAGAACTTCCTCAACGCGTGCTCTAATCATGCCGCCTCCTGTGTTCATTACACTTAATATTATGAAAAAAACACTAATTATTCAAGTATATTATCATCAAAACAGATCTTACTTGCTAATAACAAAAGATTAAGTGCGCAAACTTCCCTCTGCGGAAAATCTTCCCGACCTAATGAACCCGTAGAGACAGGAAAGGAACCTCACATCTCAGTGGTACTCTGTGATAAAATAATCACTGCAAATAAAGTCTGTGCTTAAAGTCTGTTTTGTT
>JBARHQ010000126.1:0-15377 GCA_049799315.1 Thermodesulfovibrionales bacterium | reverse complement strand
TTAGGTGGGGGTGATTGGTTACGCTTTTCACCTTCCGATTGTTTTTTCACCCTCCCCTTCATCCCCTCCCCTCAAGGGCGGGGAAATATTTAGATACCTCGCAGCTTGCTGCGGGGTGATTCATTATATGATTTCTCTTATCGTAAAAATATCATACGAATTTCCTTTGCCTACCCTTCCAGCGAGCTCAGCCCCTCCCGGATTGCGAATTTGACAAGTCCGGCCACGCTGTGGATATCCAGTTTTGCCATGATCTGCTGCCTGAAAGTCTCGATAGTCTTTACGCTGATTTCAAGGGAAAAGGCGATATCTTTGGTGCTTTTGCCCTCTGCTATCATCTGCAGTACCTCTCTCTCCCTCGGGGTCAGCGTTGAAAATACGGAGGACCCGGCCCTTTTGATCCCGACCGTGAATTCCTCTATTACGCCGGTCGCTATTTTGGGAGAAAGATAGACCTCACCATCCATGACAGTCCTGATGCCGAGCACGAGTTCCTCAATAGCAGCGTCCTTCAATAAGTACCCCTTGACCCCGGCCAGGAGCATTTCAGTCACGAATTGCCTTTCTGAATACATCGAAAGCCCGACGACCCGAATAGAAGGCTTTTTGGATGCGATCTGCCGTGTGGCTTCAATACCATTCAGGTCCTTCATATTGACGTCCATAAGTATAATGTCCGGAGAAAGTTCCATGGCCAGTTTTACCGCCGTCCTGCCATTTTCAGCCTCTCCGACAATCAAGAAGTCTTCTTCTTTCTCAAGGAGATGACGGAGTCCTTCACGGAACATCCTGTGGTCGTCGGCCATAAGAATCCTTATGCTCACGCTAAAGTCTCTCCGGTATCTTTTTGAGGCAGGGGGACGGATATATATACGCGTGTGCCTGAGCCGGTGCCGATGTCTGGGCCTGTTTCCATTGTTCCTCCAAGATATTTGACGCGTTCAGCAACACTGAAAAGTCCGTAACTTTTAACGCTATCGGGAGCGATACCAATGCCGTTGTCGATAACTTCTATCTCCAGCCTGCCTTCCATATTCCTTATGTTTATACTAACATGGTCCGCCTGTGCATGCTTGACCACATTAAACAACAACTCCCTTACGGTTTTGTAGAGGAGCACTTTCATCTCCCCTTTGATATCAGCCGGGTCCCCCAGCGTATTCACGACGATAGAAATGCCCTGGCTTTTCCCGATCTGCTCGGAAAGCCATCTTATCCCCGCATCGAAGCCGACCATATAGAGGACCGGACTGGCCAGTTCATAGGTCAGGGACCTCGAAAACTGAACAGTCTGGTCAATGAGGCCTATAACCTCGTCAATCGCTTCACCTTTGCCGCACGCGGCGGCAGCCTCCCTGAGAGAAGAGACCATGAGTTTAAGGAATACAAGATTTTGCCCGAGGGTGTCATGCAGTTCATCTGCGATACGTTTCCTCTCGCGCTCCTCGATCAGGGTCGATTCGAATGTCAGCCGCTGCAGTTGGCCCTGGTAGTTCAGGATGTCCTTTTCCTTTTTCTTGCGACCGGTGATGTCATGCACGGCATGCACAATTCTGACCAAAGCTCCGGAATCATCCAGAACTGGAGACGTTGACACCTCAAGCCATTTATTGAGTGATGGTTCAAAGATCTCCGCAAATTCTTTTTCCTTTGTCTTTATTAATCTCTCGAAGGGGCAACCCTCTATCGGGGTATCCTTGCCGTGGAAGAGCTTATAACACTTTGTGCCGATCACTTCCTCCGGAGCCTTTCCTATCATCCGGCAAAGTGAGAGGTTTGCATTAACAATCGTATAATCGCCGTCATGTATGGACACGCCATCCGCCATGGCATCAAAGGAAGTCTTCCATTCGCGGGCCGCTGTTGCAATAGCCTCTTCCTTATTCTTGCGTTCGGTGATGTCATGGACCAGTGAAATAACAGCCTGCCGACCCTGCAGCTCAGTCAATCTCGCAGTTATCTCGACCGGAATGCGCTGCCCGTCTTTGGCCACATGACTCTGTTCGAAGATTGCGGTTTTGTCTTCAAGCAGCTTGCGGCCTACGGTCCCTGCGTCGATGTCTGATTCCGGGGCATCGATATCAGCCGGAGTCAGGGTCAACAGTTCATCCCGGCTATAGCCCAAATAACGGCAGGCGACATCATTTACCTGAAAAAAGCGTCCGGGGCTGCCGTCAGCAGAAATATCATGTACTAATACAGCGTCCGTTATGGCCTCAAAAAGCTCGCGAAACTGTTTCTCTTCGTTGCGCAGGTCATTTTCGATCCTCCCGCGCTCAGTCAGCTCCTCCTCAAGGAGCGAATTCTGATGAAGGATGCGGCCTTCGCTGCGAATCAGAAAAAAACATGAGCCGGCGACGAAGACTGTGAAAATCAGGGCCGCGGAATAATATTCCTTTTTTCGTTTCTCGAAAGATATCAGTGCCGAGGACCTGAGGCTCGTGACCACAACGATCAGGGGATAATCCCCCAGGGCACGGTAACTTGCAAAGCGGTGCAGACCGTCAATCAGGCTGACCGCCTCGTAGTTACCCGTCTTATTATGCCGCAGTGCGTCGAACAACGGGCTTGCGTTCAAGTCCTGCCCCACTTCGGATTGCTTCCGGAAACGCCGGGCCCGGACAATACCGTCCCACCCGACCAGAATGATGCTTCTGTCCGGGCCCATTTCCGGTACGCTGTAAAATTCCGAAAAATAGGCGGGGTCCAGCCCGGCAGACACGATACCGCCGAAGGATCCGTCCGGCCTGTTCAGCCTGCGGCTGAGGAAAAAAGACCATGTGCCTGTGGCCCGTGTAATGAATGGTTTCCCGAGATAGAGCCCCATTGACGGGTTCTTTGCCTGCACCTGGAAATGTTCACGAATTGCAATGTTGATAGGCCTGTTAAGAGGCACAGCGCTCAGAAGAAGATCACCATCGGCGTTAGCAATGCCAAGCTGATTGAGGATCGGGTCCTGTTTGGCGGCAGCGACGAAGTCTCGCATGCTCGGCGTGATCATGCCGTTTTTTTTGTATTCCAGCTGCAGGAAGAGAAGCGCATTGTCGGCTGTTTTAAGCGCCCGCCGGACATGCTCTTCGAAAGCCCGGGTCAACCCGCTGTTCACCCCATTGAGCTCAGCTATTTCCTCAGCGTGCTCCTCTGTCATAAGCTGAATAACGCTTATCCACGCCGCTCCTGTCAGACAGAGGCCGAACAGTGAGATCAGCAGAAAGCCTTTACAGCGCCGCTTCACAAAAGCATGACGTCAACGTGGAGGATTAGGGGCATAACCACATAAAAGATATGTACCCTTTTCCTGTATTCCCAAATCGTCCAGACGTCACCTCCCGAGTAATCAATTTTATTGAGGCTTACAGTTTTATTATTCACTTTCCCGAAGGCAGAGGGTCTGACTGGGCAATCTCCTTGCCGACCAGGACGATTCTCCGGTCGCTGCCGCAGGCCGAGGCCAGGAAGAGGTCGGCGTCTTTAATGCTCTCGACAGCCCACTTTTCCCCATCCCCTGATACAAAGATATTATTCATCTTCGTCTTTACTGGTTTTTCATCGCTCCTGGATACACCGACAGCTATATATCTGCCAGCACAATAGGTTACACCGATAAAAATATTTGGCGTGCCCGAAGAGGTCAGCCTCCAGTCAGTGCCGTTTTCAGACGTCAATATAATTCCCGAGTCTCCGACTGCAACATAGCCCCTGGGTCCTGAAGCAACGCCGTAGAGGGTATTTCCTACAACGCTCCGGACTCCGGAATCTCTGGCGGTCCATTCAGAACCGTCGGCAGAGGTCAGGACAGTGCCGAGTTCACCCACTGCAACGTAGCCCTGGGCGCCGTATGCCACTCCTCTGAGCCCAACGACATGTGTCCCGGATTTTTTCACAGCCCAGTCAGAGCCGTCCGGAGATGTCAAAATCGTCCCCTGATCGCCCACGACTATGAAGCTCTTGCCGTCGTAAGCTATACCCCTGAGGTTCTTCGTTGTTCCCGATTTGCTTCCGGTCCAGTGGGACCCATCGCTGGAGGTCAGTATCGTTCCCTTCTTTCCCACCGCTGCATAAGAGTCTCTGCCGCGTACAATGCCGAAAAGGGCTTCGGCTGTTCCGGACGGCACTCTTGTCCAGACCGCGCCGTCAACTGAGTTGAAGATGATCCCTTTGTCGCCCACAGCCGTAAAACGATTGTCATGGAAGGTCACTCCCCGAAGGACGCTTGTGATCCCCGGAACAGCCTCTT
This sequence comes from Thermodesulfovibrionales bacterium, assembly GCA_049799315.1. Classification (GTDB taxonomy): domain Bacteria; phylum Nitrospirota; class Thermodesulfovibrionia; order Thermodesulfovibrionales; family UBA6898; genus PALSA-1316. Next base: position 11,140 of record JBARHQ010000126.1, on the reverse strand, counting down.
TCCACTGGGAGCCGTCAAGAGAAACCAGTATCGTGTTTGCCGCTCCCACAACAATAGCTGTCTTGTTCGCAAATGCCGCAAACTCAAGTTCTGCAGTGGCCCCGGAGGTCTGTAACGACCATTTTACGCCGTCCTTAGAGACCAGCAGAGCACCCTTTTCGCCCAAGGCAATGTAACTCTCGAAGGCATACGCTACCTTTTTAAGCCAGGCAGATACGCCGGTATGCGTCAGCGTCCATTTTTCTCCGTCTTTGGAGGTCAGGACGGAATCCTGCCCCCCTACCGCAACGAATCCGGACTTTCCGAAACATAATCCTTTAATAATAAAGGGGAAATCGGTAGTAATTTTCCGCCAGTCCACTCCATCTTTTGAGATCAGTATCGTCCCGTTTTCTCCGGTAGCAATGAATTTCCCGTCTGCGAAGATTACTTCTCTGAGGCCATCCTGCACGCCCGAGACTCCGGACGCCCACGTAACACCGTCCTGCGATGTGAAGAGCTTCCCTTTGTCACCCACCGCCACGAAAGTCTCTTTCCCGTACGCAACTCCTTTAAGCGAGTCAGCAATACCGGAAGAGATTACTGTCCATTTTTCAGCGTCGGGAGACGTCAGAACGGACCCTTTGTCACCCACGGCTACGAACATATCCCTTGAGAACGTTACGGCCCTCAGCGTATCCTTAACGCCGGACTCCGTCAGATTCCATCTGGTGCCGTCAGGGGACGTGAATATTGCGCCCTGATCGCCGACCGCGACAAAATGGGTCTTCCCGAAGGTGACCCCAAAGAATGTCAGGGGACTGCGAAGATGCCATTCTCCGGCACTCGCTGCTGCGGCTGGGAATGAGGTGATAACGAGCAGGCAGATAATAAACAAAATATTTCTTGGTGATTTCAAAGTGATTGCCTCCTGAGTAGAGTTGAAAATTTAGACTATTAAAATTTTAAGGCTTTTGTGTTTGTTTTTTCAACAATACGAAACGTATTCTACCCCTTTTGATTTTTACGTGCAAAAAATGTAATCTATCCGGATAGACGGGGTGGTAACTATATATGCAGAAAAGGAGAGCAGCATGAAAAAAATATTGTCAGCAGGCCTGGTCATTATCTTATTCGGGTTTTCATTATGGTTGGTCGGCTGCAGCAAAGGTTCCACCGTCAAAGTTAAGGCCAACAAGCAAGTTGTGGAGTTGCTCAGGACCTGGGGCCCTGAAATCAGTTTTTATACCTCGAAGAAAAACCCGTTGAAGTCGATCGAAGGTCTCAGGCAGGAGGAGATAGGCTGTTTTGGTCCTGAACTTGGCGTTCATATACAGGCTTTCTACGATGCGGCCAGAATAGAAAAAACCCATGGGGATGGAGTGCAGGTCATCGGCCCGGACAATCCGATATTTATCATGGAGCATGGTCCCCGTCTCTATCTGACCTCGGTTAAGTTTGCACCAAAATTGAAGGAAGCGGTCAAGGTCCAGTTTACTGAATAGGGTCGGCAGATGCCGCTTTTGTTCCCGAATTTTCTAAACTGAGGGCTGTTTTTTATGTTTTTCCGGGAAGTCTGTGAAAGTCCCCCTCTTTGGCAAAGAGGGGTGGGGTATTTGAAAATATCGGTGCTGTATTGGAAAGAATCTGGAGTTATTTGTGATCAGAAAATCCCACCTAACCTCCCTTTGCCAAAGGGAGGTACAATCAGACTTTTTATAAATACGGTATGAGCAATTCTGGCGTGCAAAAGGCGGTCATATTCTTTCTCATATCCGTGATGCTTGCGATTACGTTCCTTCATCTCACCAGGGACATCAGGGACCCCGACTTTTTCTGGCATTTAAAGACCGGCCAATGGATCTGGCAGCACGGAGAAATTCCGTTAAAGGACCCGTTCTCCTTCACCACGGAAGGTCTACAGAGCGTCAGGGAACGTTTTATCATGTCATCCTACTGGCTCAGCCAGGCCATATTCTGGCTTTTTTTCCTTGTGGCCGGAATGCCGGGAATAGTGTTTTTGAGGTTCCTGATCGTCGTCAGCCTCCTCCTTGTCATGATGAAGAGGAAGGAAGGCGACATAGTCCTTTACACGGGATTCTTACTCCTGTTCTTGAGCCTGCTGCTTGTCTCATACCCAATTGAGCGGCCCCAGGTATTTTCCTTTCTTCTCTTCGCGCTGCTGCTCTACCTGCTGAAGGGAAGGGGTGCAGCAGTTGATACCGAAAACAGATATGGGCGATCTTTATTCGTTATGCTTCCTCTGTTGATGCTGACATGGGCCAACATGCACGCCGGGTATGTTGCGGGAGTGGCGGTCATAGCCCTCTATATCGGTTTCGAGGGCCTCAAGTTCGTTTATCCTGCTTTCAGGCCGATGGAACGGCGTGATTTTAAAATATTGGTTATCGCGGGCGTCCTGGGACTTCTCATCTCCTTCATGAACCCCAACACATATCATATATTCTCCGAAAACATTTTATTTCCACATGATTACATAACATCCGGCAATATAGAGTATCAGTCCACAGTCAGGGCCTTTATGAGATATCACGATTCCAGCATAGTAGTCTACTGGCTTATACTGTTTATTACCGCCACCGGGACGCTGATCTCTTACAAGAAAATAGATATAACCGAGACGGCACTGCTCCTTGCGACAGGATATTTTTCTTTTTCGGCCCTTCGCTATGTACCTTTTTTCCTGATCGCGGCATTGCCTGTATTGGCAAGAATATATTCTGCAGGAAAGCTGAAAACCCCTGCCAGGACTATTATTCTCATTGCCGCTCTTTTTATCGGTTTATTTTTCGCGAGGGACCGTCTAAACTTCGGACCCCTGTCATCCGGCAGATGGATCGATGAACAGAAATTTCCTGTCGGGGCTGCCGATTTCATCCTTTCAAATGATCTTAAAGGGAACATGTACAACTATTTCGATTGGGGAGGATATCTTATCTGGAGGCTGGCCCCGGAGAGAAAAATCTTTATAGACGGGAGGACCCTCTATAGCCACATATACCTGCAGTCAGACCTGATCGACAAAGCCGATGATCGAAGATTTGAGGGCATGCCTGCATGGAAGGCCGCACTCGATGAGCACAATATACAATACACAATAATCCCGGTTTCTCTGCCTCTTGTCAAAGCGCTCTGGAATGACAAAGATTGGGTGCCGGTTTACTTCCGGTATAATGCGGCCATATTTGTCAGGGACAGACCCGAAAACCGGGAAGTCATAGAAAAATACGATCAGAGGACAGGAGATCTGAAAAGAGACCATGCTCCGGAGCGGGCAACGAAATTATAGTAGTGGGAAAGGTCCCCAATGTATATAGGTGGTGCGCCACGGACAAGCAGATACTTATAATGGGAGGCGTAGGCCCCCAAAGAGGATGGACTAAGGTCGCTCGGGACCGGCAAAGCGACACCCGGCTTATAGTGGACGGGAAACAGAGGGTTTTGCCACAGGGTCGGTGTTACCCCGCCCCCTGCAATAATGTGATAGTAGTTTGCGTGATGCTCATGAAATTCAAAGAAAACAGGATCAAGTTCTTTTGACGACGAATCCAGGATGACGGGAAGGACCGCTGCATTTCCCTCCATCCTGACCAGGAGAGGCATTATTTCAGCAGACTCCCTGGACAACCGCCCCTGCAGATTCGAAGAGAAAACCATGAGCAGCGTAACCAGGACGACAAGTGAAAGCGCGGCTTTGCCGCCGAGTTTCATTCGTGCAAGAATAATTGAGATGAAGAAGTAGCTCACCGGAGCGATCCTGAGGTTAAAGTATGTTATAGCCAGCGTAAAGGGCATGAGTGCAAAGACCAGCAGGGACAAAAACAGGAAAGACACTGCTTTCCACGGGATGACGATATTTTTCCAATTGACTGTACCGCTGATAAAAAAAAGGCCCAGGGTCGCAAGCCAAACTAATGTCGTGGACCAATCTATTCCGGTTGTCCATCTCATCCCCGTAAACATTAACAGGTAAAACCCAAGTCTCTCTTCGACGGAAACCCACCGTATATCAGATGGGACAGACTGTCCCCCCGTATCTACCGCTACCGGACCCTGAGCACCGCTGTACCAGTAGAAAAAGAGCAGGGCCAACACAAGGGGGATAAAAAAAGCCTTCCTGAAGTTGCGTCTCTCGGACAAAGAGAAAAGGGACCCTGTAAAGGCGAAGGCAAGATACAGCAATACTGAATAGGGATGCGAAATAAACAATAGGAGCTGGTACATACTATGCTGGAATACAGAGCCTGCGGTAAACGGGCGGGAAATCAGACGTTCCAGATCGATGAGGGCCAAAAAAAGGAGCGGAATCGATATCAGATAGTTTGTCAGCCCCAGGAAATATACCTGACTGAAGGAAAAAGGGAACAGGAGCAGCAAGCCCCAGGGAGGGGCCTGCTGCTTGTCAAATGGCCGGGAAGCCTTTATAACCAGCAAAGCGACCAGGAGCAGGTAGACGGAAATAAAGAGTTTACCGGACGTTTCTATGTCACAGAAGAGTTGAAAAAAACCTGTAATGAAGTAATACAGGTTGTAAGGGTCTGCCTTTAAATCAACAACGTAGTGTCTCGTCCAGTCAAAGGAGGGATCGTTGAATGTCGCAAGCACGTAAGAGATGAACAGATGATGCGGATAGTCCTGCATGGCAGGGAACCGGAAGCGCCAAACAGGCCACAGGCTTAGGCCGGATAACCAAAGTACCGCAAGCTGGAAGAGCCGCGCACGCTTGCCCGGAGAGGAATCTCTCAAGGACATTGCGTCGGCAATGCCGGATAACGGGATGCTTCTTATTTTCATGATGCTGTCAATCCCTTACTCATGCAGCTGATTTTATATCTTGTACTTTCGACGATGTCAATGAAATAATATTGTAGGTGCAGCCATTCAGTTGAGGGTAGAAGACCTGGTTCCTGCAACCCGCTGTCGTTTATAAATTAATTATAGGCATTTTGAGGTTAAGTGAGCAAGAGCAGTCACAAAATCATCATATTTGTTCTGGTGTCGCTGGTAGTCTTGATATCGTCTCTATTTCTCCTGAGAGATATTTATGACCCTGATTTTTTCTGGCATATAAAGACAGGCGAATGGATATGGCAGCACAAGACTCTTCCTTCAGAGGATCCGTTTGCTTACACCTCCGTCGGTCACCACACCGGCAGAGAGCATTTTATACTTACGTCCTTCTGGCTGAGCCAGGTGACATATCATCTTTTCTATCTCGCGGGGGGACTGACCGGCATCGTCATCCTGAGGTTTCTTATGGCAGGCGTTTTGCTCTATGCCCTCTGGAAAAGGAAGCACGGTGACGATATTGTTTATCTGGGTCTCCTGCTTGTATTTCTGACCTATTTTCTAAAGCAGTTTCCTGTCGAGAGGCCGCAGGTATTTTCTTTTCTTTTTTTCGCAGTCCTTCTATACCTGCTGGAGAGGATAGGGGAGAATACGCTGAGAATACAACCCACCCCCCTGCCCCTCCCAGGAGGGGACCATGTAATATTCCCCTCTCGGGAGGGGTGCAGGGGTGGGTCCTCTCGGGAGGGGTGCATGGGTGGGTCCTCTCGGGAGGGGTGCAGGGGTGGGTTTTTATCCGTATTCTTTCTATTGCCTTTGCTCATGCTGATCTGGGCGAATATGCATCCCGGATTTATCATAGGCCACGTGACCATAATCCTCTACATCGTTATGGAGGGTGTCAAGTTTCTCCGTCCCTCTTTCAGGCCTATCGGGATAAAGGCATACAAAAGACTCTGCCTGGCGGCTGGATCAGGCATCATCTTTTCCCTCGCAAACCCGAACACATATCATGTATGGCAGGAATACTGGGAATATAAAATACCCGTCGAGCACTGGAACTTGAGCGCAGGTTATTTATCCGCTGTGAATCCGGACTATATGACTTCGATACAGTACTTTTTGTGGTCCGGTGATTATAGTGTAATTTTATACTGGCTGCTTATTCTTTTGGCGTTCGCGGGGCTCGCGGTCAATCGAAAAAATACAGACCTCACGGACCTTGCCCTCCTCATGGCGACAGGAGTTGCCTCTTTTCTTTCTGCACGGTATAGTTTCTTCTTCATGGCTGCGGCCCTGCCGGTGATCGCACGACATTTTTCCGGGGACAGGCTTCTGAAGTTCGGTCGTGCCGCAGTGCCGGCAATAGCAATCGTTGCCGGAATATTTTTTACGTGGAGTGATCGTCATAACCTTGAACATATCAGATCGGGCGTGCAGGTTGACGGCTATCTCTGTCCTGTTAAAGCCGCTGATTTTATCATTGCGAATGATATCCGGGGGAATATGTACAATGTGTACGAATGGGGAGGATACCTCATCTGGCGGCTGGCCCCTGAACGAAAGGTCTTTGTCGATCCCCGGGACATTTTTGGGGATGCCACCCGAGAATCCACTCTGATGGACAGCGCGAGTGGTGGTGAGGTCCCGGGTGCACCAGCCTGGAAAACCATCGTCGGAACGCGCAACATAAATTATATCGTGATTCCAATTGCACGGACGACCGGGGCGGTGGTGCCTTTATTCAATGCATTAATTCTGGACAAGGATTGGCTGCCTGTTTTTTGCGACATCAATGCTGTCATATTCGTCGAGGACTCACCGGTGAACGAACAGGTTATCAGGAAATATTCCATCCCTAAGGATTACTTAATGAACGCTCTTATCGGGCTGTATGACAGGTTAATTGCTACATACCCTGACGACTGGAAAGCAAGTCTTTATATTACGAAGGGAGACCTGCATTTAAGCCAGGGCGACGCAAGCAGGGCTGTTGGGTCATATGAAAAGGCGGTCGAACTCGCTCCCCTGAATGTCATAGCGAAAGACAGGCTGAATATTCTGAGGAGATGAAAGAGCTATTATTAAACAGCGGTTGCTATTATGAAAAGACAGGACGTTAAATATTATCTCGCAGGCGCGATTTCAGCGATAACTTTTATCGTCTATCTCGCCGCGCTTTGGAACGAATTCGTCAATTGGGATGATCCGGAGTACGTTACTGAAAACCCTTACATCCGTTCGTTAGATGTTACTTTTTTCAAATGGGCTTTTTTTGATTTTTATGCTGCCAACTGGCACACTCTCACCTGGATATCCCATGCCCTGGATTATGCTGTTTGGGGCTTGAACCCTTTGGGCCATCACCTGACGAACAACATCCTTCACGCGTTGAATACATTTCTGGTGGTTTTGCTGGTGGTGAAGCTGATAGAGGCATGCGAAAAGCACCCCTCACCCCAACCCTCTCCCCCAAGGGGCGAGGGAAGTTCAATATCCCCTCCCTTGAGGGGAGGGGATAGAGGGGAGGGTGAGAAGAAGGAGATGCCTTTCACGTCTCACGTCTCACGATTCACGTTGATCGCTGCTGGAGTGACGGGTCTGCTCTTCGGCCTTCACCCCATCCATGTGGAATCAGTGGCATGGGTGGCCGAGAGGAAAGACCTCCTCTGCGCGTTGTTCTTTTTGCTGAGCGTCATGGCGTATACAAAATATGCAGGCACAACAATTCTCTATTCCCCCTTAGCAAAGGGGGATAAAGGGGGTTGTGAAGCTGGCATTGCAGAAAAGAACAAGAAACAACCCCCTCCGCCCCCTTTGCTAAGGGGGAATCGTTCAAGGACTTTCCGGCAGGTTCTCGATAGGCACTACCTCCTCTCCTTCTTATTTTTTATCCTCGCTCTGTTGAGCAAGCCGATGGCAGTGAGTCTTCCTGTTGTCTTGCTGATTTTAGACTGGTATCCTTTTAAAAGGACCACTTCTTTTAAGACATTCAGGACGTCTTTTATCAGGAAGTTCCCGTTTATTGCCCTGAGCATTGCTTCGTCGATATTGACCATACTTGCGCAAAATGCCTCAGGGGCCATAAGGTCTGTTGAGATAATCCCATTATCGTCTCGAGTAGTCATTGCCGCCAAGTCCCTTATTGTTTATTTATGGAATATGCTGGTGCCTTTGAATCTGCTTCCACTCTATACCTATCCGAGAGATATCTCCCCTTTATCTTTAAACTATTTTTTACCTGTTCTGCTTGCGGCCGGGATTACGATGGCCTGCGTCATTGCAATAAAAAAGCAAAAAATGTGGATCGCGGTCTGGGGGTATTATGTGGTGACCCTGATCCCGGTGCTCGGTATTGTGCAGGTCGGAGGTCAGGCGATGGCTGACAGGTATACTTATTTGCCGGGCATCGGACCATTCCTGCTCGTAGGGTTGGCAACAGCCTGGAGTTGGGAAAGACTGGGGAGGCTGAAAAGAGGAGAGCTGGCGATAAAATCTGCAGTTGCAGTTGCAGCCTTTTTTGTATTTGCCTGTGCGGCGTATATAACGGTCAGGCAAACAGGCATATGGAAGAATAGCATCGACCTCTGGAGTTATGTAATCGAAAAGGAACCGGTCAAGGTCAATCTTGCCTATTATATGCGGGGGCTGGTTTATCAGCAACAGGAGTATCTTGACAAGGCTCTCTCAGATTATAATATGGTGAATGCGCTTGAGCCATTCCATTATGAGGTCTACAGTAGTCTCGGATCAATTCATGAAAAAATGGGCCAACCCGATAAAGCGATAGAGGACTACTCTATGTCGATTGCGATAAATCCACGTGCTTTTGAAGTGTTTGTCAGCCGGGGAGTGCTGTATGGTAAGACCGGTTGGTTTGACAAGGCGGCGGAGGATTTCAGCAAAGCGATTGAATTGGACCAAAATGATGCGACCGTCTATCTCCGTCGCGGAAGTCTTTATCTCAAAACAGGTAAAAGAGAGCTTGCTGCTTCAGATTACAGCAAAGCATGCTCTTTGGGACACCACGCAGGATGCGACGCATTAAGGGCATTATGAAAAGTCAAAACCGAGCATACTATCTCGCAGGCTTCATTGCTCTGATGATATTGGCAGTCTACCTGCCGGCCCTTAATAACGGTTTTGTTAACTGGGACGATACCGATTTGGTCATCAGAAATACCCATATACGATCACTCGATCTTACTTTTTTCAGGTGGGCATTTGCATTTCTTAATTCCACAAGCGCCAACTGGCATCCGCTGACATGGATATCCCATGCCCTGGATTATGCAGCCTGGGGCTTGAACCCTCTGGGGCATCACCTGACGAGTATTATTTTACATGCCATGAACACCTTTCTGGTGATCTTGCTGGTGGTGAAGCTGATAGAGGCATGCGAAAAGCACCCCTCACCCCAACCCTCTCCCCCAAGGGGCGAGGGAAGTTCAATGTCCCCTCCCTTGAGGGGAGGGGATAGAGGGGAGGGTGAGAAGAAAAAGATGCCGTTGACGTCTCACGTCTCACGATTCACGCTGATCACCGCTGCGACCACCGGTCTTCTCTTCGGTCTTCATCCCCTCCATGTGGAGCCCGTCGTATGGATCTCGACGAGGGCAGACCTTCTCTGCGCCCTGTTTTATTTACTGAGTGTGATGATGTATATGAAATATGCAGGTACCATTATTCTTTATTCCCCTTTAGCAAAGGGGGATAAAGGGGGTTGTGAAGCCGGCATTGCAGAAAAAAGCAAGAAACAACCCCCTCCGCCCCCTTTGCTAAGGGGGAATCGTTCAACGACTTTCCGGCAGGTTTTCAACAAATATTACCTCCTCTCCCTCTTCTTCTTCACCCTCGCCCTGATGAGCAAGCCGATGGCGGTCACTCTTCCCATTGTTCTGCTTCTTTTGGACTGGTATCCTTTCAGAGGGATAACATCCCTGAAGACATTCAGGACTTTTTTTATCGGGAAGCTCCCGTTCATTGCCCTGAGCCTTATCACCTCGCTAATTGCTTTCATGGCAAGGAGTTTCACCGGAAGCATCCTGGAGGATACCCCCCTGACGACGCGAATACTTGTGTCATTCAAATCTCTAATTGTGTATCTTTGGAAAATGGTTTTGCCCTTCAATCTAAGCTCCTTTTATCCGTATCCGGAGAGGGGTGTGTCACTGTTTTCTCCGGAATATGGTTCTGCCGTTGTCCTCGTGGTTGTGATCTCAACGGCTTGCATTCTCCTGGCGGGGAAGAAAAAGATATGGCTGGCGATATGGGGATATTATGTTGTAACGCTCCTCCCTGTAATTGGCATTATCCGGCTCGGCATACCAGCCATGTCAGACAGGTATACCTACTTGCCCAGCCTCGGGCCGTTCTTGCTCGTCGGTCTTTTTATTGCGCTGATTTCGGAAAAGGTGAATATGAACGAACGGGGCATGGCTTTAAAGCGTTTTGGAATACTCCTTTTCTTTATGATCTTTGTTGCCATGGCATTTCTGACCGTTAAGCAAATCGGCATCTGGAAAAACGGTATTACCCTCTGGAGCAATGTTATAGAAAAGTCGCCCGAAGGGTATTTCCCTTATTTGAACCGGGGCGAACTATTTTGGAAGAGCGGACAGCTTGACGAGGCTCTTGCAGACTTCGACAAGGCAATTGCTGTTATCCCATCTTTTCATACTCTCTATAACAAATTAGGTGTTGCATACGGCGAGAATAACTCCTTTGATAAAGCGATAGAATGCTTTAACAAATCTCTTGCAATAAATCCCAATGATGACGCCGCGTACTACTATCGGGGGTATACCTATACCTTTATCAATGAGTATGATAGGGCACTGGAAGACTTCACCAGGGCGATTGAGTTGAACCAGGGTAATGTTAAGGCGTATGTTCAGAGGGCAAATCTCTATCTCCAGCGGGGGGAGAAGGGGCTTGCAAGGTCAGATTTCCGGAAGGCATGCGAACTTGGAGACGAAAATGGGTGCACTGCCTTAAAAGCATTATGAAAAGGCGAAATGAGCCTCCTGCAAAACCCTTAACCCCGGAGGAGAGGGGGGGAAGCATTCGGATAAAGAAACGATACCTTGAATACGTTCTTGCAGGAGCGGTTGCGCTGATGACGTTTATCATCTATCTCGCGTCTCTCCAGAATGAATTCGTCGAGTGGGATGACAGCCTGTATATTTTTGAAAACCCCCATATTCGCTCATTTGATTTAGTTTTTTTCAAATGGGCATTTTTTGATTTTTATGCAGCCAACTGGCACCCGCTCACCTGGATATCCCATGCCCTGGATTATGCTTTCTGGGGATTGAACCCTCTGGGCCATCATCTGACGAACAACATCCTC
>JBARHQ010000125.1:0-2749 GCA_049799315.1 Thermodesulfovibrionales bacterium | reverse complement strand
CCCTGGTTTCGTCCAAGGTTGACAGGTCTTGTCCTTGACCTGGAACCTGAGTTCATCGGCTTTTCGCTGAACTATCTGAGCCAGGCACTCTGCACCTTTGCGATGATCGGGTTCATCAGGAGAGAATTTCCCTCGGTGAAGGTGGTGCTCGGCGGTGGCCTGGTAACGTCATGGATGCGGAGTCCTTTCTGGCAAAATCCCTTTTCCGGGCTGGCAGACTTTGTTATTGACGGTGCAGGGGAAGACAAACTTCTCAGACTTTTTGGCATCTCTGCAGCAGACACATATACTCCTGAATATAAGACAATGCCAGCGGATCAATATCTTTCCCCCGGCTTTATTCTTCCGTACAGTGCCTCTGATGGCTGTTTCTGGAACCGGTGCACCTTCTGCCCGGAAAAGGCCGAAGGAAATCCCTATATCCCCATTCCTGCCGGCAGGGTGCTTGCCGACCTGGAGGTCCTTGTCGAAAAGACTTCCCCGGTACTGATCCACCTTCTTGACAGTGCCCTTACGCCGACGTTGATGGAGGCCCTGGCTGAGAAGGGCCCGCGCATCCCCTGGTATGGGTTTGCCCGTATTAGCAGGCATTTGACTGATCCTGATTTCTGTCTGGCGCTGAAACGCTCGGGCTGCGTTATGCTCAAGCTTGGCCTCGAATCAGGGGACCAGCAGGTGCTTGACACGATGGAGAAAGGCATCTCTGTCGACATGGCTTTGCAGGCGATGAAAACACTGAAGAAGGCCGGGATAGCTACTTACGTCTATCTCATCTTCGGAACGCCTGCTGAAAACTTGCTCCGCGCGCGCAAGACCCTTGAATTTGTGGCTTCGCACAGTACGTATATCGACTTTCTGAACCTTGCCGTTTTCAATATGCCGGTCTGCGGCTCCGGCTCATATGATTTTGAAACAAGAAAATTTTATGACGGGGACCTTTCGCTCTATACTGATTTTTCGCATCCCGAAGGGTGGGGCCGGAAACAGGTCAGGCATTTCCTGGACAATGAGTTTAAAAAACATTCCGCAGTTTCGCTGATACTGAAAAATGATCCGGTGGTTTTTACATCCAATCATGCCCCGTTTATTGTCATGAATCGATGAAGTGATTATTTCCGGAACACCCACCATCAACTTTATTCTGAATAGCGCAACAACGGCATGTTCGCTCATTCTCGGTCCGATACACTGGACCTCCGAGGCACCGGCGCAACACGCCGCCGAATCCGCTTACATGCTATTCTCACGCCGTTCCATGATTTTGGTTGATTTGATAGTGGGTTATGATAGTTGATGCTGTATTGATATTTACACAGCACTATGGTAAAAACAACACATTTGTCTTGACAAAAACATGCCAATTAAGGAAAATTAATGCATATGAAAAAAACCATCTTTTTCCTCTGTTCAGTTTTATTCCTTTTTTCCGTCAATCCGTCAACGGGTTTTGCTTCGGTTCCGGATGCCGTCGTCGAAGGACAGAAGCACGATGTGATCAGCCCGGTGACAACCGAAGAGCAGGGGCCGGTGGTCGTTGCTCTCATCACGGCTGAAGCGCTTTCCGAAAAACAGACGAATCCTGATGTCCCGCTTATTCCGTCAGTCGATTCGAACACGGTTGCCTCCAGGGCTGTCGAGAAGAATGTCGGTCTTTTCAGCCGGAGGATAAAGGAAAGGTTTGCCCTGTATTTGAGCCGGTCAGGTCAGTACCTCGGACTGATGCAGGATATTCTCAGGGCGAAGAAAGTCCCCGAGGATATTGTTTTTCTGTCGCTCATCGAAAGCGGATTTAACCCCTATGCCTATTCAATCGCGAAGGCCGCTGGTCCGTGGCAGTTTATCTCTTCGACAGCGAAACGGTACGGGCTCGAAATCGACTGGTGGAAAGATGAGCGGAGAGACCCCGTCAAATCAACAATGGCCGCTGCCGACTACCTGAAGGACCTCCACGGCATGTTCGGCTCATGGAGCCTTGCGATGGCTGCCTACAATGCCGGTGAAGGCAAGATCATGAGGGCAATCAGGAAGAATAAGTCTGACGACTACTGGGACCTTCTGGGCACCCGTCATATCAAGAACGAGACAAAGGAGTACGTGCCGAGGTTCATAGCCGCCAGCATGATTGCAGCTAATCCCCGGGAGTTCGGGTTTGAAGATATCGAATACCACCAGCCAATGAGTTACGATGAAGTTGCCCTGGCGGCCCCGATCGATTTGGCGGTTGCTGCCGAGTGTGCAGAAACCGATCTCGACACGATAAAGAAACTGAACCCTGAACTCAGGAGATGGTGTACGCCTCCTGATATGTCGCAGTACGTGCTACGCATACCAAAGGGGAAAAAAGATCTTTTTGAGGAGAAACTTGCGGCAGTGCCCGAGGATGAGAGGCTTACGATTGAACGCTATCTTGTGAAGAAAGATGATACTTTCAAGAAGATTGCCAGGAAGACCGGTATTTCTGAATATGTGATCCTTTCACTGAACCCCACGGAAAAGATCATGCCGCTCACTGCCGGCACCGAGATATATCTTCCGCCAAAGGGTGCGTATGTCGCAGATCCGGATGATCGTCGTCGTGTACTGAAAAAGACTGTGTCGTACAAGAGCAGTAAGTCGGTAACGGCAGCTAAGGCGGGCAAAGGCAGCAATCCTGTCGCCAAGGGAAAAAAGAAGAAGGCCTCGGCCAAACACCGGTAGTTGCAGACGGCAAGACTGTATGTATTTCCCGTGGTCGGGCGTCCGGTAAATC
>JBARHQ010000124.1:0-18945 GCA_049799315.1 Thermodesulfovibrionales bacterium | reverse complement strand
TTTCTATTCACTGATCTTTAATACGGGCGATTAGCTCAGCGGGAGAGCACTCCCTTCACACGGGAGGGGTCACTGGTTCAATCCCAGTATCGCCCACCATAAAAAGGAGTCAGCTGGTAATGGCTGACTCCTTTTTTATTCTAAGCTCATTCCTGACGCTTGATGACGATGCTAACCGTTATTTCTTAAGCTTCTTGATTATGGCCCGCTCTTGATCAGCTCTTCCTGCAAAGGACTGAAGGGGGGTGACCTCCCAGTCCAGAGCTCCCCACATAGGGAGCTTTCGAAGTAACTGGTCCAATTCTTCGTTCGAAGAAGCCTCCGCTATGAACACAAATGCCCTGTCTCCCACGGGGAGCCCCCCGGCAAGAATTTTTTTCTTTTTCTCCAGTCCAATGAGTTGATCAAAACTGGGAAGTATTATTTCCTCAAGCACCCTGACTGCTTCTTCCGGCGAGGCAAACCCAGGTCCTCCGGAACCGCTTACCAAATATTTCATGCCCTGTTCTCCTTTCTTTTGTCTGTGTTAATTAACGAAGTCAACAGCCGCCACTCACAACGTGGACCACTTTGCCGTGACAGCTTCCTTTCTCATTATTACATATCACTGAATGGGCAGCCTTTCAAGCACATAACGGTGTTGAGCTTTTTGAAGATGCCGGGGGTCACACCGTTATGTGCATATTCTGGCTGGTTTGATGGAGGATTATGGGGTGATGTGGTATTGACATGCGGCGATAAAGCGGGTATAAGAGAGGTAGGCAAATCATTCTGAAAGGAGAACAGTATGGCCACCTATGTAATTCTGAGCACACTGACCGATGAGGGCAGGAAGACCATCAAGGAGAACCCCAAGAGGATTCTTGAGGTGAACAAGGAGCTTGCAAAAATGGGGATTAAGGTGAAAGAGCAGTATGCAGTCCTTGGGCCCTATGATTTTGTTAATATTGTCGAGGCCAAGGACAATGAGACGGTTATGAACATGTCGCTTGAACTTGGTTCTCGGGGTTCAGTCCATATGCTTACCCTTGTCGCGATCCCTGTGTCAGAAATGGTGAAAAAAATGAAGTAGCATCCGGAGACTCCTGAAACTTACGGGGGAATGGGATGAAACCCTTATCCCCTGTAATGTTTGGTAAGCCCGTTCAGGAAATTTCTGAGAAACTGGTCGCCGCATTCCCTGTAGTTTTTATGTCCCTTTTTTCTGAATAGAGCACTCAGTTCGGATTTGGATATCCTGATATCTGCCAGTTGCAAAATCAGGAGCATGTCGTCTTCTTTCAGTTCGAGCGCGATCCTGATTTTTTTCAATATGTCATTGTTTGTCAGGGGAGCGTCAGGATTGCTCCCCGCATCCCGTACTATTTTCTGCCCTCCCCGCCTGTAAAGAATCAAGCCGTCGAGGAACAGTCCCATAACAGCATCGCTGCAGGCGATATGGTCTTCTTCGTCCTCCTTTTTCAGAAGACCGGAGAGCCCGGCTTGATCAATCTCATGGTCATACAATTTAAATATTGCAATCATTGCCGGATCACTGATATCCAGGGCGTACCTTATCCTGCGCAATATGTCATTACTGGTCATAACAACTCCTTATGTTTTTGTCCTCGGGAGCAGCAGGGCACGCTCTGGTTTGGATTTGATCAAATATATTCAAGGATAACGCCCTCTGGCGTTACTCTGCGGTAAGTATACAGGAAACGTGGTTTTTCGCACAATGAGGGGCGATGTCCTCAATCTGAAAATTTCATTGACAACCCCGCCCACAGCGGATAAAAATTAACGGTGATGCTTTGCTCTGCTTGACAGGGCGGTCCTGTTAGGTTGAGAATACATTCCTGCGGCTATAATATTATTGAGAGGTGAGAGAGTGAATCGTTGGACTATTCCGGCAGTGCTTTTCTTTGCTTTATATGCGGGGAGTTGCGCGACACTGCCGGAACAGAGCAGATTGCAGGAAGCTACGGCACATTACCGTCTTGGAGTGTCAGCCCTGAACGATAAAATGGTTCAACAGGCATTTGTGGAGTTCCATAAGGCCCTTGAGCTGAACCCGAATGACAAAGAGGTGCTCAACGCCCTCGGGATTGTTTACCTGATGCACCTCGATGATACCCCGAAAGCTATCGAATATTTTGAAAAGGCGGTCAAGGTTGCTCCGGACTACTCCGAGGCATACAACAATCTTGGTTATTCCTATGAAAAATCAGGCAGTTTCGAGACCGCGATAACGTATTACAAAAAAGCAATATCCAATCCACTCTATACAACAGCAGAGAAGGCCTATTTTAATATTGGCAATGCCTATCTCCGGCTTGGCAGATACGAGGCTGCGCTTGCTGCGTTCAAGGATGTACTCAAGCGCGAACCGAATCTCAGCACGCCCTACATGCGGATAGCCCTCTGCTATAGCGCCCTGGGCAAATATGGCGATGCAGCAACGGCGATGGCCCAGGCCATTAAGCTCGATCCTGCCTATAACGGCAGCAGGGAGAAGGCGATCGAGGACCTCACCCTGAAAAAGCTCAAAGCGGCAGGGCTTGAAGAAAACGACATCCGGGATTATTTAGAAATCCTCAAGTACTGATCTGCGATATTTGACAAACTTGTAATAAGTAAAAAACGAGACGGGTTTGTAATATATTCTGGGAGGCAAGGCGGGCATGGTTCGACAGGCTCACCATGACATATGATGAGCTTGCCCTGAGTTTATCGAAGGGAGTTTTGGAGAGCAACGCAGTATACGGACTTTTCACGAAGCCGTCATATTTCAGGCTTGCAAAGATGGCTATTTGGCGATAGTATTTATTATCGATACTATTTAAAAGGAGGAATGAAATGATTAGACTTGTACTGATGCTTATGATGGTGTTGTTCACTGCATCCGTTCCCGCTTTAACGACAGCGGAGATTCGGGAGGGGAGTTTTGAGCTTAGTCCATTTATAGGCTATGCCTTGCCGGGCCATGACTTTGATGACCGGCCTGTGTACGGTCTTCGTGCGGGATATAATTTTACAAAAAATTGGGGGCTTGAGGGTGCGTATGAGTATATAAACCATGTGGGTGAGCTGTATCACGCAGATGTTGTATATCACTTTACTCCGGAGAAGGCCTTTAATCCCTTTCTGTTTGCCGGCATCGGGGGTGCGCATATCAGGAAGGAATCGAGCAATGAGTTTATGGGAAATTTCGGCCTCGGGTTTAAATACTCGCTCACGGATACCATTGCGTTCCGCACTGATGTCCGGGATGTGCTGACCGATTTCCACAGTGTTGTTGCCACAGCAGGGCTCACCTTCAGCTTCGGAGGCAAGACACCGAAGGCCGTCCCTGGACCAAAACCCGAGCCGAAGCCGGAACCAAAACCCGAGCCAAAGCCCGAACCAAAACCTGAATCGAAACCTGAACCGAAGCCCGAACCAAAACCTGAATCGAAGCCGGTAATGATCCCTGAGCCGGTCAGGATCATGCTTGAGGACATACATTTTGATTTTGACAAGGCGACACTCACCAAAGATGCCAAGGAGATTCTCAAGAGAGATGTCAGTACTCTGAAGGACAATCCAGGGATCAGGGTCCAGATCGAGGGACATGCCTGCGCCCATGGGACAGAGGCACACAACATGGCACTGAGCGAAAGAAGGGCAAATGCCGTGAAGGAATATCTCATAAAAGATGGCGGTATTGCTTCCGACCGGATGACAACAATTGCCTATGGTGAAACCAGGCTCGCGATGCCTGAAGTCCCGACACCGGCAAACAAGAACTCAGTTGAGGCCAGCACAAACAGGAGAGTCCATTTCGAAGTTATCGTCAAATAGGCAGATGAGCACGCATGGCCCCCGTACGCGGGCCATGCGTGCCGCCATGAAGAAGGTAATCCTCCTCCTCATTATCTTTTTTGTGTTGTTTTCGTGCGGTCCGAAAGAGGAGATCAGACAGCCTGCAGTTATATTACCACCGGCTCCTCCGGAGCTACCCCGAATCCCCATGGCCGAACCCCTGCCGCCACCGGCGTCAGTGTCAGGTCCTGTAATAAGCTTTAAAGAACAGATACGCTGCGAAGACAACACCCGGAATGTATTTAACAGCTGCGGTATCGATGTCCTGCCATTTCTGCGTCCACTTTTCTTCGATATTGACAACGACGGCAGGCAGGAGATGATAGCCGGGGCAAAAGACGGGACCTTGCGGCTGTACAGAAACGTGGCAACGGTGAGCGCTCCCCGATGGGAGTTTGTTCCCCATTACTTTGACGGCATCAGGGCCGGCGCCTTTGCCGCGCCCGCTGCAGCGGACATTGATAATGACGGCAAGCCGGAGATCCTGGTCGGAACAGGAGGCTTTTCCTCGGACTCGGGGATGGTCATCATCTATCGGAATGCGGGGACGCTCAACAGTCCTGTATGGGTCAGGGTCGGGCATGGAGATATACGGGTTGGGAATGACGCTGCTCCGGTACTTTATGATATCGATGCCGATGGCAGGCCAGATCTGATCGTTGGCAATTCTACCGGTGAACTCGCCCTGTTCAGGAACAGGTCAGACAGCCGGGGGATAAGGTTCGAGAAGGACGCCCATTTTTTTAAGGGTCTGAAACTGGGCATGTATGTCGTGCCGTCGGTAACGGTTCATGACAATAAGCTCATCGTGATCGCGGGCAACAGTGTCGGGAAGTTGCACCTGATCGAGCGGGGGCGTTATGACAAAACAGGATGGCAGGTGCGTCCGATGAAGATGCCCATATCGAACTTCCCGAACTTCGCTGCTCCGGCGTTTATTGTTACTGAAGACCCCTCGAAAAAGGACCTTGTGGTTTCGGACGGTGACGGACAGCTTTATTATTTCAAAAACAGAAAGAATAATTACCGTGAGTGGGAAGAGGTCTCTGATTACTTCAGCGGCAGGGTCCTTGCCGGACCGGCCTGTGCACCGGCTATGAGTGATCAGGACGGCAGACGTTTTCTGGTGACCGGCAATATCAACGGCATAATGAAGTTTTTCGAATATGATGCCTTGTCGAAAAAAATTCCCTGGAAGGAGCATAAGGATTATTTTGCCGGCATCAAGCTCCACGGTTATGCAAGAGGTGTCATGACCACATGGCAGGGGATGGACGTGCTGATTGCGGGCCAGCAGGATGGCGTTCTCAGGGCATTTCTCAGTTCAGGGAGCAAAGAAAAGCCGAAATGGACGGAATTGCATTCCTTTTTCAGTGGGGTCCCCACGATGCTGCACCCGGCGCCTGCGGTATTCGATATTGATCATGACGGCAAGTGGGAACTGATCCTGGGCGACGTCGCTGGCAGGGTGCGAGCGTTCAAATATGCGATCGGCCCGTCAGGTATGCCGCAATGGACTGAGGTACCGGGGATGTTCAGAAATGTCAATGTCGGCCGGTTTGCCTCTCCAGCAGTATTTGAAGACGGTGGAAAGCTCTATCTTCTCGCGGGTCAGCAGAATGGAAGGATACTGGTTTTTGTTGCAGAGAGAAAAGGCGCAGGTCCTCCGGTATTTGTGAGCTATGACGATCTTCTGGGGATCAGTGTTGATGAGCACAGCTCCCCCTCGGTTGTCGCGCGGGACGGAAAGATCGAACTGTCTGTGGGTAATTACAACGGTGGCCTCAGGTATTTTGCCTGCAGAAAAGAGAATGTTGAGGTCAAAGGCAATAATTAGAGTGCACCCTGACGTTGTATTGCGGCAGACAGAAAGTTGCAGTATAATCAATAAACTTTGAAACTGTAATGCCATGGCAGATACTGCAGAAAATAAAGAGGCAAAAATAGAGATCCCGGTTACCGGGATGTCGTGCGCTGTATGCGCCGCTCATATTGAAGAGGCCCTTGCGGCAACAAAGGGCGTGAAAAGCGCTTCGGTGAATTTCGCGGCTGAGAAGGCGGTTGTTGTTTACAATCCCCCGGATGTATCGATCTCCGATCTGGCAGCTGTCATCAAGGAGCAGGGATATGGTATTTCAACCTCGAGCATCATACTGCCGGTCAAGGGAATATCCTGCGCCGCCTGTGTGTCAAATATAGAGGAGACGCTTCGTTCGCTCCATGGAGTCCTCTCTGCCTCTG
This sequence comes from Thermodesulfovibrionales bacterium, assembly GCA_049799315.1. Taxonomy (GTDB): domain Bacteria; phylum Nitrospirota; class Thermodesulfovibrionia; order Thermodesulfovibrionales; family UBA6898; genus PALSA-1316. Next base: position 12,861 of record JBARHQ010000124.1, on the reverse strand, counting down.
TAAATTTTGCGACCGAGAAGGCCACGATCGAATACCTTCCTTCGATAGTGGGTATCAGGGACTTCAGAAAGGCTGTCAGGGATGCCGGTTATGATGTTGTCGAGGCAGCCAAGGGTGAGGACATAGTCGAAAGAGAGAGGGCCGAGCGGGAGACTGCATATCGGGAGCTGAAGACAAAGGTCATTAGTGGGGCCCTCCTTGCGCTTCCCTTGATGGTCCTGATGCAGTGGCATCATATCGGTCTGTCACGCATCATACACCTTCCTGCGCAGACGAACCATATGATTCAGTTGCTGCTGGCAACCCCGGTCCAGTTCTGGATAGGGTGGCGGTTCTATGCCGGCGCCATTTCTGCAGCCCGCCACCGCACTACAAACATGAACACACTTATTGCTGTCGGAACTTCAGCAGCATATCTCTATAGTATTGTTGCAACTTTTTCCCCGAAGGTCTTTGAGATCAAAGGCTATTCTGCTGAAGTCTACTTCGACACCTCTGCGACGATCATCGTCCTGATTCTCCTGGGCAGGCTCTTCGAGGCACGGGCAAAAGGCCAGACCTCGGAGGCTATCAAGAAGCTTATCGGTCTTCAGCCAAGGACGGCGAGGGTGGTGAGGGGAGACCTTGAGACTGACATACCTGTCGAGGATGTTGAGATCGGGGATATGCTTGTTGTACGGCCCGGGGACAAAATTCCGGTAGATGGCATTATCCGGGAAGGTTATTCGTCGGTTGATGAATCCATGGTCACGGGCGAGTCGATGCCAATCGAAAAACAGGCCGGTGACCTGGTTATCGGGGCAACGATCAACAAGACCGGCTCGTTCAGGTTTGAGACCCTCAAGGTGGGACGCGACACGATGCTTGCCCATATCATCGATCTGGTCCAGTCGGCCCAGGGTTCGAAGCCGCCGATCGCGCGAATGGCCGACCTGATCGCTTCGTATTTTGTTCCGGCGGTCATGGGTACCGCCGCAGTAACCTTCATCGTCTGGTATCTTTTCGGGCCTGCTCCGTCGTTTACCTACGCGGTGCTGAATTTTATTGCGGTCCTGATCATAGCCTGCCCCTGTTCACTCGGCCTGGCAACGCCGACCTCTGTCATGGTCGGTACCGGGAAAGGTGCGGAGTATGGCGTGCTGATCAGGAGCGGCGATGCACTCGAGATCGCGCATAAAGTGACAACAGTCATATTCGACAAGACAGGCACCCTGACAAAAGGAAGGCCCGAGGTGACAGAGATCATCTCGAATGGAGTTCCTGAGGATGAGATACTCATGTATGCAGCCTCTGCAGAGAAAGGGTCTGAGCATCCTCTTGGGGAGGCGATCGTCAGGAAGGCACGGGATCGCGGGCTTGCGATGAAGGACGCCGGGAAATTTCTGGTAGTCCCGGGGCATGGCATCCGGGCTGAGATCGACGGACGGGTCATTCTCCTCGGTAATGAAAGACTGATGAGCGGGGAGGGGGTGCAGATGGATTTGCTGAAGGCAGAGGCCGCGAAACTCGCTGATCAGGGGAAGACCCCGATGTATATCGGCATCAACGGACATGCAGCGGGTATCATCGCAGTTGCCGATACCCTGAAGGCCGAGTCTGTCGCTGCAGTGAAATCGCTTCAGGCCCTGGGGATAGAGGTCGTGATGATGACCGGGGATAATCGCAGAACAGGGGAGGCCATAGCAGCCCAGGCGGGTATAAGGCGTATCCTGGCAGAGGTGCTTCCTGAGGAGAAGGCGGAGAATGTCAGAAAGCTCCAGTCTGAAGCAAAGGTTGTTGCTATGGTTGGTGACGGGATCAACGATGCTCCGGCGCTGGCCCAGGCCGATGTCGGGATCGCGATCGGTACCGGGACCGATGTGGCGATGGAGGCCTCGGATATAACGCTGATCAGCGGAGACATCAGAGGGGTGGCGACTGCAATAGCGCTCTCGAAGGCGACTATGCGCAATATCAAACAGAATCTTTTCTGGGCCTTTGCCTATAATGTGATCCTGATTCCTGTTGCAGCCGGGGTCCTCTTTCCTTCCTTCGGCATATTGCTCAATCCCATGCTGGCTGCAGGTGCGATGGGATTTTCCTCGGTAACTGTTGTATCAAATGCCTTGCGGCTCAAGAGGTTCAGACCGGCCTGAACGTTTGGATTCTGCCGTGAGACTGCATCCTTTCAGAAAAATCCTCCTTCCCTCCCTTTTCCAAAGGGAGGCACAATCAGGCCTAAGGGATACAGTACGTTCCACAGGAATCCCGGAAGAGCCAATTGTTATAACCGGTGAAGTTGTGTTTAAATATGATAGAAATTCACATTATTGAGGTGAACAGGTGAAACCCGAGCTCATATGTTTTTGGACTGCTGTTGTACTGTATGGCGTAAGCACATTCAGTTATATTTTTGGTGTGATTGCAAAATACGAGAAGCTTTTTCTTATCGGCCTGTATAGCGCCCTTGCGGGGTTTATCCCTCATGTCGTTACTATCGGTCTTCGCTGGTCGGCGACCGGCATCAGTCCTTTTATCTCAATCTCCGAGTCGATAACATTAGGCGTGTTCATGGCGGTCCTTTTCTTCCTGATTTTCCAGTTCACGGCAAAAAAGGTGCGGCCTCTGGGCGTCCTTATCATGCCGGTGGCCTTTGTCCTCATGGGCTGGGCGGGGACGCTTATGAAGGACGTAGCAACCACGCTCGCGCCTGCGTTGCAGAGCTGGTGGATCTGGGTCCATATCGTCGGGGCCTCAATAGGGTTTGCTTCGGTCCTGATCGCGGCGGGGCTGGGATTGATGTATCTGCTCAAAGAGAAATCTTCCGGAGGGATATATGAAAAATTGCCGGAGTCTCAGGCCCTCGATAACCTCAGTTACCGGTTTGTTGCCGGCGGGTTTATCATGTACGGGCTCATGATAGTGTCCGGTGCCTTCTGGGCGGATACGGTGAAAGGCAATTACTGGAACTGGGACCCCGTGGAGGTCTGGTCTCTTGTCTCCTGGCTTACGTACGGGATATATTTGCATTTGCGGATAACCTTCGGCTGGCGCGGCAGGCGGCTTGCCTGGTATACGCTGATAGCCCTGGTAGTGATGATAACCAGTTATTGGGGCATTCCCTTTGGAGTGGAGACGTTCCACACCGGTTTCCGTATCGAACACTGAAGAAGGCCGTCAGTTTATGAAACTGGGCATCATCTTTCCGCCTCTGCCGTTTGGCTGGACGCCTGTCGCCCCGCCAAGCCTTGAGTATCTCGCTGCGCTTACCCGGCGCGCTGACCCCGACATCGAAATCGAGTTGATCAGCGCCAGTGCTGACCCCGAGGCAATAGACAGGCTGGGGTGCGACCTTGCGGCTATCAGTATTCTGACTCCTACGGCGGTTCCCGGGTACCGGATTGCGAAGAAGCTGAGGGCGAAGGGAATCAAGGTTGTGTTTGGCAATATGCACGCATCCGCGATGCCGGAGGAGGCCAAGTCGCACGGGGATGCTGTGGTGATCGGCGAGGCTGAATCGGTCTGGCCCGAGGTGCTGCGTGATTTCCGCGCCGGCCGGTTGAAACCCTTTTATCGTGGCGAACAGATTGTTTTAGACGATCTGCCTACACCTCTCTACGGGCTGCTGCAGGGCAAGCGCAAGCATCAATTCCGCATTGTGAATACCTCGCGCGGCTGTCCATATAACTGCACCTTCTGTTCGGTCAAGCCGTTCTATGGCGCAAAGATACGTTTCCGTCCCATTGACCATGTGGTACGCGATGTTGCTGCTATCCCTGAAAAGATGTACATAAACGGCGACGAGAACATCTGGTGGACCGGCAAGGCGCAGCGCGCTGTCGATCTGTTCACGGCGCTCAAGGGGAGCGGCAAGAGGTGGATGGGCTTTGGAAGCCTCGGTCCGGTACTGTCATCAGAGGGGTCGCGTATGCTGAATGCGGCCCGTGAGAGCGGCATGCTCTCCCTGTGGGTCGGCTGGGAGGCGATCTCCGATGAAGGCCTGAAGGCTTATGCTGCCAACGGCAAGATTGGTGTTAACCGTGAGGCGGCTTTGCGCAAGCTCAGGGACCATGGTATCGATGTGTCGTTGTTTTATATGCTCGGCAGTCGCGAGGACTCGCTGGATGATTTCAAACGCTCCATAGAGATTGCAGACCGGCTGGGAGTAAGCATGCATCCTTCGTTGGTGGTACCCTACCCGGGGACAAAGCTTCGGGAGCAGTACGAGCCCTATATCTATAAGGAGCTGGGCTGGGAGTACTATAATGGCGCTTACGCGCTGTTTGAGCATCCGGACCCTGCAATGACGCCTGAAGTCCGCGAAGAGCTTTTTTTTGGGACTTCTCTTGAACTGCTGAGCCTCGGGCGGGTTTTACGGCATATGCTGAATGTCCCCCGGGCGGGTTTTCCTCATGCTCATATCCTTTCGCTCATGTCCCAGATTCCGGTCCGGCACGGCATGAAGATAGCTTATGAAAAATGGAAGGCCTCAAAGGACACTGTTAGCAAAAAAAGGACCATTACATGATCGAAAGGATCAATTCATAAAATAAGGGTTGGTTAAGGAGGTTTTTTATGACCAGCATTGATAGCGAAAGTCATCGTCTGACTGAAGACATTCTCGGTTTTATCGCGGCAGGTGTCGACGCGGAGATTCCGGACTTCAACGACTACTGCCTCAGGATGTTCGCCTTTCACTATAAGGTAAACTCCATCTTCCATGAATTTTGCGAGGCCAAGAAGGTAAGGCCCGGCGATGTGGACCGCTGGCAGGATATACCTATGGTATATAACGATGTTTTCAAGACGCACCTAGTGGCGTCCTTTCCGCTTGAACAGTCAGTGATGGCCTGTCTCACCGGCGGCACCACCAGTTTGACACAGCGTGGCCGCATCTTCCGCGACGAGGATGGCAAGCGTCTCGTATTTGCCGCCAACAAGATGATGACCGGCTCTTACCTGTTCCCGGATTTCGAGGAAGGTAAGCGCTGCCGTATCCTGATCCTTGCCCCAAGTCCTGAAATGGCCCCTTCCATGGGCATGGCGATCGGGATAGATCAGACGCGCAGGCATTTCGGCACCCCTGACAGCAAGTTTCTGCTCGGGAAGTCCGGGATTCATATCAATGAACTTTTAAAGGCCCTACGCGAGTCAGAAGCAAGCGGGGTGCCATTAGCGCTTATCGGCGCGACTTCGGCGTATATCTATTTTTTCCAGGCCTGCCGCCGCAAGAAGATGTCGTTTTGTCTCCCGCCGGGAAGCCGTATCTGCGATGGAGGCGGTTACCGTAACAGATTCGGCGTTTTTAACCGCGAGGATTACTATGGGATGGTCACGGAGATTCTCGGCATTCCGGAGACCCATTGTGTCAATGTGCTTGGAGAGGCTGAGACAGCCACTAATCTTTTTGATGACGCCCTGCGCCGCCACGTGAAGGGACTGCCCAAGCGCCCACGCACAAGACCTGTGCCGCCGTGGTCGAGAGTTCTGGCCATGAGCATCGACGATCTCAAACCTTTGCCTGATGGTGAGGTAGGGCTTCTGGCTCACTGGGACCTCGCTAATGTGCCGACGATCCTAGCGGTGATTACCGACAACCTCGGCTATACCACAGATAATGGGAGCGGCTGCGAGATGGTAGGCCGTGCCAAGATCGAAAACGGCAAGGTGTCGCCTCTGCCTGATGAAAACGCCGGGAGTCCTATGGGAGACTCGGCCATCTTCCGCATGCTTGAGAAGTATGTGAATTTCTCTATCGAACTGAAGATGGCCATGGCGAAGGACCCTAAGGGTACGCCGAGCGTACGCGAGGAGGTCGAGGCGAGACCCGGATCGGTCCCCTCCTGCCCTCAGGTTGTAGACGAGATTCTCGTGGCGCAGGCCGATGCCGAAGCCGCCCAATTGAGGGATGATGCTTTGGGCGCTTTTAAAGACCAGACCAACCGTCCTTTGGATTGGTACAAGACCGATGCGGATAAGCAGGTGCTGGCGGACCACCCGGCCGGGCTCAAGTCGGAGAAGCAGGTGCCGAAGCAGGAAAAGAAGGATAAGAAGGATAAGAAGTGAAAAAAATCCTCACGATTCTCATCGGCTTTATCCATGACTGGGCGGCCGGTTGTTGGGCTGCGACGGTGCTGGGGATTTACTGGCTCAGCAGATATTCCGGAACTGCCGCAGTCGGTGAAATTCTGTTCGATCTCAAAAAGCAGTTCTTTTATGCAGGCATTGCCTGCGTCATACTCGTCTTTGCCACCGGCGCAGGAAGGACATTCACTTACGTAGGGAACGTCTATGGGGAGGATGCTGAAAAGATGCGCAGGAAGATGTTGATCATCAAGCATATCTTCCTGACTGCGGTATTCGGCGCGGGGACCTGCTGGCAGTTTTTCATGACGTACGGCTGAAAACATTAAATTATGTGATCCTTGATGGTATACTATGAGACTTATGCGTCAGGAGTTGCTTATGAAAAAAATTAGGACCGTCATGCTTATTACACCTCCCTATCACACGGGGGTTGTGGAATCAGCGGGTGTTTGGCTTAATGTCGGTTTCGTTTATATTGCCGGAAGTCTCAGGGCGGCGGGATACAACCCGATCTATTATGATGCCATGAGTCATTGGCATGATTATGAGGAGATCGGGAAACGCATCGAGAGAGAACGGCCCGATGTTGTCGCAACTACCGCTTTTACCGCAGAAATCGTCGACGCCCTGAAGGTCCTGAAGCTCGCAAAACAGATAGATCCGACGGTCATTACCGTCATAGGCAATGTCCATCCCACCTTCTGCTATGAAGAGATGCTGAAAGACGATTCCACCCCTGTGGACTATATTGTGCGGGGCGAAGGCGAAGAGACGATGGTGGATCTGCTGAATGTTCTGTCTTCGGGCGGAGACTTATCACAGGTAAAAGGCATAGCATACAGGGACAACGGTGCACTGGTTGTGACGAAGAAACGGGATTACATCAAAGATCTGGATGCTCTCCCGCTCGCATGGGACCTGGTCGACTGGCCGATCTATACATACCGGACGATGGAGGGATCGAGACTCGCCATTGTCAGCTCGTCGCGGGGGTGCAGCCAGCAGTGCAGTTTCTGTTCACAGCAGCTCTTCTGGGAGCGGAAGTGGAGAGGACGGAGCGCCGAGAATTTTGTCGGAGAGCTGGAATTCCTGCGCGACACATATGGGGTGAACGTGGTTATGATATCCGACGAGACACCCACCCTAAGCAGGAAGAGATGGGAGAAGATACTCGACCTCCTGATTGAGCGGAACGTCGGGACGAAGATATTGATGGAGACCAGGGTCTATGATATCCTCAGGGACGAGGACATTATGTGGAAGTACCAGAAGGCCAATATCGACCACATTTATGTCGGCGTCGAGGCGACCAACCAGGAGACGCTTGATATTTTCAACAAAGACATTAAGGTCGAACAGTCCAAAAGGGCGCTCGACCTGATTAACCAGTACAATATCGTTTCAGAGACCTCTTTTGTACTGGGTATGCCCGACGATACAATAGAAAAGATCAGGAACACCGTCGAACTTGCGAAATTCTATAACCCGGATCTTGCGTTCTTTCTTGCGATAGCGCCGTGGCCGTATTCGGAGATCTATCCCCTGCTGAAGCCGTATGTCGAGGTATTCGACTACAGCAAATACAACCTCGTGGAGCCGGTAGTGAAGCCGAAGGCGATGACGCTTGATGAGGTGAGAAAAGAACTTGGAATGGCGTCGAAGAACTTTTACATGGATAAGCTGATGAACCTGGATAAGTTGACCCCTGAGAAACGGGAGTTCATGATCAAGGTGACGAAGATTATTTCGACGAACTCTTACCTCAAAGAACATATGCAGGGCGAGATGCCGGATGAGATGAAGCAGTTATTCGAAAAGCTGGAAACGTATACGTAAAGAAAACGCCTTTATTTTCAGGACTCCCCGCCCTCGTGCTTACGTAGCATGGCTTAAAATCAATAAAAAAAGGCCTGCATTTCTGCAGACCTTTGATTTTCTGGTGGCGGGAAGAGGATTTGAACCTCTGACCTTCGGGTTATGAGCCCGACGAGCTACCAGACTGCTCCATCCCGCGTCATTGTAAAAGATATAATAACCTATGGAATCTTACATTGTCAAATTAATGTGATCTGCTGGATTTTGCTATGATGGGCAGATTGGTGCCTGAGGTAACATTGCAGCGCTTTTTACACCCTCTAGAAATTTATCCCAAGCAATCTTTCTGCCGGGATAAGCAATGTTTTTGAATGGCCATTCCTTGTCCATCCAATCTTGAACAGCAGAAAACAATTTTTCATCTAAACCGTTAGACAATTCGCTTTTCCTAACCCACAGAATGACCATTGCGTCATACTGCCCATTGTCTGACGGCAGAATATAAACACACCCCAAACATCGGCTTTCATCTAAGCTCATCATTGTGTAAGCGAACGAGGAGCGTTTTTGGAATTCTTTTTGATGCCAGCCGAGGTCAATTAAATCTTGTTCAAGAGTAAGGTCGTCATTCGGCCATGTACTGTTTGGTCCAAAAACGCCTTTGAGATGATCGACACTTGTCATAACTGCGTCATAGTCTTTCACTAAGTCGTTAACAGTTAACATTCTCAGGCGAAATTCATCGGTGACCACTGTTTGGAGTGGATCAAAATTGCTTGGGATAAATTTATTCATATAATTGAAGGATAATTACTTTTTCTATTTCGCACAATTGTTCATATCAGAACTCAGCCTCATCCATCCCCTTTTTGAGTACTGACTACAATTTACATTTATTCGCAATTTCTGTCAATGAGTTATTGCACTAAAGTACTATGGGCACGCTATATAATTTTCGGCTGGAGTTTGAGACTTGAGGGCACTTCCGGATTCGCTCTGAATATGCTGGAGATGATCGGCGAGGTGCCTTTGCTCACCTCCATGGTTTGGTTGAGAACTGATCTGTATCTTTCGGAAACATAGTTTTTTTGTTTTCTGGCTCATAAAGATACAACATAATTCAACTTGTAATTTCCAGTGGTCTTGCCTAGGGGGAAAAGTTCCTTATTGTTTTAGATATCATGCGGGCTTGCCGAATGGTGTTTCATCAATAAAGTCATACTATATAGATGTTTGGCCTCATATTTGCTATTAATTTAATGTTAGTGTGTAATGTATCAATATCTACACCTAAACATATATTTATTGAGGCTCCTATATTCTTTTATTAGAATGAAATTAGATTAGTTCACAAAAACTTTATTCAGATGCGTTATGTGAATCTGAGCAGGAGATGAAGAGATCTTGGGCCATACCGAAATTATTAACCCCGTACAGATGTATCGGAGAATTTCACAAATCAGCAAAAGAAGAGTTTGTTGAAAGGACTGGCAACCAGCTGAAAGCCCGGGGGTTTGACATCGAGCGTCGGGAAGTCGGGACTTTCCTCGCTCAACCCCGTTCTTGAGGGAAACGGTAGTCATCCTGAGACTCGAATGAGAAAAGGAGAAGCAATGTTAAGAAAATCAGGTAACTCAATTGAAGAATTTTCAGGGAAACTGCAACATGATGGATTAGAAGGGGATTTAAAGAAATCTGAATATTATCAGCTTATTTCTGAGGCCCAGAAGATGATTCATGCACAGATACCTAAAGAAAATTTCAGCACGGACAAAGTCGCAGCTGCAGAAACGGGACTTCGCGAAGAAATCTTTGATGGTGTCAATTATGAGAGGGCAGTCATATATCTTATGTCTAATGGGTGCGAGTGGGCCTTGAAGGGTGCTCATGGGTGCGTCATGTGCGGGCATTTGGCAAAGCAGACAAGGCGAGATAAAGTTATCTCAGTTGATGATTATTTGAAGCAATTTGATGAGGAGTTTGAAAAAATTGATTTTAAAAACTATCCGATTTTGAACCTATACAACAACGGATCATTCATAAATGATAATGAAATTCCTCCGGAAGCAAGAAGAGGGATTCTGAAAAAGATCAATAACAATCCAGATATAAAAATGCTGGTTTTAGAAACTCGTCCTGAATTTGTTACAAGGGAGAAGATAAAGGAAATTAAAGGACTTATACCTGACAAACATGTTGAACTGGGCGTGGGACTTGAAATAAAAGATGATTATTACAGAGGAATTTGCATAAACAAGGGGTTCTCTCTAAGACGATTTAATGATGCCGCTCGTATCATCACGGAACAGCTTCATTTGCGTACCTATGTTTTATTAAAGCCGCTATTTCTTACTGAAAGGGAAGGTATTGAGCAGGCGATTGAAACGATTGAACATGCTTTTGCAGTAGGGGCTACCACTGTTTCGTTAGAAGCCTGTACCATCCAGAATTATACGTTGATGAAATGTCTTTATGAGCGGGATTTGTATAGTCCCCCATGGCTTTGGAGTATTCTCGAAGTTCTTAAAAGTGTTAAGACCCCGGGGAAATTAATCGTAGGCTTATTTAAGTTTTTTCCTTCACCCACTGCAGTTCCAAATAATTGTGAACGATGCAATGAGAAAGTTCTGGAAAGAATTATTCAATACAATAGAACTCTTGATTTGAAGGCTTTTAATGGATTAACCTGCGAATGCAAAGTACCATGGAGGGAAGTATTAAAAGAAAAGCCTTTGCCTTTTGAGAAAAGACTGGAACCGATCCCCCAACTGTTAAATGAATTGAATCGTCCGTTAACTAGTTATGCTTGACCTATGATTTAGAATTATGGTTTTTGTTTGAGAGTGTTGGGGTAGGTTACTGTTATTCGTGTTGCCAGGACGGAGCGCGCGGCGGTGAACATTGATTGATCGGAGAATATAGATGCTATCTATTGTAAAAGCAGCATGTTATGAGCCCGAAAGTTATTGGGAAAAGAGGCTCACTGCTTTACACCCATTAAGTCTCCCATTTAATCAATTGGAGAATCTAGTCCCCGGTAAGGGTGCTGGCGGAAAAAGAAAGGTTGCCATACCTCAAGAAATTGGAACCCTGCAGGCAATACTGCCACAGACTGATGTTTTAGTGGCCGCTTTTTCAGCTTTTCTATCTCGTTTTTTGAATATTGATTCCTTTGATATCAAATATGCAGATACCTCAATGCTGGCTAATGATGCAGCAGCAGAAACTTCCCTGAAATATTTGCCCTTGCATGTTGATTTGGATCCGGAGAATACTTTTGAAGAAGTTTGCAAAGGTATGCAGGAAGAATTGAGCCGTCTCAGTGAATACGAGAATTGCTTCCTTGATGTTCTCAGCGAGAATTCAGACCTGAGGACCGCGTTAGATGATTTCGAGAGAACCGTTTCTATCAGTGTTGTTCTTGTTGACAGCCTCGAAGATATTAAGTCCTTTGATACTAAACAGATAACCCTGATCATCCCGAAGTATGGAGCCGAATGCATGTTTTTTTATGATGGTTCGGTTTTGAATCAAACTAGAATCAGTAGATTGCTGCACCATTTTGCTCTCTTTCTCCAAGGGACAATATCTCACCCTTCTCTACGCATTTCAGAGCTCCCTCTGTTGAATGCAGAAGATGAACAACAGCTTTTGTGCGAATTTAACAACACAAAGATGGAATATCCCAAAGATAAATTATTGCAGGATTTGTTTGAAGAACAGGTTGAGAAAACACCGGCTGGTGATGCGGTAATATTCAGGGACAAGAAAATAACATATAAGAAGCTCAATGAGTGTTCAAATCAATTAGCAAGGAAATTGAGAGAAGAAGGTGTGAGACCGGATCAAATTGTCGGTTTACTGGTGGATGATAATTCGATTGAAATGACGATCGGGATGATAAGTATAATGAAAGCAGGAGGAGCTTTCCTGCCGATAGACCTGAATCATCCGAAAGATAGAATAGAGTATATGCTTGAGGATAGTAATGTGGCCATATTAATAACCCAAACTAAATTGAAGGACAAGATTCAATTCGGAGGAGAGGTTATTTATCTTGATAAACAATCATTATTCACCGGTGAGTGTTCAAATTTAGAAAAAATAAATCAACCCAACGATCTTGTATACGTTATTTATACCTCAGGGTCAACAGGAAAACCCAAGGGGGTTCAGATTGAACACACCAGCATAGTGAACCAAATTTACGGATTAAAAACAATGTATACGTTTGAAAGTTCATTACATCATATTTTGCTGGCATCTATTACCTTTGATCCTTCTGTGCAGCAGATATTTTTACCCTTAACTACTGGCGGAAAATTATTTCTTGTCCCTAAGTCAACCAAACAGAGCGTGAAAGAATTATGGGAATTTATTGTTTCCAATCAGATTGATATAGTTAACACGGTGCCATCACTGATGAGCGTTTTACTGGATCATGCCAATAGTTATAGTGATTTGCATTTTAAATATATAATTTTGGCCGGAGAGGTTTTGTCAAAAAAACTCTATTTGCGGTTAAAGGAAAGTCTATCTGCTGAGAAAATCATCAATATTTACGGACCAACAGAGGCCACAATCAATACCACCTTGTATGAGTGTAAGCCGGAGGAAATATTATCCACTATTCCCATAGGTAAACCCCTCAAGAATTATAATATCATGATTTTAGATGCGCAACAGAATCTGCTCCCTATAGATGTACCTGGTGAGATTTGCATATCTGGAGTAGGCCTCGCACGGGGATACCTTAACAATCCAAAATTAACAGCTGAGAAATTTGTATCAAACCCATATACACCAGGTGAAAGGATCTACCGGACAGGCGACCTTGGAAGGTGGACGGCAGATGGTAACATAGAGTTCTTTGGGCGCATCGACCATCAGGTGAAAATCCGTGGCATTCGTATTGAACTCGGGGAGATTGAAGCAGTGCTCGGTCAACATCCCGCCATACAGGAGACTGTGGTCATAGAG
>JBARHQ010000123.1:0-4752 GCA_049799315.1 Thermodesulfovibrionales bacterium | reverse complement strand
CAGGATTTCGCGGCCAGCTGCTTTTTCTTTTTTTCTGAACTCTTCGATTAGGTTATGCATCTGCCGCTTTGTCTCGTGCACGATTTCCGCTGCCGCTTCATATGCGTTTGAGAGCTTCTCCTTATATTGCGACTCGAATGCCTGCCGGTCCTGTTCGAGATTATGCATCTTCTCCTGCAGTGCAGCCTGCTGATGCTCCAGTTCGGCTATTGCCTCTTCATGCATCCTCCGTTTCAGGTTCAGGTCAGCGACCATAGTATCGAACTCGATCTTGTTGCTGCCGAGCAATGCCTTTGCCGAAGAGACGATGCGGTCAGGCAGTCCGTAGCGTAGGGCTGTCTCAAGCGCATGCGACTGGCCGGGTTCGCCCTTCCTCAGCCGGTAGAGCGGCGTCAGAGTCTGCTGGTCGAATTCCATCGAGGCATTGAGCATGCCTTCTGTTCGGTGCACAAACCCCTTGATGTCCGCCAGATGCGTTGTCGCAAAGACCAGCGCCCCGCTGCCCCTCAGCTCTTTCAGGACTGCGCAGGCCAGCGCCCCCCCTTCGTCAGGGTCGGTGCCGGTGCCCAGCTCATCGATCAGGACGAGAGAGCGGGGACCCGCGTTCTCGAGTATCCGGGAGATATTTTCTATATGCGCTGAAAAGGTCGATAGGCTGTTTTCTATTGACTGGTCGTCACCGATATCGACCAGCAGGTTTCTGACCATAGGGAATTGAGACGCTTCGTCGGCAGGCACCGGCATGCCGGTCAGGGCCATCAGAAGGAGAAGTCCGACCGTCTTAATAGCAATCGTCTTGCCCCCTGCGTTCGAGCCGGTGATTACCATGACGGTGTTGTCCCTGCCCAGGCTGACATCAAGAGGGACCAGGCTGCCTTCTCTCCCGGCCCTCTTTAATGCCACAAAAAGGAGCGGGTGGCGTGCCCTGATAATATGGATTTCTCCCGGATCGCTGATGACCGGGATGGCCATCCGGTGCTGCTCAGCAAAGGACGAGATGCAGTGTAGCATATCCAGCTGGACAAGCGTCATAAACTCTGATTCGACAATGTCTGCCGCGTACCTGATCTGGGACGTCAGCGTCCGTAGAATGCGGATCTCCTCTGTCTTCTGTTCGGCAACCAGGTTCTCCAGGTCGTTCGCAATATTGATTATCCCGAGAGGTTCAATGAAGGCGGTCTCCCCTGAATTCGAGACGTCATGTACAACTCCCGCAACCTGACCCTTTGCGTCCATTCTGACCGGAATGACCCACCTGCCAGACCGCTTGGTTATAAAATCGTCCTGGAGAAAAACCTCGGTGGCCTTGTCCCTCACGATTTCTTCGAGCCTTTTTCGGATCCGGGTTTCAAGCTTTCTGCTCCTGTCTCTTATTTCAGCCAGAAGCAGGGAGGCAGTATCGAGTATTTCGCCTTCTGAATTAACCGACTTTCTGAGGGGCTTGAGCAGTTCAGGGCATCCGGTCAGGGAGCCGGCAAGCTGCATAAGTGCCGGTATGTCCTCGCTGAGGCTGAGTTGCCCGGAGAGGCCTTGCGCTATCGAGAGGACGGGTATGAACGCCGCGAGTTCCCGGGGGTCCAGGACTGACCCTTCAGGCCGCGTTTTTATGATCAGGGGTGTTATATCATGAAATTCCGAGAGATTCAGCGGATTCCCGACGGCCGACATACGCATGATCTCATGGACCTGCTCCTGACGCAGGAGTATCGCGTCCTTATCCGGGAGGGGCTTTAATGAAAGAACCAGGGATTTCGAGACCTCGCTGTTGGCCGCTGAGGCAACCAGGCCGAGAAGGCGGTTGAATTCGAGGAGGTCCTGGGAATACCCGATCATGGTCGGCTGGCTATTCGTGGTGCGGTGCCGGGGCTTCGGCCGGATTGGGGACGCTTTTCATCGCCTTGCTGATCGAGATCCAGAGCCAGGAGCCGCTAACGATGACTATAAAGGCAAGGATATGTTTTACTGCCAGGCCCAGGACCTGGTCTTTAGCGTACGCAGAGGGCCACTCAAGCCGGGTGAAAGCCAGGATGCGGGGGATCGCACTGAGGCTGATCCAGATCAGAGCGAACAGAACGATCTTTGACATGCTCTTAGAGATGTCCTGCACAAAAGCCCTGACATGGGGATTTCCGGAGGATGCGGCCTGTTTTCTGATCATCCATACCGTAACGCCGCTTGCCAGCAGCAGGGCAGTCGCTACGTCATGGAAATAGTTGTTGAGCATAATAAAAAAAGCAAATCCCGAGTTCATCTTCTCCTCCACCTGTCCTATGAAATATTGTAGATCAGCGGGTTTCAGCTTTGCAATGCCACGGGATTCCTAGAATCCACCATCAAATTTATCCTGAACAGCGAGACAACAACAGGCGCGCTCATTCTCGGTCCGATACTGCCGAGAAGCCGGACCTGCGAGGCACCGGCGCAACACGCCGCTGAATCCGCTTACCTGTCGTTCTCCCGCCGTTCTTTGGATGTCGTGGTGGGGCTGTGCTTCGGGGAAGCTCTCCATCGTCGTGGAGTGAGGTAACAGACCGGCAAAAAGGGATTATTTCTTTATGTGATAAGGGGCATAAATTTATCTTATTTGCCTATAGATAAAATTTTAGCTAACCTGTTATTTTTAAATATAATTTAGCTTGACAAAGATTTTTGCCTATGATAATCTTCGTAAGTTTCTTGAGCAAAAAACTTACTTGAAGGTGGTAAGATGCTTGACATTCATCTGAAGTGGCTGATTCTTCTGACAGTAAATTTTCTTGGTCTCATATATATTCTTAATATTCTTCTTTTCAAGCCGCTCCTTAAGGTATTCAAAGAACGGGAGGATACCGTGAAATCGTCCCTCGATGCGGCAAAGGCAATGAGCGACCGGAAAGAGGAGGGGCTTGCGCGCATGCATCAGGAGCTTGCTGAGGCCCGTCACAAGGCAAAGGAAGTTTTTGAGTCGATGAGAGGCGAAGGGGGACAGAAACAGAAGCAGGCCCTCTCCGGTGCTGAGGCAAGGGCCACAGAGATGCTTCAGGCGGCCCGGGAAGATCTCAGGAAAGAGGTCGAAAAGGCTCGGCAGGCCCTCAGGACAGATGTCGAGAAATTCTCTGATGAGATTGTCAGAAAGCTGGTAAATGCATAATGAAAAAAGTGAATAGAGACCAGCGGGCAGTGAAGAGTAAAAGGCTGTTTGGTGTCCTCTTTCCTGCGTGCATAACCTTTATCATTGCAGCCTCGATAAGTCATGCCAGCGGAGGCGGAACTCCTGCCGAGGCTCATGAGATTTCATTGTTCAAGGCCTATCTCTGGCCTGTCGTCAATTTCCTTACCCTGGTTGTCCTCGTGATCTTCATGATGAAGAAGATGGATATCAAGGGATATTTCAGGAAAAGGACCGAACTGATCGAGCAGACGCTCAAAGAAGCCAAAGAGGCGAAGGCGCTTGCCGAAAAAGCCCTTGCCGAGGTTGAGGAGCGCCTGAAAGTCAAGGACAGGGAGATCGCGGAAATCGTTGCCTACGCCCGCCAGTCCGGAGAGAGTGAAAAGGCCCGGCTGGTTGAAGAAGGTGAGGGCATGCAGGCAAAGATACTCGAACAGACGAAAAATAATATCGACTACGAGATCAAGCGGGCCAAAGAGGCGATCAAGGAAGAAGCGGTCCTCATTGCGATGGAGCTTGCCGAGAAGAAGATCCGGGAAAAGATGACGAAAGATGAGCAGGTCAGACTGCTTGAAGAATCTTTAGCAAAGATCGAGGGCAAATAGTGAAACCGGTAAAAGAAGCAAAAAAATATGCGAAGATATTCGTCAATACCATCGGCCTGGACCAGATGCCGCAAGCGCTGGCTGAACTGGGTGTCGTGGGACAGCTCATGGGGGGCAGTGCCGAATTCAACGGCCTGCTGCTGAACCCTGCCTTTTCAGCTGCGGACAGGGAAAAGGCACTGAAGGCGGTGGCCGCCAGGGTCGGGCTGTCGGATAAGGTGCTGCAGTTCGTCATGCACATGACGCAGACCGGCGTAATCGCCGCGCTGGCTGATGTTGTCCGGGGCGCGACGCAGATATATCTTGAAAAAAATAAACGCGCACAGGCAACGGTCCTGAGCCCGGTTGAGCTGAGTCCGGCGCATCTGGACCGTCTGAAGGCGTCTTTGAAGAAGCTGATCGACAGGGACGTCGATCTGGAGACCGTGCTTGATCCTTCCCTGCTTGGCGGGGTGCTGGTCAAGGTGGGCAGTACGATGTATGACAGCAGTATTAAAGGCCAGCTGAGGCTTTTAAAAGATGAGCTTATAAAGGGGTAATCAGATGGAGATCAAAGTAGACGAGATCAGTGAGCTTTTAAGAAAACAGATCATGGACTTCGAAAAGAAGGTCGACGTGAGCGAGATCGGTTCGGTCATCTCTGTCGGTGACGGTATCGCCAGGGTATACGGACTTGAAAAATGCATGGCATCCGAGTTGCTTGAGTTTTCGGGCGGCGTCATGGGCATGGCCCTGAACCTCGAAGAAGATGCAGTCGGCGCGGTTCTCTTTGGCGACGACCAGCTTATTCACGAGGGTGACATCGTCAAGCGGACCGGCAGAATCATGTCCGTGCCTGTAGGCGATGCGCTCAAGGGCAGGGTCATTAATGCCATCGGGCAGCCGATAGATGGCAAAGGCCCGATCAATACAAAGGATTTCCGCGCTGTCGACGTCGTCGCTCCGGGTATTATCGAGCGTAAGTCGGTCCACGAACCGCTGCAGACAGGAATCAAGGCG
>JBARHQ010000122.1:0-18650 GCA_049799315.1 Thermodesulfovibrionales bacterium | reverse complement strand
CCGTAAGGGCGATTCGGCGGATCGCCCTGTCTTGGGCGAACACCCGTTCGCCCCTACATCTTTATTGTATTGCATCGTTGTTAAAGGCTCAGACCGAGATAGCCTGTATTCCAACCGCCCGCAACAGGACCGCGTGACTGCGTCGTATGTCCGGATCACCTGCCACTTCAAACCCCCTGCTTTGCGCAACGGAAACGGTCCTCTCAAAATCCTGCTTTGATACATGCCCCCGGGGTTCCGCCAGCAATAATGTAGCGGCCGGTTTCATGGCACCGTGAATTTTATGCCTGTTAAAGACAAGAACATTTGGGGGATAATTCTACAGGTGCAGGGTGACGGGAGCACGGTCGTGCCGTGCCCCCGTCAGATGAAAATGAGCTGGTATGCGAAGGCCTCAGGCTTTATAATAGAATCACCATGGATGATGCTTCGAGTTCAGACGGACTGCTCCAAAAAGGGAGAGCCCTGCTCAGGGAAAACAATACCCTTGGCGCTCTTGCGTGCTTTGAAAAGGCATACGCCATAAAAAAGACCCCTCATACCCAGTCATACCTTGGCCTCTGCATTGCGACAGAGAGAGGAATGATATCAGAAGCTGCAAGGCTTTGCCGTGAAGCTATAGATCAAGACCCCGGTGACCCTCTGCATTATCTGAATCTCGGGAAGATCTACCTGAAGGCTGAACGCAGGACTGATTGTCTCGAAGTGCTCAGAAAGGGCCTTTCCTCTGGTGATGACCCTGAGATCCGTGAACTCCTTGAACGCATCGGCATGAGAAGGCCATCTGTTTTCTCATCTCTTTCCCGCGGCCATTTTCTGAACAGATATGCAGGCCTGATCATGAGCAGGCTCAGGCTGAAATAACCTCTAACAGCAATACACGGGAGATACGAACAATGAAAGTTATCGCATTTAATGGAAGTCCAAGGAAAAAAGGGAACACGGCGACATTGCTTGAGAAGGCCCTTGAAGGAGCTGCAGCACAGGGCGCAGAAGCAGAACTCATACACCTGTATGACCTGGACTTTAAAGGATGCATAAGCTGTTTTGCCTGTAAGACCAAAGGTGGCAAGAGTTATGGCAGGTGCGCGGTGGAAGATGACCTGACACCCGTATTCAGGCAAATTGAAACAGCCGATGCCATCATCCTGGGCTCCCCGATCTATTTTGGGACAGTTTCCGGAGAGATGAGATCATTCATGGAGCGTTTACTGTTTCCGTATCTGACCTATACCAATCCTCCCCAGTCGCTATTTCCCAAAAAAATCAAGACGGGGTTCATCTATACGATGAATACCCCGGAGGAACTGATGACAGAACGCGGCTATGTTCATCACTTCAAACTTCATGAAACAATATTCAGGGTGCTATTCGGGGCTTCGGAGTATATGTGCAGCTGTGATACGTATCAGTTTGATGATTATTCAAAGGTGGTTTCAGAGCGTTTTGATCCTGAAAAGAAGGCACTGAGACATCAGGAAATATTTCCAAAAGAGTGCGAAAAAGCCGTTGGAATGGGGGCTGGATTTGTCGAACATATAAAGTAACTGCAAGCATTACGGTGATCGCGATATATAAAAAGCTTCCGGGAACAAACTGCGGCCAGTGCGGCCTGCCGACCTGTATCGCCTTTGCGCTGAAGGTAAAGAAATCCCAGGCCTGCCTGTCTGAATGTCCCTTTATGGGGGAAGAGAAGACTGCCGAAGGGCAACTGCAATCCGGCGCTTCGTCTTTCAGCAGCTATGAGCAAGTGAGCCGCGAACTCGAAAATGAAGCTGTTAAGGTAGACTTCAGGGAGACGGCCGGGGCCATCGGTGGGATGTATATATCCGTAGACGGCAGGGAAACAATCGCATTGAAAATGATCAACACGGAGTACGAACTGAAGAAAGAGGGTCTGTTCCGGGATGATGTATGGTGCGGGGACTTGTGGGCAAAGATCATTCTCTGTGATTACGTGCGAAAGAGGGGGAGAAAACCGTTGACCGGAGAGTGGCTTCCTCTGGGGCTCTTCCCTCATACCGCCTCCCTGGTAAAGGCCTTCCAGAGCAACGCTGAGAAAAAGATCGCGGTAGGCTTCAGGAGAGACTTAAATGGCTTGAAGCAGCGCTGCGCGTCACTGGACGGCGTTGAAGCCAGGGGCAAGATCAAGGCTGACTATATCTGCCGTTTCAACCTTCTGCCTCACGTGCCGCTCTATCTCTCCTTCTGGGTTGCCGATGAGGAGTTCGATGCAGACTGCAAGCTGCTGTTCGACAGCAGCGCAGAAGATCACATCGATATAGAATATCTCGCCTACCTTATTGAGAGATTCGCAGAAGAACTGCTTTCTTCCGGCTGACAATGCACAGGGACCTGTTTATCGTCCTCTCCTGAATATCAACCCGCCCTCATTTTCTCTCATTATCCCACGCTCTATCTCCGGCTTAAAGGCGATCGGGGGTGTCGCTCGGCAAGTGCCCCTCAGACTGAGATCATGTATAATTGTTCTAAAGTAACCATGAGGAGCGGACTGACCATACCGAAACATCTTGTACTCGTGGGAGGAGGACACGCCCACCTGACCATGCTTGCAGACTGCCGCGACTATGTGGACCGGGGAGTTCGCGTGACCCTGGTCTCGGCCTCGCCCTACCATTACTATTCCGGGATGGGCCCTGGCCTCCTGGCAGGCACCTACCGGCCCCAGGACATCCGCTTTCATATAAGAAGAACGGTCACAGACAGAGGCGCAGAGTTCATTAAGGACAGGGTGATCAGGGTGGATCCTATTGAACGGGAACTTTTTCTGCAGTCGGGGAGGACAATCGGGTATGACGTTGTTTCATTCAATACCGGCAGCGATGTGGTCCTCCCGCCGGGGGAGCAGGATGGCGGGAATCTCTTTCCCGTGAAACCAATCGTCTCTCTTCTCTTCGCCCGGAGGGCCATCATCGCCCGTCTGCGGCAGGGACGGACCAGGATCGTGGTGATCGGCGGCGGGCCCGCAGGCGTGGAGATCGCGGGGAATGCCTGGCGGCTCGTACAGGACCAGGGCGGACAGGCGCAGATCACGGTCATCACGGGGAAAGAGCTGCTCTCGGGCCGTCCAAGGCGGCTGCAGGCCCTGGCGCGGCGCTCCCTGTTGCAGCGCGGGATCGTCGTGCGCGACGGCCACTATGCAGAACGGACAGGAAAGAACGAGGTGGCTCTCACCACCGGTGAAAGCCTGCAGGCTGATATTGTCCTCGTCGCCACCGGCATACGGACGTCATCTCTTTTTAAGGATTCCGGCCTTCCCGTCGGCCCCGACGGTGGCCTTCTGGTGAACCGCTTTCTCCAGAGCACGGCATATCCCGAGATCTTTGGAGGCGGGGACGCCATCTGCTTTGAGCCCCGGCCGCTGGCCAAGGTTGGGGTATACGCGGTGCGGGAAAACAGGATCCTGTCTCAGAACATTCTGGCCTCGTTCGGTGCAGGCGGGCTTGTCCCATTCGAGCCCCAGCAGAAGTTCATGCTCATCTTCAATATGGGCAACGACCGTGGAATACTGACGCGGGAAAACTTTAGCTGGTACGGGTGGCTCCCGTGGAAGCTCAAGGATTGGATTGACCGGTCCTTCATGAATAAATTTCAGGTCTCCGGGGAGCGCAACGAAGCGACCACTGAGGAGAAGGAGGAACAGTATGGGCATTCGTGATTACTTCAGATCCATCGATACCATGACCCCTCAGCAGGTGAGGGACTTGCTTGACGCGCACATGCCGGGCGAGTATAACTTGGTCGATGTGAGGCAGCCGGGAGAATACCGGCATGGGCACCTTCCCGGTGCAAAACTGATTCCCCTGACCGAGCTTTTCGACAGGGCGAAGGAACTCGATCCGTTAAAACCAACGATCACCTATTGATCATCGGGCGTGCGCAGCCGGGCGGCTGCGTCGGTACTCGGGACCGCTGGTTTCAGGAACGTGGCAAGCATGGCAGGCGGGATCAAGGCGTGGCAGGGACTGACCGCAGCCGGGTTGCCCGAGGCGGGCATGGCCTTCTTCACCGGGGCAGCTGATGCAGGCGAGCTGATCGCGCTGGCATGGCTGCTCGAGGAAGGGTCCCGGAAGTTTTACACTGAGGTCGCGGACATTCATTCGGAACCGGGCTCAGCCGGTCTCTTCGACGATTTGGTCAAGGCGGAAGAACACCACAAAGGAACTCTCCAGTCGCTCTTTCGCGACGTCACAGGCAGGGAACCAGGACCGGATTTTCCCCTGGGCATGCCGGTGGCAAAGGAACCGGGAACCCGGATGGAGGGCAATGTGGCCGTGGCCGAGGCTCTGGCCTGGGCAAAAGACAGGACGCTGCAGGACCTGCTCGAACTGTGTATGGCCCTCGAAACCGACTCCTACGACCTCTACATCAAGATGAGCAGAACTGTTCCCGGGGAACAGGCACAAGAGGTCTTCACAAGACTCGCGGCAGAGGAGAAGGAGCACCTGGCACGTATGGCGAAACTGCTGGACCACGGTCTCGGGGGGGAATAGGGGCACGATGCACCGTGCCCCGGACACCCGGGCCTATTTCTTTTTCGCTGCAGGCCGCTTGAGCTTCATCGGCGTCTTGCAACATATGAAATGGGTCTCTTCCGGACAGCCGCAGACACGGTCCACCGTCACCGCAAACCCACAAACCTGGCACGCGAGTTTGCTACCTTTTTTTATTGCCGGCTTCTGGTCAGCCGCTTTCTTTGTTACCGCCTTTTTCGCCACTGCCGTTTTTTTGGTTTTCACTTTAGGTGTCACCGCCTTCTTGGCTGCAGGTTTCTTCGCAGCCGCTTTCTTTAGACTTGCCATATCTTTCTCTTCTCCTTTTCATTCCGCCCGATCTCAGCGGTTAATATATACAGTATATCAAAATCTCCGGTCGGCACCAAATGATCGGCTGCTGAGCAATGTTCATCACGCTATTCATCACGCTTGACTTGTTTGAGTTTTGTGATAAGTTGTAATCAAGGAACGTGCAAAGAAAAAGATTCTGCTTTCTCAAGAAAGGAGTATATCATGCTTAGGACAGCGCTATTTGTCCGACTGGAGGCAAAACCCGGGAAGGAGGCTGAAGTGGAGGAATTTCTCCGCGGAGGTCTCGCGGTAGTCATGGAGGAGCCGGCCACAATCGCCTGGTTTGCGATTCGTCTTGGGCCATCGACCTTTGGTATCTTCGATGCCTTTCCTGACGAGGCAGGTCGTCAGGCCCATCTCTCCGGCCGTGTGGCCGCTGCGCTGATGGCAAAGGCAGCCGAGATGCTGGCCCAACCGCCTGTTATCGAAAAAGTCGAAGTCCTCGCTGCCAAGCTGCCGGGATAAGGCCGCATCAACGGCGAAAAAGTAAATCACATAAACGACAATGGTTCAATAGCTCTTACTCGCGGCATATTAAGCGGCAGCCAGGCGTCATTTCCCCTCCTTCATCGCCCGGAGAAATTTCCGTATCCTTTCCGCGTTTTTTCCGAGGTCACTCACACCGACGCGGGATTCAGACCGGATATCGACCCGGCTCCCTGAATTTTGTTGCCTGAGTCTGATCACAATATCGTCCTTGAACCCGAACCAAAAAGTCGTATCAACAGCTTCGATGCGCCCCGCCTTCTTGTCAGCATCGATGATCTGCCATCCCAGCTGTCTTGCCACTGCCATGGCCCTTTCGAAGGCGGGATCCGGGGGAACAGGGAGAATGAGCGGTATGATGTCCGGATATGCCTTCCGCTGCTGGGCGGCCACCTCCTCTCCCCGATAAACAGGAGAATTATCATGACTCTTGAGAAGCCTAAGGATTGAAACAAACTGCGGGGTATTCTCAGTGTCGGTAGTGATGTCGTTAATCCGCGGTACGCTCTCCGCCACCTGTTTCCAGTGAAGCACGAGACCTGCGATAAAACCACCTATGACGACCCCCAGGAGAGCCCACAGGAAACCCCGGACTATAACAATGCGGAGTGAGCCTATGAGCCCGATCAGGGACAGGGCCGCCGCGACGATCCCTCCATACGCAGCCCACCGCAGCACAGAGATGCCGGTCCGGTAGTTCCATAGCCCGTAGCTCGTACCGGGCCCCGACAGGAGGGCGGCAAGACCTGCAAGCAGGGCAATGACAAACCCTGTTCTTCCGATTAAGAATGTCTTACTTTTCGTCTTCATCGACTCGCTCTGCCTCCCTGTAATATCGCCCCGAAATCTCCCATGACGGGTCCCTTTACCCCATTATACCCTAAGACTATGTCCCTTCATTACTTTAATAATGCATTAAAATCTGATAAGCTGTTATTGACCTGAAGGGGAATGGAATTGCAGCGGCATGGATGACAAGAAAAGGAAGGTTTCTCAGAAGATAATAATCGGCCTGGTGCTGGTTGCCGCGGTCGTTGCCTACAGGGTATTCGACCTCGGACAGTACTTGACGCTCTCGTACATAAAGGCATCGCGGGATAAGTTTGTCCCACTCTATTCCGAACACCGGCTGATGGTAATCCTGGGATATGCCGCTATCTATGTGCTGGCGGCCTCCCTGTCCCTGCCGGGGGCAGTGATTCTGACCCTTGCGGGAGGCGCTTTCTTCGGTCTTTGGACCGGCACCCTCGTGGTCTCTGTTGCGAGCACGGTCGGCGCAACCCTTGCCTGTATTGTTTCCCGGTTCATTCTGCGTGACTGGGTCCAGACGAAGTTCGGCAACATATTGGAAACAGTGAATACTGGAATCGAAAAAGAGGGGGCTTTTTATCTCTTCACCATCAGGATGATCCCCATATTCCCGTTCTGGCTGATCAATCTGGTGATGGGGCTTACGAAGATGCCTCTCCCGAGATTCTTCTGGGTATCACAGTTGGGGATGCTGCCGGGGACAATTATGTATGTAAATGCAGGCAAGGAACTGGCAAAGATCGAAACGGTATCCGGAATCCTTTCTCCGGGGCTGATTATCTCCTTTGTTGTCCTGGGCATCTTCCCGATTGCGACGAAAAAAATAATTTCACTCTATCAGAAAAAAAAGCTATCATCAGGATAAGCACACGGTAGTGTTGCATTGCAGCATCCGGAAACATCTCAAACGTCCTGCAATGACAACATGATTTAATTATGATTCACGTAAACGCAGACCTGACTGCAAGTGAATTTCATAAAGAAGGCTGGCAGGCCCATTAAATGTCTGTGAGGTGTTGCAGGCAGGACTTTTTCGGCATTTCCGTCTGCTGCGGCTTGCTTTTTTATGCAAATGCAAGATAACTATGGAATAAAAGAGAGGTATGTATGAGCGACTATGATTATGACATAGGCATTATAGGCGGTGGCTCAGCGGGCCTTACTATTGCTGCGGGTGCGGCCCGGTTCGGCGCAAAGCCTCTGCTTATCGATAAAGAAGACAGACTTGGAGGCGACTGCCTCCATTATGGCTGCGTTCCGAGCAAGACGTTGATCAAAACCGCCCATGTATATCATCTGATGAAGAACGCATCCCGATTCGGTCTCCCCCGGCATGAGATAAGGCCTGTGGACTTCAGGGATGTCTCGACCCGGATCAGGTCTGTTATCGCCACTATTCAGGAACACGATTCCGTCAGAAGATTCTGCGGCCTCGGTGCAAAAGTCGAATTCGGCAACGCCATATTCAGGAACGCCCATACCGTCAGCCTGAACGGAAAAGATGTCTCAGCGAAAAACTGGGTCATTGCAACCGGTTCATCACCCGCAATCCCGAAGATAGAAGGTCTTGCGCAGACCCCGTTTCTGACAAACAGGGATATCTTCTATCTCGACCGCCTGCCGAAGTCAATGATTGTGCTCGGCGCGGGCCCCATCTCGACCGAGATGGCACAGGCATTCCGCAGGCTGGGCACTGAAGTCACGGTCATACAGCGGAGCGGTCAGATCCTCGGTAAAGAGGACAGGGACATGGCTGATGCCGTAATGCAGAACCTTGCTTCTGAAGGAGTGAACTATTATCTCAATACAGACATTCTCTTTGTCAAAGATCTTGGCACAGAGCGGCAGGTGACGGTCAAGTTTCAAAACGGAACGATTGGGGAAATCAAAGCAGAAGCGATCCTTGTTGCCCTCGGCCGGGAGCCTAATCTCAAAGGACTGGCACTGGAGAACGCCGGGATTGAGTATGACGACAAGGGACTCAAGCTTGACAGCAGAATGAGGACAACGCAGAAACATATCTTCGGCGCCGGAGACGTTACCGGGAATTATCAGTTCACTCATGCGGCGGGCTACGAAGGAGGAGTCGTACTGACGAACGCGATATTGCATCTGCCCCGCAAGGCTGATTACACCTTTTTTCCCTGGTGCACCTACACTGATCCGGAGCTTGCGAATATAGGAATGAACGAGACCGCGGCCAGGGACGCTGGATTGAAGCATTTTGTCTGGACAGAGGAGTTCAGAATGAACGACAGGAGCCTGACTGAAGGCGAAGGGCTCGGCAGGATCAAGCTCGTGCTCGATGAAAGGGAAAGACCGCTCGGGGTGCAGATTCTCGGACTGCATGCAGGGGAGCTGATCAGCGAATGGGTCGCTGCGCTGAATAGCGGGGTGAAGCTCTCTGCTCTTGCCGGTGCAGTGCATCCATATCCAACACTTGCCGAGATAAACAAGCGGGTTGTGGGCAATTACTTTTCAGGGAAGATCTTCTCGGACAAAGTCAAGAAAACTCTGAAGTTTTTCTTCAGCCTCAGGGGAAGGGCCTGCAGTATCGACTGAAAAAAGTGGGGGCCGATAAAAACTGGCCCCGAACGCTCGAAAACAAAGGAGGTATTACATGAAATGTTCGACCTTACTTATGGGGTTCCTGCTGACCGGTCTCATCGCCGGCGGCCTGGTCTTTCCCGGCGGAATGGAAACCCCGGCAGGGGCGGCAAGCGTAACATCGCCGTCGCCGATCAAGGTATATTCCGCTGAAAAAGGAGACTATATCATGAGCGAAACTGTTGTTAAAACCGAAGAAGAGTGGAAAAAACTGCTGACTCCTGAACAGTACCATATCCTGCGGAAGAAGGGTACTGAAAGGGCTTTCACCGGAAGATACGATAAGCATTATGAGCACGGCATTTACCGTTGTGCCGCCTGCGGGCTCGATCTGTACCGGTCTGAGGATAAATTCGATTCCGGTACCGGCTGGCCGAGTTTTACTGCCCCAATCGCTGCCGGGAACATAATCACCCGACCTGATAATACCTTCTTCTCCCGCCGCACTGAGGTGATCTGCCGCCGCTGCAACGGTCATATCGGGCACGTGTTTAACGACGGCCCCAAGCCGACGGGGCTGCGCTATTGCATGAATTCCGCTGCCCTGCAATTCGTGGCAACGAAGAAATAAACCTGTTACAGGGAGGAGACAGAATGAAAATGCTTGTTAACGCAATGATCGGAATGTCAGTCATACTCATATCAGTTACCACGGTCATGTCAGCAACCAGTCTTGAGAAAGCGACCTTTGCAGGCGGCTGTTTCTGGTGCATGGAGCATCCGTTTGACGAGCTTCCAGGCGTGGTTTCGGTCACCTCCGGCTACACCGGCGGACATAAAAAAAATCCCACGTACGAAGAGGTCTCGGCAGGGGGAACCGGGCATGCCGAGTCAGTTCAGGTCGTCTATGACCCGGCAAAAGTGACCTACGAGAAGCTCCTGAATGTCTTTTGGCACAACATCGACCCGACCGCGAAAGACCGGCAGTTTTGCGATTCGGGGAATCAGTATAGAAGCGCCATCTTTTATCATAGCGAGGAACAGCACAGACTGGCATTGCAGTCAAAGGCACAATTGGAAATGGACAAGACCTTCAGGGAACCTGTCGTAACCGGGATTGCTCAGGCCACCGAATTCTACCCTGCCGAGGATTATCACCAGCACTATTACAAAAAGAACCCGATCCGTTACAAATACTATCGAACCACCTGCGGCCGTGATCGTCGGCTGAAAGAGCTGTGGGGCAGTGCGGCGGGTCATTGACAGCTGGGGACCACTTCACTGCCGATGCCGTCAGATGTATCTATATGATAATCTGAGCGAGGTCTTCAATGGTATCAAGGTCTGAAAGCACAGGAAGGACTCCGAAGCTTTTGCCTGAACGCTTAAGGATACTGACTGTTTCTGCAAAAACATCCCCGGTGCTCCAGTGGATGTTACGAAAGAGCTCAGGCATGGGGGATTTCAAGCCGATGAGGTAATAGCCTCCATCGCGGGCAGGGCCAACTGCAACGTCTGCATGGTCGAGCATCTTTAATGCCTGCATGATGATCCCGTTTGCAAGATCCGGTATGTCCGCGCCGGTAATGACCGCCTTTTCGGCGCCGTTCTCCAAAAGATATCGGATCGCATTATCCATTCTCTCACCGATATTGCTGCCTTTTTGAGCTGTAAAATTCTCATTGGGAAGCCAGGACACAAAGTCCTGTCTTCTCTCCGGCGGATCATAGAAAACAGACCGGTGGTACTCACCGATGACCGGTACGGTTTGTTCCATGACACGCTCAGTCAACTGCCTGCAGATAAGAGCGGCCTTCTCCGGGCCGAGATCTCTGGCCAGCCGGGTCTTTACCCTGCCCGGTTCAGGATACTTGATCATGATGCCGTAGAGGTTCTTATTGTTCATCGGTAATAGAGCCGGTATAGTCTTTCAGGACTGACCCCGAGCTTGTAGAGCAGCATGGTGATCTGATTAACTGACGCCGTTTTAACCAGCCCGTTCTCCGTCCAGCGTCTGCCTGAAGTGAAGGCCTTCTTATCCAAAATAGCAATCCTGCCGATTTTTTTCATTCTCCCGATGAGGTCGACATCCTCCATGAGAGGGATATCCCGATACCCTCCCAATATTCTGAAAATATCCTTTCTGATGAATATAGCCTGGTCACCATAGGGCAATCCGAAAAGAGCGCACCGCATCTGCACCCATGCTTCCACAAGCCTGTATTTCGATGAGGGATTATCAACAGAGAAGGTGAATGCGCCACCGGCAAAGGAGCCGTCCTCCAGTGTTTCCCGAATGCTTTGAGACCAGCCCTTTTCAAGGGTGGTGTCCGCATGGAGAAAGATAAAGACATCGCCTGATGCCGCAAACGCCCCGGTGTTCATCTGAATGCCCCTGCCTCTTTTCGATTCAACGACTTTCAACCCCGGATAGCCGGAGGCAAGGGGTCTCGTGTTGTCGGTGCTCCCGCCATCAGCAACGATGATCTCAATCTCACCGCCTTCGGCACATACAGCTTCAATGCATGTACTGATGTTTGCCGCTTCGTTCAGCGCAGGGATAATTACCGATATCATAGTCACCGGAGCTTCGTCCTCTCCTGAGTGGTGCTGCTAAGCAGCCCCTTTATACTTTTTTACATATTTGGTTGAGCTGCTGTCCCGTGTGGATTATACTGTAATTGTACGTCATGTTGTATACTGAAGCAATATGTGCTCAATAAATGGAATTCAGTAATAAGCTATCGGAAGTCCTGAAGTCCCCCCTCAATGCGACGGGGCTTCAAATCTTGCAGGTCAACATCGGCTACCGATGCAACATGGCCTGTGGGCACTGCCATGTGGGCGCCGGGCCTAACAGGGCCGAGATGATGGAAAAAGATACTGTTGATCTGATCCTTGCCGTGCTGAACAATCACGATATACGAACGCTCGATATCACCGGCGGGGCCCCGGAACTGAACCCGCATTTCACCTATTTGGCAACAGAGGCAAAAAAGGCGGGTTGCCACGTAATTGTCCGTTCAAATCTTACCGTCTTCTTCGAAAAGGGGTTTGAATCTCTACCTGAATTCTACCGTAAGCATGATATCGAGATAACAGCCTCTCTTCCTTGTTACACAGAGCGCGGTGTGGACGGGGTCAGAGGAGAGGGGGCTTTTCGAAAGTGCATCGAAGCGATAAAACTACTCAACAGCCTTGGCTATGGAAACGACAGCGGCGGAAACAACCTGAATCTTGTTTATAACCCTTCCGGTGCGTTTCTGGCCGCTGAGCAAAAGAGTCTTGAGGACGACTACCGTCGGGAGCTTGCGGCAAGGCATGACGTAACCTTTGACCGTCTTTTTGTCTTTTCAAATATGCCTATCGGCAGGTTCAGGAATCATCTCGAAAAAACAGGTTCCCTGGGAAAATATCTGAAGACGCTTGAAGACTCATTTAATCCTGCGACGCTGGATGGTCTGATGTGCAGGCACCTCATAAGCGTCGGATGGGACGGGACGCTCCACGACTGCGATTTCAATCAGGTGCTGGGACTTAACCTGAACAGCGCCTGCCCGCAGCATATTCAGGACTTTGTTTTTGAGCGTCTGGCAAACAGAGAAATAAGGACCGGCGACCACTGCTACGGCTGCGCTGCCGGGCAGGGGTCCACCTGAACAGGCGCAATCTCATAGCGGGCGGTCGCCCGCGTGACAAGAAAGATTGACGGCAGACGTTAAAAAGCTTGCGGTGACGCAGGAATGGATGAAGTGTTCCGCTAAGTGACTTCAATAAAATCAATAGTGAGCTTCTGTGTTAAGGTACATATGCGCGTGTAATGTGGATCGTTTTCCAGAAAGGGGAAAGGATTATGGAAAGTAACAGGAATATGCAATGCTGGAATTACAATAACTGCGGTCATGGAAAGGATTCATTATGCCCCGCGGTTAATGAGAAGGCAGGCAGGTCGTGCTGGCTCGTGGCAAAGACATTATGTGGGGGTAAGGTGCATGGTAGTCGCACTCAAAGGACAAAATCATGTGAGGGATGTGCCTTTTACATATATATTCATGTATTACTTTCCAAACCGCCCTTGGTACTCCAACCCTACAATGAAGAGAGAGGGGTTTCAGACCGCCGCAGAAAACTACTTCGAAATGTTCTGTAAGGCTCTCCCTAATGCGATTCAAGGCATCATCAAACGCTGCAAGAGGGGGTACTTCATGTTGACTATTCTGGAGAATGAGGTAGAATGAGGATAGATCTTAGCAGGTCTTATAAAGGAGGCGTTACATGAGCAAAGAAAAAGACAAGCAAAAAGCAAATGCAAAGAAGAAACCGCAGCACACCCTGAAAGAAAAAAGACAGGCAAAGAAAGAAAAAACTGAAGGCAAACCCCTCACGTTGAGCTCACATTGAGCTTATAATTCCGGGCAACGAATTCGACACGGTTTGCCGAACTGTTCAGGTGCAGGGGTGCGTTGCGACGTACCCCTGCCGTCGCTATTGAGTATCAATATGCCGTGTATAGGATTCGGCATGACCATGAGGTAGAATAAACAGATGAAGAACTTAGGGTACTTTTTTTATATTCTCATCCTCGGCTTGTGGACAGGGGGAGTTTTCATTTTTACCTTCGTGGTTACTCCGGCAATATTCAAGACATACAGCAGAGACAAGGCGGGCGATATTGTTGGGACTCTTTTCCCCCCATATTTCATTTTTACCATCGTGATCGCCGGGCTCGCGCTCCTGCTTCTTCTGACGGCGTACCCGTCGCTGACAATGACCGCCTTCAAGGTGTCTGTTGGACTGGCAGTTCTGGCACTTTCCATTGCAATATATGTCCGGGTCGGCCTTTATCCGCAGATACAGGAGGTAAAGCGGGGGGTGTCTTTCGAAACCACTGCTGTCGATCATCCGATGCGGGCGGAATTCAGGAGGCTTCATGCGGTGAGCGCAGTGCTGAACCTCATCTTCATGACGAATGGAACGGTCCTTATGGCCATCGGGACTTTAATGAGAAGATAATATCCGAAATCTAACCTGGGGTTCAACTCCCCTCTCTCACCCCATTGCCGGAAGTTCGGCTATGAAAGCAGCATATTCAAGCAATCTCTGAGCGCCTCAATCCTGTAGGGCTTGTTCAGGGAAGCCACAAAACCATAGGCCCGGCAATCAGACACAACCGGGTTATCGGCATATCCGCTCGACACAACTGCCTTGACCTCAGGAGCTATTTCCCGGATCTTTCTGATAGTCTCCTCGCCGCCCATGCCCCCTTTGATTGTCAGGTCCAGGATAACGATATCAAAGGGATTCCCGGTTTGCATTGCCTCTGCATATTTCTCTACCGCCTCTTTCCCGTCTTTTGCGTACTCCACTCTATGACCGAGGGCCTCAAGCATTTCGCCTGCTATGTCACGGACCAGCTCCTCGTCGTCCATCAGGAGAATCCTTCTCGTTCCACCGGAAACCGCATCAGAAGCCGCCTGCCCGACTGGTTCTCCTGCGTCAAGGGCAGGCAGATAAATCGTAAACGCACTGCCCTCTCCATGCTCAGAAACAGCCTCAATGATGCCACCATGGTTTCTCACTATGGAAAAGGATGTCGCAAGCCCCAGGCCGCTGCCCTTCTGCTTGGTCGTGAAGTAGGGGTCAAAGATCTTTGGGAGGTACTGCTCAGGGATTCCGATACCGGTATCCCTCACGCTTATCCTGGCAAAGCTTCCACCCTCAGGTAATAAGGGGTTTTCACCTTTCGGGATTTCAATATTCTCTGCTGAAATCCCTATCGACCCTCCGGCAGGCATTGCCTCACTTGCATTCATGACAATGTTCTGGAGCACCTGCCCGATCTGCCCCTCGTCTGCATCTGCAGGCCAGAGGTCTTCGGCTATCACCATCCGGCAGTCGCACCGTGAACCGCTCAAAGCAAATTTTGCCGCATTTTCTATTGCCGGCTTCAGCTCTATCCTCTTTTTCACCGGCTTCCCACCCTTTGAAAAGGTCAGCAGCTGTGTTGTCAGGTTTACCGACATGTTCAGCGCCTTTTCTGCCTGTTCAAGCATCGCAGCCGCTTTTTCCTTTTCGCCGATCTTCATCCGGGCCATCGAGATATACCCGAAGACACCCTGCAGGAGGTTGTTGAAGTCATGGGCAATGCCTCCTGCCAGGGTACCGATCGCCTCAAGCTTCTGAAGTTTCAGCCGCTCTGTTTCAGCACGCTTTCTTTGTGTAATATCTGACGTCACGAGAATAACCAGTTTTGGCCGGCCCTCGGCATCGTTCAGGATTGAGGCATTGACATCCCCCATGAATTCAGCGCCGTCCTTGCGCAGGAATTTCAGTTCGAGGCCGATGACCGAACCTTTCCGGAAGAGTTCCTGGAAGGCGGCAGCGGCTATTGCCTGACTCTCTGCCGAGACCCATTCAAACATACTCCTTCCGATCACCTCAGACTCGTGCCCATGTCCAAACAGCTCAAGAGCCTTCCGGTTCAACATCCGGACGATACCCGCAGTGTCTGCAACCGAAATCGAATTTGGAGATACCTCAGTTAAAAGACGGTATAACCCTTCACTTTCACGCAGGGCCTCTTCAGCCTGTTTTCGTTCGGTAATATCCTGAGCGATTGCTACGATCACTTTTTTCCCGAAGTATTCCCCCGGGCAGCCATGCACTTCCTTCGGAAAGATGCGTCCATCCTTTGCCAGCCCCCAGAACTCCAGTTCCTGCGGCTCTCCGGAGAATGCCCGCAGGCACTTCTCCATAACAGCAGGCAGATCATTCTTGCCGGGAGCTGATACGTCTGCAGGAGACATACCGATCAGTTCCTCACGCGTATAGCCATACATGCGCTCAGCGCCTTTGTTCACGTCTACAAACTTACCCTGCTCATCGATAATATAAACAGCCTCACTGAAACTGTCGATTATCCCCCGGTAGGTGGCCTCACTCTCACGCAGCCCCTTATTGGCACGCAAAAGCTCCGCTGTTTGCTCTGCAACTGTTTTTGCAAGTCCCTCTTCGCAGAGGCGAAGTTTTTCTTCAGTCTCTTTACTCCGGCGGATAATCCTGGAGTAGTCCTGGGCATCGGCAAGGGATTTCTGACCTAGTTTCTCAGCAGCCATACGGTAATAATCCCGCTCTGCCTCTACGGCAGCAAGGCGCGCTTCAAGCTGCTCTTTCTCTATAATATCCTGTCGCCGATCTTCGCTCATGATGTTTATCCTAATCCGTCCCCAAAACAAAATTAATCAATAATAATACGTTACGCCTTTTAAAGACAAGAACCTTTTTGGGGAACGTTAGGGCCGTGTTCCCAGTCGTGCAGGGTAAAGCGCTCCTCATTCCGGGTGTCAGAAAATGCAGCCTTTCCCCTTTATTCTTGTTCTTTATTCTTGTAACGCCGGCGAAATATCAATAGACCTGTCCGACAGCACCTGCTGATTAGGAAAAAACCTACAGAAAGACAGGCAGTTCCCTGACTGACTTTTCCCCGGGTTTGTGTCTAACTATAGTTATCTTATGGCTAATGGCAAAAAAGGAGATGTTATCATGAAAACACCTTCAGCAGCATTTAAATTCATAATCGGTGGCGCAGTATTAGCTGTTCTGATATTGCTGGGCACCGGAGTCCAAAACAGTTATAGTGAATCCCCTCCGGTTGAAGCCGCCCTGGTAAGGGAGGGTTCATTTGCCTTGAAACTTGCCGAGGCGCTTGGAGTGGGCCATCCCGGGTCCGAGATTGAGGCTGAAAGCATGCTTGGGACAGTGGGGATAGCCCCGCGAAACGGCTGGATCGCCGACTATCCTGTCACACCTGATATTATCGGGGAACTGCGGGGCTCTATCAGTTATGCCTCACAGTCCAGAACCTTGTCCCTGGACAATGAAACTGCGTTAAAAGCCCTTGAAAATGTTCAGGCCGCTGAAAATTTATCCATGACCCCGGGAGCAGAAGATACCTCTGCAGCTGGAACGCAAATGCCTGCAGGCGATTATCCGGACCAGGCCGTTATTGACAATTACTATTACGACCAGGGGCCGCCGGTTATAACCTACTATGCACCTCCGGTTGATTACTATTATCTCTACTCGTGGGTACCCTATCCTTTCTGGTGGGACAGATTCTGGTTCGGTGGTTTTTTCATCCTCAATGATTTCCACAGGCACTTCAGAGAGAACGGTCATTTGCGCCATGTCAGCAACCACTTCAATGACACCAATGCCCACAGGATGTTCAGGATAGACCCGGTACACAGAAGCAGCGGCAGGACATTCGCCGGGATCGGGGCCCCCAGATCCAGCAAATTCATCAGTACAGGGGCAAAGGGGTCCGGCAGCCGCATCTTTAACTCAGGACCGGGCAGATCATCTGCCAACCCTCCAACCCCCGGAAAGTTATCTCCTCGGGGAGAGCGGAGGTCCGGTCCGGCAGTAAACAGTTATAGAAGCGCGAATCCATTTCAAGAACAGAAGGTCTACCGCCAGGCTCCTTATGCCGGCGGCAGGATATCAGCCCCTCCCGCTCAGGGTGGAAGTCGGGGATCCGGCGCCCCGGACGCAGGAGGTGGCGGCATGCAGAGGAGCGGGGGAATGGAGAGAGGCGGCGGCGGAAGGGACATGAGGAGATAGTCATGGGCTATACAAATGTAGCATTAAAAGACAAGATCATGGAGATGTACCCTGATATTGAGACAAACAGAATATCCGTAAGCCTTGATTTCAGCCCTGAGAAGAACGCTTACATAATCGACTTTAAAAAAGGTGGGGTTGAGCTGAAAACCCATCTTGACAGGAAAGATGCCGATGAATGCATGAATGGGATCAAGTGCATATATCTCGGCATGCAGGTTGCGGAATTTATCAAAAACTTTGAAGAGCTCAGAAAAGGAAAATAGAACGGCATACTACATCAGTCGTCTGAGTCCTTCGGGAGCGGATTATGCCTTCCCTTTATCCAGGATAGTTCTGACCTTCCTCAGAAGATCCATCGGCGATATAGGTTTGTACAGTATTGTCACATCATTTCCAAGGGGCGCCTTATCCCGGACGATTTCAGGAGAATACCCGCTCACAAAGATCGTTTTTATGTCAGGACATATGTTGCGGATATCGTCATAAACTTCTTTTCCGTTCTTCTTTGGCATGACAAGATCTGAAATAAAAAGTTGAATACGATCCCTGTTCTCCTTAAACTTTTTTACGGCATCTTCGCCGTCGACGGCCACAATCACCTCATACCCAAATTCCGCCAGAACAGACTCCGACAGCACCCTTAACATCTCATCATCTTCTGCCAGAAGAACCGTCTCGTACCCTCTTTCCGGATATGACGCCTTTTCGGGCTGTTCGGTCTCATGTAAAGCAGCTTTGAGTATCGGCAGATATATCCTGAAGGTCGCTCCCTCCCCCGGTTTGCTGTGTACATTGATAAACCCGTCATGCTGCTTAATAATGCCATAAATGATTGACAACCCAAGTCCTGTGCCCTTCCCGACCTCCTTGGTCGTGAAGAACGGTTCAAATATTCTCCTCCGTGTCTCCTCATCCATACCAGTGCCGCTGTCAGATACCGTAATGAGTCCATACCGGCCCGGGGTTCCATACCCATGAAGTATTGAAAACTCTTCGTCAAGCCTGATCGGAGCTGTCGTTACCGTAAGGTCACCTCCCGCCGGCATGGCATCACGGGCGTTCGTTATCAGGTTCATCAAGACCTGCTCAATCTGATTGGGATCTGCATAAACATGAATCGGACGCTCATGCAGATTAATTCTGAATCTGATTTCCTCGCCGATTGCCGTCCGAAAAAAATCCTCGGTCTTTATTATATGTTCGTTCAGATCGACCTGCTTCTTATTGCTCAGTTGTTTCCTGCTGAATGCCAGGAGGCCTTGCGTCAGATAGGCGGCCTTGTCTGCAGCTGCACGTATTTGCTTAATCTTGGGG
>JBARHQ010000121.1:0-4705 GCA_049799315.1 Thermodesulfovibrionales bacterium | reverse complement strand
ATCTGAGAGCACTGGAAAACTTTTTTTCGGTCATTCCCGTGAAGATGGGAATCCACAGCAATTGATTTGGATCCCCGGGACCAGCCCGAGGATGACTGATTGAGGGCTTTTTCGGGGGTCTCAAGCTTGACTGACTCGAATAAGGGGACGTGGCCTATGTTTGACGGGCCTCGCCCTATGGGGTTATCATAAACTCTATGCTGTCACCCGAAAAACAGATGGAAGTTATCAGACGCGGCGCTGTCGAGATCATCAGCGAAGAGGCGCTTCTGAAGAAGTTGGAGAAGTCCTTTGCTGAAGACACGCCGCTTCGGATCAAGGCAGGGTTTGACCCCACAGCGCCTGACATTCACGTCGGCCATACCGTCCTGCTCGAAAAAATGCGCCAGTTTCAGGAGCTTGGGCATGAAGTGATATTCCTGATCGGTGACTTTACCGGTATGATCGGCGATCCCACCGGCAAGAGCGAAACCCGGAAGATTCTGACCAGCGAGGCGGTGCTGCAGAACGCTGAAACATATAAGACCCAGGTATTCAAGATCCTCGATCCGGCAAAAACGCGGGTGCGTTTTAACAGCGAGTGGCTCGGAAAGATGACTGCCATCGAGGTCGCCCAGCTCGGGGCCTTCGAGACGGTCGCCCGCATGCTCGAACGGGAGGACTTCAAAAAGAGGTTCAAAAACCGGCAGCCGATCAGCATCCTTGAGTTTTACTATCCGCTGTTCCAGGGCTACGATTCCGCTGCCCTGAAGGCAGACGTCGAGCTTGGCGGCACTGACCAGAAATTCAATCTGCTCATGGGCAGGTCCATTCAGAAGGCCATGGGGATGGAAGAGCAGGTTGTCCTCATGATGCCGCTCCTTGAGGGACTTGACGGGGTGAACAAGATGTCGAAGAGCCTCGGAAATTATATAGGCATAAATGAACCGGCCTTTGAATATGCTCAGGGTGAGCTGACCGGAATGTTCAAAAAAGTGATGAGCGTCCCCGACAGTATGATCGAACGTTATTTCGAACTGATCAGCCATATATCGATCGACGATTTCAATGCCCTGAAACAGGGGCTCGGCAATGGGACGAAGGACCCCCGGGACGTCAAGAAAGAACTCGCGATGGAGCTTGTAGCGAGGTACCACGGTCCAGAGGCTGCCGAAAGGTCAAGGAAAGAATATGTGGATTTCCTCGAGAACAAAAAAGTGAATCTTGATGCAATTGCTACGGTCGAAATAAAGATTTCTTCTGCAGACAGAAATAACTGGCTTCCGCATGTGATGAAGGAGAATGGCCTGGCAAAGAGCTCTGGTGAGGCGATCCGTCTTATCAAGCAGCGGGGAGTCAAGCTGAACGATCAGGTCGTCGACAGCCCTGATACGGTCCTCCCGGAAGGCGAGCATATTGTCCGCATCGGCAAAAACAGGATTTTACGGGCAATTGTTTCTTAGTCTTTGTGGTTCTCCTTAGGATATCTCTTTAACATGAACCTTCCCTGGAATCAAACAACTAAACCACTGATGCTCGCCCCAATGCAGGGGATTACCAATTGTGCGCTTCGATCATTGTTTGTCGAATGGGTGCGGCCTGACGTAGTATTTACTGAATTTGTGAGGGTTCGTCCCGGGTCGAAGCAGCCACTGTCTAATGCAGACCTGCGTGAAGTGACTTCAATACACCGGGATGTACCGCTCGTGGTTCAGCTTGTCGGCCGCGACCAGGAGGCGCTTGTCGCAGCGGCGCAAACCGCTCAAGACCAAGGCGCCAGGCACATCAATATCAATATGGGATGCCCTCAGGGACGCATGACCTCAGGGGCGGGCGGTGGTGCTCTCTTGAAATATCCATCTTGTCTGCCGGATCTTCTTCGTGCCGTCAGGAGCGTCGTGCACGGCAGTCTTTCCGTAAAGATACGATCGGGTTACGACACGCCGGGACAAATATTCACGCTCCTGCCGATGTTTGAGGACGTCGGGGTTGATTTCCTCATTCTGCACGCCCGTACAGTAAAAGAGAAATATGGGGGACAGGCTGATCATACTATTTCTACAGCTGTTGTAAAACAAACCACTTTGCCGGTAATCGTCAACGGCGATATCAATTCTGCCGCAAAAGGTAACGATGTTCTCAATAGAACGAACGCTGCTGGCCTGATGCTTGGCCGGGGCGCGATCGGTTCACCCCTGCTTTTCCAACGTCTGCGTGGCAACTGTAGTGTAATGCCAAGCCGGGAAGAGCGCGTCGAAGAGTTGGTGTATTATTTACGCGAGCTGGTCAGCCGTTACCAAAAGATTTTCCACGGGAATACCCAGATACTGTACAAACTTAAAGAAGTTGTCTGTTTTATCCTGGATACCGACTTTGCCCCTACGATTAAGGCAATGAAACGTAGCAGGACTATGGAAGAATTTCTGGGGTATTTGGATCAAATTGGGTGACCCCCAAGGCCTATTTATTCTATTTAATCAAAAGAATTCCTCGATGCTTTGCATCGGGTGTTCCCAAAAATTCCTCCATCTTGAGGGGGGAGGTTAGGTGGGGGTGATTGGTTACGCTTTTTACCTTCCGATTGTTTTTTCACCCTCCCCTTCATCCCCTCCCCTCAAGGGCGGGGAAATATTTAGATACCTCGCAGCTTGCTGCGGGGTGATTCATTTTGCGGTCTATTTCGCTTATTTTTTGGTATAGTAAAACGGAGAGGATTAAGATGTATCTCGAACATTTCGGTCTTAAGGAGATTCCTTTTTCGATAGTCCCTGACCCGCACTATCTCTATATGAGCAAGGGGCATCGCGAGGCACTTGCTCACCTGCGTTACGGGATCAACAACAACGCCGGTTTCGTAATGCTCACCGGTGAAGTGGGGGCAGGAAAAACGACAATCTGCCGGAGCCTCCTGAAGCAGATGCCCCAGGATATCGAGACCGCCTTTATCCTTAACCCGAGGTTGACCGTCGAAGAACTTCTTGCCTCGGTCTGCGACGAGTTCCGGATCGATTATCCCAAAGGGAACACAAGCGTCAAGGTCTTTGTCGACGGGATCAACGAATACCTGCTGTCAGTTCACCGGTCAGGCAGGAGGGCCGTGCTGATCATCGAGGAGGCACAGAACCTGAGCCCCGGAGTGCTCGAACAACTCAGACTTCTCACAAACCTCGAAACCGACCGGCGGAAGCTCCTGCAGATCATACTCCTGGGCCAGCCCGAACTGCGCGATATGCTCGACCGCCCTGAATTGCGTCAGCTCGCCCAGAGGATAACCGCGCGATATCATCTCGGACCCCTGTCCAGCGGAGAGTTGGATGCGTATATAGCTCATCGTATCGCAGTCGCGGGGTGCGATGGCAGGCTGTTCCC
This sequence comes from Thermodesulfovibrionales bacterium, assembly GCA_049799315.1. GTDB lineage: Bacteria > Nitrospirota > Thermodesulfovibrionia > Thermodesulfovibrionales > UBA6898 > PALSA-1316. Next base: position 1,357 of record JBARHQ010000121.1, on the reverse strand, counting down.
TTCTTCGCTGATGCCGAAGCTCTTTTACTTGAGCAACGGCATACCCAGGGTGATCAATGTGATATGCGACAGGGCGCTCCTGGGCGCATGTGTTGAGGGCCAGTGCGTTGTCAGCAGAAATACCATGATAAGGGCTGCAGCCGAAGTGTCAGGGGAAGGTGACGGAAGGCAGGGATGGCGACGGGGATGGCGAATGTCCAGGTGGATCACGGCGGGCCTTGTTCTCGTCATATGCGGTATTCTGCTTTCTTCGGGATACTATCATTTCAAAGCCGCTTCAGTAGCTGAAGAAAAAGCCGGGACCGCATCGCCGGGAAATAGCAGTCCGGTCGATCTGCGCTGGAGACCTGCCAAATTTTTCCCCCTTCTGCAGAGGCAGAATCCTTACAACTCAGCTTCGGCGAACGATCGTGAATCAGACGCTGTCTGGGCAGGGCCTTCGGTCCGTCCCGGTGACCGGGAAGGGCAGAGGGGACCTGCTTCTTCAGGGGAAAACATAGCCGCAGCAAAGGCAGGCGGTGATGGAAGCGAATTACAGAGCGCGGCCGCAGAAAAATCAATTAAAGACGGGAGAGAAAAAGAAAATGTCGTACATCCTTGAGGCCCTTGAAAAGCTCGAAGAAAACCGCCCGAAAATGGAACCGCCCGGCCTTCAGAAGGAGCCCGATCAAACTGCAGCGAGGCCGCGCAGGCTGCGATTTTTACCGCATCTGCTCATTGCAGCCCTGCTGATAAATGCAGCGATTTTTCTGTGGTGGCTGCATCCGTGGGAAAAGACAACGTCGACTGCCGTTGTGCCGGCCACCCCTCTTCCGGAAGCTTCTTCCACTCCTTCTGTCCCCCCTTCTGTAAATGGACCGCAGCCCGTGGAAGAAAAGATCTCCAGCCGGGGAAAAGACGACAATCAGGCTGCCGTCGGGAATATCAGGGAAGAGAGAAAAAACGCATGGTCTGTCCCTGTAGAAGCCGGAATACGGAATGCCAGCATGGCCCGGGAAAACCGCAAAGTATATAGCCTGGACGACCTTCCCCCTTCGGTCCGGCAGGACCTTCCTGCTATAGCAATCTCCGGCCACTCTTATTCCGTGGACCCGTCATTGAGACTCGTTCTGATTAACGGCAGCACAATGCGCGAGGGGCAGGTCGTTACCGGTGGCCTCAGACTTGAGCAGATAACTTCAGACGGTGTCATCCTGAGTTATCAGGGGTACCGCCTGCGCAAGGGAGTATTCTAGCAGGAAGTTTTCCTGCCATCTGTTTCTCTCCATCTTCAACCGCATTGGCTAGAGCATGAAGCGGGGCTCTGCCCCGCACCCCGGATACTTCTCTTGTGCGCCCAAGAGCAAGTATCCAAGAG
>JBARHQ010000120.1:0-3128 GCA_049799315.1 Thermodesulfovibrionales bacterium | reverse complement strand
TCTGTGAACTTATTCCATTCGATGTCTCAAGTTTCGAGGAGACCGAAGCGGCGTTAGGTGCCCGGTTGGAGACGGTTTCCCCTGATGTTCTTGTATATAATTCCGGTATTGCCCGTGACAACCTTTTGATGTGGATGACAAAGGAAGAATGGAAAGATGTCATCTCTACTAATCTGGACGGGTTTTTTAATGTAACCCGTGCGGTTGTCTTCTCCATGCTGAAGGCAAAACGGGGCAGAATCGTCGTTGTATCGTCGACATCGGGACAGATAGGGCAGGCGGGTCAGGTGAATTACTCTGCCTCCAAGGCTGGATTGATCGGTGCAGCAAAAGCCTTGGCACGCGAAGTTGGTAAGAAAAAGATCCTGGTAAATGTGGTTGCTCCCGGTTTTATTGAAACGGAAATGACGTCAGAAATCCCCAAGGAGTTGGTTCTGCCCTTGATTCCGCTCAATCGTGTTGGCAATGTTGAAGATGTTGCTTCGGTTGTTAATTTCCTTTGCACTGAAGAGCATATGTATATTCATGGTCAAGTTATCGGTATCAATGGCGGACTGGCAATGTAGAAACAGAATAGAAGAGGCGGGTTAAGGTATTATGTCTTTAAGACGAGTTGTCATAACAGGAGTAGGAGTAGTGTCGCCATTCGGCAACGGAGTGCCTGCACTCATGGAAGGCATCACAGAAGGCAGGAGCGCTGTTCGCATTATGGATGGCTGGGAACAGTATAATGGTCTGCGAAGTCTCGTAGGGGCACCAGTGGAAATGCAGGGTGAGATGAGCATTCCTCGCCTGAAAAGACGCTCTATGGGTCGTATGAGCATCTTCGCAGCACAGGCCGCCGACGAAGCGCTTGCTGATGCTGGAATTGTCCTTGCGGATGAAGATTTGTGGAGGGTCGGCTGCGTTATCGGATCGAGCATGGGAAGTGCCAAGAGCATCAATGATGCATTCGAGACCATGCTTCCCGGCAAGGATCTGAGCAAACTTAATTCCACCATGTTCTTTCAGTGCATGTCTCACACTGCAACAGTAAATGTTGCCCAATATCTCGGTCTGAGCGGAACGGTCATGGCCGCTTCAGCCGCTTGTGCATCAGCACTGCACTCTATCGGTATCGGATATGATTTGATCCGTCTGGGGCGTCAGGACATACTGCTTTGCGGAGGCGCTGAGGAGTTGCACCCGACGGTGACGGGGTCATTTGATATCCTCTTTGCAACATCGACAAAATATAATGACTCTCCTCAGAAAACACCCCGCCCTTTCGACAGGGACCGGGACGGGTTGGTTTGTGGTGAAGGAAGCGGTATCCTCATTCTTGAAGATTATGAAAGAGCTGTCAAACGGAATGCTACAATTTATGCCGAGATTACAGGATTCAGCACCACGGCAAATGGTATTCATGTAAGCCAGTCTAACCGTGAATCAATGATCACCTGCATACGGCAGGCACTCGAAGACTCCGGGATACATGCTGAACAGATCGATTACATCAATGCCCATGCCACAGCTACACTTCAGGGTGACCAGGAAGAGGCAGAAGCTATTCGCGAAATTTTTGGCACATCGGTTCCGGTCAGCTGCCTGAAGGGGTATATTGGCCATACACTCGGAGCAGCTGGTGCTATTGAGCTGATTGCCGCTCTCAAAATGATGGAGCAGGGGGTAATTTACCCGACACTCAATCTGGAGAACGTTAGTCAGGACTGTGAAGGAATTCAGCATGTACAGCATCCACTCAAAAAACAACTGAACACCGTACTGAAAAATGGTTTCGCGTTCGGCGGTATTAACGCTGCACTGGTGTGCAAGAAAATATTACAATGAAAAAATACGATCACATAGTTGTGGGTAGCGGCATCAGCGGCTTAACCCTGGCGTTGCTTCTCGGGTTGAACGGGAAGAAAGTCCTTCTTATTGAGAAAGCACCTCACATCGGGGGAAGTCTTAGTCGTTTTTACAAAGAAGGGATTCCTTTTGACACTGGATTTCACTTTACCGGCGGTTTTTCTACGGGCGGGATTCTGGTTGACATGCTGCAGGCCTTAGGCATTCGTGATAGGATCAAACCTATTTTTATTTCCGGGCCAGGTACAGGCGTTTTTGTGTTTGAGCAGGATGGTTCTTTTTTAGATATGCCGTCAGGCACGGATAATTTCAAGGCGGCGCTTCATAGTTATTTCCCTAAAGAATCAGTCGGGATTGACGCCTATTTTGCGTTGGTACAAAAAGTACGTCAGGCAACGGTAACCTTTGATCTGCGAAATATATCACTTTCCACTAATTCCATTGAAGAAGATTATATCAGTCTTGAACAAGTGCTTAACTCCTTAATCGCTGATCCAGCCTTGAAAGCTGTCTTGTCGACCTACTGTTTATGTTACGGGGTTTCGCCGAAAGAAGTATCATTTGCCAATCATGCCCGGGTAGCCGATGGATTGTATGAGTCTGTGGCGCGCATAGAACAGGGTGGGGACGCATTTATTCAGGCGTTTCGCGAGCGCTTTGCGCATGCGGACATTGAAATACTTTGCAATACGTCCATTGTTGAGTGCGCGGATGTCGAGAACAATTGTGTCGGCGAATTTGTGCTCAGCAACGGCACGGTCGTGACTGCGGAGGACTGCACATTTACTATTCACCCACAGGAAGTCTTAAAGATATTGCCGCGAAAGCATTTGAAAAAGGCATTTGTGGACAGGGTTTCATCGTATGAAACATCAAACGGATTTTTCGCCGTATTTGGTGTGGTTGAAAATGCTGATCCATCGGATTTCGGGCCGAGCATTATTTCACTTCTCCCTTCTTACGACATGAATGCGTTACTTGACCCGCGCCATCAGGGTGATGCCGCGCTTGCCGTCATCCGGAGTGTTGAAAACATTCGAGGTAAAAATTATTGTATTGTCAATGCGTTTGAGCCTGAATTCTACTGGAATGTAGAGCAATGGGCTGACTCTTCAGTAGGCAAGAGACCTGCATCGTATTACGAATATAAGGCGCGTAAAGTCGAAAGAATAACTCAGCGTTTTTGCAACTTTCATCCGCAGTACAGTAAAGATTTTAGAGTGCTGGATGCAGCATCGGCGTTGAAGTTTCGGGATTACCTCTCTTCGCCGGAAGGC
>JBARHQ010000119.1:0-2278 GCA_049799315.1 Thermodesulfovibrionales bacterium | reverse complement strand
TGGTCCCGCCCATCTGCGCCGCGATACCCTGCATCGATTCCTGTATTTGCTCCGGATTTATGGTCATCGTTTGCACCATAGTCCCACTGCCGTCGCCCCGGAGCCTGATCTCGGTCAGGAAGGTGATGCAGCCGGTAAGCGAAGCCGCCACAACGGCAACCAGTAAAAAAATTCTGATTCTTTTCATGAACGAGAAATAACCGATAGACATTTGTTTATTCAGCATAAGACAAGAATATCAGGCAATGAGGACAATATCAAGGGCGTTTATGGTCCTCTGCCTACCAGTCGATAGGGAAATAATCTTTCAGAAATTTCCCACACCAGTGTTTACCGGTCAGGATGCCATCAAAGAACGGATCACAGACCCTGGCTGCTCCATCGACAATATCCAGGGGCGGCTGAAAATCATGGACATCTTGTTTCAAACGGGAAAGTTCAAGGGGATCTTCATCCGTAACCCAGCCGGTATCAACCGCATTCATATAGATGCCATCTCCGGCAAGATCTTCCGCAGAGGTATGGGTCAGCATATTCAGGGCCGCCTTGGCCATATTGGTATGGGGGTGCCTGGCATCTTTTTTAAATCTAAAAAACTTGCCCTCCATCGCAGTCACATTGACAATATGCTTCTGTCCGGTATTGTCGCGTTTCATCAGAGCCACGAGTCTGTTGCATAATACAAAAGGCGCCACCGAATTCACCAGGTGGACTTCAAGCATTTCTGTCACCGGTACCTCTCCCAGACGCAGACGCCAGCTGTTTGTCTTTCGCATATCCACCTGCTGAAGATCTGCATCCAGCCTGCCCTTCGGGAATATCTCTTCAGGCACAAGAGCATTATCATGACTGTAGGGGATCTGTGAAAGTTTGGCAGATTCACGTAGACCAATGCCGGGGCCCTGATTATGCCATGCCACAGGAAGTGCGGCTTCGCTTTCCGGGCTGTCATGACAAAACGACGCAAGCTGCTGTTTACACGTTTCATGGTCCGTAAGAAGCCTGTGTGCCTCCTCAGGCAACGCGCTGCAGCCTATTATTTCGTTTTTCATGAGATGGGCATAAAAACCAGCAGGTCGCCTTACTGTCTGGGCAGCGTTATTTATCAAAATATCAAGACGCCCATACCGTTGCTCCACATAGCCTGCAAATATCTCAACACTCGGAATATGCCTCAGATCAAGACCATGGATATGAAGTCTCTCTCCCCAAACCGAATAGTCATCTTCCCGGGAATATCTAGCCGCCGCGTCAACCGGGAATCTGGTTGTTGCAATAACCGTTGCTCCGGCGCGCAGCATCTGCAGGGTCGCCTGATACCCGATTTTCACACGCGCACCGGTAATAACGGCAACCTGGCCACGGAGAGACGTTGTCTGAAAACGTTTCCGGTAATTCAGGTCGCCGCATTTGCTGCAGAGCGTGTCATAGAAAAAGTGAAGGTCCGTGAACTCTTCTTTGCATATATAGCAATTACGCGGCGAATTCAATGTTTCCCTGTTGCGCTCAGAATCGCACGCAGAGTCAGATGCAGAGTCAGATGCATTAAAAACGATCTGCAGCGGTGCGACAAATGTTTCGCCACTCCGTGCCTGGCGGATACCCGTAGAATTTCTGGCGCGCCGGTTTTCTTCAAAAGCAGCCATACGCCGGAGTCTGCCTGCAGCCTTATTTCTTTTTTTTCTTTCAGCCCTATCGGGACGGGATATCTCCCCCGTCACTTTCATGAGTGCTGTCCTTTGCTCTTCCGGCAGATCAGCAAGCTGTCCTGAATCTTTTGCAAGGGCTTCAAGCAGGGAAATACATTTGTCAATTTCCTCGACGGAAAGTTTCATCTCATGACATCCTCATCCCTGGGCTGTCATGACCGAGACCTGATCGCCGGTTGTAATATGATATTGGTCTGCCGCCCTGCCCTGATATATGAAAAACTCAAGGTATCCTGAGCTGTTGATCAGCGAATGAAGCCTGCTGTCCCCGCCCTGCTCATAGAACGCCTTCAGCAGGACTTCCTGTTCCTTAAGCATAATCTTGAAAGGGCCATGACTGCCGGAACCCAGGAGCATATTGAGTTCAGCCCTCGTGATATTCGTGATCGCATTTCCGAATCTGTCGATATGGATCACCTCGCCAAGCAGCACACCCTGCTGCGAGAGGTCCGGGACAGGCATCGGTATTGTCTGATAATCGTTAACGGGTTCGCCGAACCGGGCCATCGGCAGACCGCGGGAAAACCATGCAGCAACAGAGGCAAAGACATCGCGCCCCTGGAACGTCG
>JBARHQ010000118.1:0-6346 GCA_049799315.1 Thermodesulfovibrionales bacterium | reverse complement strand
TGTTTTCATGCCGGGACGCGCCGGTCTGGTATAATAACTCATGGAGACTGCAAGCGAAAAAGAGAACCTCGCGATATTCAATCTCATCAGCGAACTGAGCGGGATCATCAATTCGAGCCTCAGTATCGGCACCGTCTTCCGGATCATGGTCTCGGAGATCAGGAAGCTGATCGGATACAACCGAGCAAGCCTGCTGCTCTTCAACGAGAAAGAGAACAACCTGCTTATCTTTGCCCTCGATACGGAAATGAGTACGATCATGAAGAAAGGGGTGAAGGCCCCGGTTGAGGGCACAAGCGCCGGGTGGGTCATCACCCATAACAAGCCGTGGATCAACCGGGACCTCGATGAACTTGTCTTTCCTCTTGACAAAAAACTCCGTGATGAAGGGATACGGTCTACGATCAGTATACCGCTCGTCCATGACAAGATCCTCGGCGTTTTCAACCTCGACAGCACCGAGCCGGCGCAGTATTCTGAAAAAGACCTCCAGATCCTGCTGCCGGTCGCGAAGCACATATCCATTGCGCTCGAAAACGCACTCCTTTTCCAGGAAATTTCCCGCGAAAAGAAAGAATGGGAGCGCACCTTTGACTCGATCACGGATATGGTCTGGATCGAGGACAGCCGCCAGCAGGTAATCCGTGCGAACCAGACCCTGCTGAAAAAGGTCGGACTTTCGGCGGTTGAGATAACCGACAGGAGGTGCAACGAGATCTTCTCCCGTATCGGCATAGGGGTCAGGGAGCCTGCCTGTGCCGGGACCATCGCGAGCAAGAGGCAGTCATTCCGCGAGTTAAAGGGGACAGGGGGCAGCATATTCAATTTCTGGGCATATCCCCTTACAGACGAAGAGGGCAGATTATACGCGGTCGTCCATTACCTCAAAGACGTTTCGTCACAGAAGGGACTTGAGCAGCAGCTGATCAGGTCCGACAGACTTGCATCGCTCGGCACTCTGGTCGCGGGTATCGCCCACGAGATCAACAACCCCCTGGGGATAATCGCCGGCTATGCAGAAGCACTGTTGGAGCGCTCAGGCAACGCAGACCTTCGGGCACTGCCGGAGTTTGAGGACTTCCCTGAATACCTTGAGACGATCCATAACGAGATATTCAGGTGCAAGGATATCCTGAGCAGCCTCCTGGATTTTGCGCGGCCCTCAAGCGGGACCTATCGTGAAATAGACATCAATGAGCTGATCAAGGAGGTTATTCTCCTGGTCAACCACCGGGCAAAGCGTTTGAAGCATAATATCGAACTGAGACTGAACCGTGACCTCCCCCGGATCTATGCCGACCCCGGCAGCCTGCGGCAGCTGTTCATGAATATCATCATGAATTCCATGTACTTCACCCCCGAGCGGGGAAGCATCGTAATCATGACAGAAATGAGCACAGGGATACGCGGGAAAAAATTTCTTGAGGATATGCCGAGCATCACGGTCTCGGTCTCTGACACCGGCTCCGGCATCCCTGCAGATCTTGTTGATAAGGTATTTGATCCTTTCTTTACGACCAAGCCTGTTGGTGAAGGGACCGGACTGGGCCTTTCAATCTGCCACAAGATCGTCGAGGACCATAACGGCAGCATCAACCTGCTCAGCGAGGAAGGGAGAGGGACCACCTTCGACATACGGCTCCCGGCACAACTGCGCCCCAATTACGGTCATGATTAATGTCCTTGTTGTTGACGACGAAGAACCGATACGCAGACTGCTCAGGAAAGAACTGTCGCGCAAGGGGTTTGCCGTCGAGACAGCGGCCGACGGACATGAGGCGCTTGACCGCCTGAAAGACCAGGTCTTCGATGTCATCCTCCTGGACATCACGATGCCGGGGATGGACGGCATAGAGCTCATGAAGAAGCTTCACCGGGACCCGGCGTCCCCCGTAATTATCGTCCTGACCGGAAGGGCAACGGTCGAAACCGCTGTCGATGCAATGAAGCACGGGGCCTATGACTACCTCGCCAAGCCGTATAAACTCGACGAACTGGTAATTATAATCAACCGTGCCTATCAGTACGGGAGACTGAGCATAAAGAGTCAGCTTCTGCAGCAGGAACTGGTCAGGAAGGAATCACCCTTTGAGTTCATCTGCCGGAGCCAGCAGATGAAAGAAATCCTGGCACTGATAAAAAAGATTGCGCCGACTGATTCCCCGGTCCTGATCCAGGGCGAAAGCGGTACCGGCAAGGAGCTGATCGCCAACACAGTGTGGCACCACAGCAAACGTGAGTCGTCCCCGTTCATCGCCCTGAACTGTGCGACGCTTTCCGAAAACCTGATCGAATCCGAGATCTTCGGCCACGAGAAGGGCTCGTTTACAAGCGCCTATCAGACCAAGCACGGCATCGTCGAGGTGGCTGACAAGGGCACACTCTTCCTCGATGAGATCGGGGAGATGCCTATGGGGCTGCAGGCAAAGCTCCTGAGGTTCCTCGACTCCGGAGATTTCAGGAGGATCGGCAGCAACAGGACACTGAAGGTCGATGTCAGGGTCCTGGCTGCTACGAACAAGGACCTCGCAGAACTGGTAAGGTCCGGGGCATTCCGAGAGGACCTCTTTTACCGGCTGAATGTCATCACCATCACCCTGCCGCCGCTGAGAGACCGGATCGACGATATCGGCGAACTGGCCGCCTATTTCCTGAAGAAATACAGCCAGAAGCTCTCGAAAGAGATCAGGGGCCTGGGGCCTGATGCCCTCGACACGCTTAAACGATACCACTGGCCAGGCAACGTCCGGGAACTCGAAAATATCATTGAACGGACAGTGATCCTCTGCGATACCGGGAAGATTACAGCCGCGGACCTGGCCTTGCCCGTCCGGTATGCAGCCGAAGGATCGAAGGAACACACCTCCCTTGAAAATATGGAGAGGGACTATATCCTCAAGGTCCTCAAGGAGGTCAACGGCAACCAGTCAAAGGCCAGCCAGATCCTGGAAATCGACCGGAAGACGCTTTATCATAAGCTCAAGAAATACGGGATAAGCTGACGAGCTGTCTATAGATTGCTTCGACCTGCTTTTTCGTCTCTTCCATGCTGCCGCTGTTGTCGATGACATAGTCCGAACGACTGATCTTCTCCCGGACCGGCATCTGTGCCTTCAGGCGGGCAAGGGCATCCCCTCGGGAAACTCCCTTCTGCACGAGTCGCCCGACGGCGTCTTCTTCAGACATATGCACCGTGATCGTTCTTTGGAACCTTACCGCAGCTGAACTTTCGAAGAGGAGGGGGACCTCGACAACGATTACCCGATCACCATATTCCGGTTTACTGACAACAGCATCAATCTCTGCAAAAACCAGCGGATGGAGGAGACCTTCGAGCTTTTTCCTCTGCTCAGGGTCGGAGAAGACCTTATCGGCGACTGTTTTTTTATTCAGGCGTCCGTTGTCCCCGACCACGTCATCGCCAAATATCACCCTGACCCTGTCGATCACCTTTTTATCTTCAAGCAGCTGACCCACGATAGCGTCGCAACTGATCGTGACCGCCCCGAGCCCGTCAAAAAAACCGAGTACAGAGCTCTTACCCATACCGTAATTTCCCGTCAGACCAGCAAGGACCATAATGGAGTTATTATAAAGGAAATACACCGGGACTGCACGGGGGATTGACAAAGCGCGTTATATCCAGCATAATAATCCGTATAATTAAGCGTATAATTAGAGTCCGGGTGTAAACTGTCATTTTTGTTTTTGGCTGTCATTCCCGCGAAGGCGGGAATCCATTCTTTTCAATATGTTCTGGATCCCCGGGTCAAGCCCGAGGATGACAGCTTCTTAATTTATCCACAGACATAATTCGGAGGTATTTATGTTGACCGCGTTCAAACGTGATGAGATGATCAGTGCGACAACCGTTGCAAAAAACTTCGGTAAGGTGGTGTCGGACCTCGCCGCGCATAAAACCGAAAAAACTGCAGTGGTAAAGAATAACGAGATAACGGCCGTTATCCTGCCGGTTGAGGAATATGAATATATGGCGAATATTGTCGAGTTTGTAGAGCACCTTGAGATATTCGACATTGTCACAAAACGGAAGAAAAGATCCGGGAAGCGGGTGTCTTTGGACAATTTATTGAAGGAAGAAGGCCTTGCGCTATAAGGTTGAACTGACTGAGGATGCTGTTGCTGACTTTCGCGGCCTCGACGGTTCCGTAAAAAAACTGGTTGCCGGACAACTAAAAAAACTTGAGCAGTCACCCTACCTTGGGCAGGCTCTCGGCAATATGCGTGGTTTCGATCTAACCGGATACTACAAAATGTATGCAGCCAGGAAGTCCATCCGGATCGTGTATCAGATCGTCGATGATTTAGTAATCGTTGAAGTCGTTGGTATCGGCAAGAGAGCAGATTTTGAGGTGTATGCCGATGTCGCACGGAGACTGCTCAGGAAGAGTTGAGCCAAATTTTCTCCGAATGGGGTCCCTCTCAGTAGTCATCTTGACTAATATGACCAAATGGACTATATTTAAGACTAAAGACCGAAAGATTCATGGTTTGCCAACAGCAGGCTGAACGGAACCGACGGGATGACAGAGAGGTGACATATGAAAGCATTAAGTCTTGCGGAAGCAAAAGCGCATTTTTCAGAGGTTGTAACAAATGCGGAGCACAGGCACGAACGGGTGCTCATCGAAAAGAGAAGCAAACCGGTGGCTGTTGTCATCGGGTATGACGAATACAAAAAACTTGAAACATTGGAAGACATGTATGAGTCCAGGCTCCTCGAGGCGTCCTTGAAAAAAGGCGATTTTGTTTCTCTCGAAGAAGTTGCAAAAAGGCTGAAGATTGAGCTATAAACTGGATTTTTCAAACGATGCACTTTCCAGGCTCGAAGACCTCGGCAGAGCCGACGCTAAAATTCTCAAGCAGGTTTTCGTCAAAATTCTCTCATTGCGTCGAAACCCGACCCCTCAGGACTTCAAAGAGCTGAAGAATTTTCACTATGGAGAACTCAAGGGCTATAGAGTAGATCAGGGTGAATACCGGATTCTTTATGCCGTTGACGAGCCATCAAAAACAGTCAAGATAAGGCATATCTTGAACAGAAATGAAGATTACAAGGAATTGAAGCACCTAAAATAATCATGGTCATGGAGCGTAACGAAGAGGAAACCGCGTTCAAGCCGACAACTTGGAACAGTTCGCTCCCAACGTTGGCCCTGAGGATTAGAGGGAGGAACAGGGGGAAAATGGTAACCCATGCCGCCACCAGATGACACTAATGCGCTTGCGCTGAGAGAGAGATATGTAACCCGGCTTGAGGACGGAAGTCTTCAGCCTTCATCTGCATTTATTGATCTGCTGAGTAACAATAGGCAGAACTATGATTGGCCACGCAATATAGGGGCGATCACAAGTCAGCGAGCCATACTTGAGCTTGAGGCATATACGGCTCAGCGAATGCGGAGCCTAAACGAAAAATCTGCGCATGAAGTCGTGTGCAAGGTGTCAATATGGGCAGGCAACAACAACGCTGCTCAAGAAGTTATCAATAATGCACCGCCCGATCGAAGAGCGAACCTGCTCGAAGCACTTCTCAAGTTCAGGACATTTGATACTGCTGAGGAAGTGGAAGCTGGAATAGACTTGCTTAGAGGACCTGGTATTAGCTTGGTCATTGCGAGTAAAATTTATCGTTTCTGCTGTCCATCCTTCAGAGCCTCGGTTGATAGACATGCTTCATACTTTTTCAATTCTCTTGATGTATGGGAGTCCGGCCATGCCGTTGGCAAGACTACTGAGTTCAAACGCGAGTGGTCAAACGCACAAAGGAATACGTCTCGACTTCCCATTTATATTGAATCGGGATACACACATAACCTCACGGAGTACATAGAAAAATACTTGCCGCTCTTGGTAGCCATTGCGGGCTCGCTGAATCATTCAGGTATAACTTACAGATGCGCCGTAGCCGGCTCTGACATGCTGTGGCGCCCAACGGATATCGAGATGGCAGCATACTACTGGTGGGCACTTAGTGGGGCGAGATAAGTCGAAAAGTAAATCTGACGAGTGATTTTTAGATGCAGACTTCATCCCCCCCTTTTTGCTTTTAAGGGTCAAATAAGCAACGTATATACTCATTTCACGAGTCCGTCAAAATTGACGCCTTTTCGGGTTCTGCGTTATCATAAAGATTGAACGTATTTTCCCCTGTGGAATCAGGATGAAAATATGCCCGCTATACTCCCCGGCATACTTGCTGCCTGGGGGCTGAGAAAGGAGATTTTACGATATGCCTATATATGAGTATGGTTGTACGAAATGCGGAAAGCATCATGAGGTCATGCAGAAGATGACCGACAAACCAATGACAAAATGCCCGGAC
>JBARHQ010000117.1:0-13532 GCA_049799315.1 Thermodesulfovibrionales bacterium | reverse complement strand
CACCGCAAACAGTACAACACCGCATCCTGCACCTATGTAGGTCATCTTTTTTGAGTAGTTAGCGTTTTTCATTTTAAAACCTCCGTGTTTAAGTTCTTGCTAATAGTATTGCACGGACCATGCCAACTCTAACTAATTGATTATAAAAGATAAACTTGCTTTGTACCCCTGCATACCTGCAAATCTGTTTGCAGTTGTGCGAAAAATACTCAACTAACCGACAGAAGATACGTTTGCGATCACCAAACGCAGGATAACGATTACTCGGGGCCATGCACTTATCGATCATGATATAATGGTGCATGTTTCAACTGAAAATGTTCGCTGAATATGCTGATTATACATGTGTGGCTTACCCGCCGGACAGGCCTCTGAAATTCATGTGCTATTACAGGATTACCGCCCTGCTCCTCGCCCTGGTCTTCATGCCCGGTTCATTGTTTGCTGCTGTGGATATCCTGGATATTTTAGAAAAAAAAGGCCCCGGGGCGAAAGAGGTCGTGACCAAACCGACCGTTTCCCGGGTCTCGCGACTGCCGCACCTGCCGGTCAGTTTAGTGCAGTATGAGTTCCTCATGGACCACCCGCACCTTTCGATGGTCCTCGCGCGCATCTGCGATCCCTCTCTGGACTTATACAGGATAGAGCCCCGGCCCGACGGTTCAAACCATGTCTACGACCCTGCGGGGCTGGAGGGGGATGTTGAGCTCATCAGTTCCAGCCCGGGCAAAAGGCTCTATTATGTTTCGGGCCATTTTATGTTCCTGAAGTTAAAGTTAAACGGGCATATGGTCGTGGCAAATGAATATTCCAAACGTCCCGGTGAGACAGTCCCTTCATTAGACGCCTCGACCACCAGTTATATCAGGCTCAACAGCGCCTTCGTGGGAGTATTCGCAAAGATGATGGCCTTTCTTTTTCCAAAGAAAGTAGACGAGAGAATAGGCCGCTTTGCGAATGCCGTCAAGAGCGTCGCAGTTACGGTCCATGAGGACCCTGCGGGCGCATACAGAAGGCTGGCAGCCTCGGGCGAGGTCAGCCCCGAGGAACTCAAGGAGTTTGCCGGAATGTTTTTAAAGAAGTCATAGGCATAAAAAATATACAGTTTTGATAAACTCGTAATATGTCAAAAAAGAGACTGGTTTGTAAAAAGGTTCTGAGGCAAGGCGCACATGGTAAGACAAAGCCTGTCCTGAGTTCACCGAAGGGCTCACCATGACATCCCAAGAGCCTGCCCTGAGCGGAGAGTCGAAGGGAGTTTTGAAGCGCAACACAGTATACGGACTTTTTACGAAGCCGTCATTCTTTGCCTTCACCTATTTTCGCAATGCAGTTCCTCAAAGCCATCAGCATCTCGTTCGTTATGCTCTGGATGGCATCCATCCGTCCGACAGCCTTCAGCAGGAGCTCGCGAAGTTCATCCTCGTTTATCGCCGTATCCAGGAGTTCCAATGTCCCTTTGACAGCCAGTATATTTTCATCCAGTTGCTCGGAAATCTGATCAAGCTCCTCGTCACTCCTCTTTGTCATAATGGGCCCCCTTTTCTACCGATAAGATCCAATCGTTCTTGCAGTCTTAATCTAAGCACATTATATCAGATTTGAAGACAGGAAACCTCAGGAGACGGGTCCTTGTCGCCTGCGTCCCTGTTCGAACCTGCTCATGCAAAAAACGACAGAAGAACTGCATACGGCAGTGACCTGTTTATTAAGTGTCCACATTTTAGTATGATAGAGTCATGAAAAATCGTCAATACAAATACCTGATGGAAAACCCGAGCGAGGCCCGGAGGCTGGATATCAAGACCATACCGGAAGATGTTATTGATCAGGCGACATGGGCAGGTGTCCAGCCCGGTATGTCGGTGGCCGACGTGGGGTGTGGCTCAGGAAAAACGACCGAAACACTCCACCGTCTCGTTGCCCCGGGTGGGTGGGTCGTGGGGATTGACAGATCAGAAGAGCGCCTCGAACATGCTCGAAAGGACAATACGCAGAGCGGAATTACCTACACGAACAGAGACATCACCAGACCTCTGGATGATCTCGGCACATTTGATTTTGTCTGGATAAGATTTGTTTTGGAATATTACCGGAGAGAAAGCAGGGATATTGTGAAAAATATTTCCGGCCTGGTGAAGCCCGGGGGAATCCTCTGTCTTATTGATCTCGATTATAATTCCCTGACGCACTTCGGCATTGACCCTGTCCTGGAGACGACCATCTGCAATCTGACAAAGGAGCTCGAAGAGAGTCACAATTTCGATCCCTACTGCGGGAGAAAACTTTACTCATTTCTCTATGAAGAGGGATACCAGGAGATTGAGGTCAAGGTAAGTGCCCATCATATAATTTACGGGCATCTCCGGGACGCCGACCTGTTCAACTGGTCAAAAAAGCTTGAGGTTGTCGGTGCCCAGCTCAGGTACCCCTTCAGCGAATATGAGGGCGGCATGGACGAATTCAAGAAAAGGTTCATTGAATATTTTAAGGACCCGAAAAGGTTTATCTACACCCCCTTAATCTGTTGCAGCGGGCGCAAGCCTCTCTGATTCCGCAGTTGTGCTCGTGTGGTCCCATTGCCGCGTATTGCCATAATGCAGACCCCGATCCGGTAGTTCGCCCGGAAAGGTGGGGCTTCGGACAGCCGGAACAGCATATAACGCCTTGATAATAAAAAAAATTCAGGTTGACAGCCGCAATATGGTAGTAGTATTCTTAAATAGAATTAATTTCTGCTATTACAGCTGGTTGCAGCAATAGCCTCAAGCATGTCATGAGGAGACGGAAAAAGTGATCTTTCGAGTAAGACAGCCTGTGGCCCGACTTGAATCCTGCCTGGGTCAGGCCTGAAGGAGATCATGGGAGCAGAAATGCATAATACGGCGCAACGTAGTTGCCGGTTAACCTCACTTGCCGGAACAGGGTTTGGGGGGAGATTTGGAAGAACACGTTAAGACGCAAGCCCAGATCAGCACCGCGGAAATTTCAGTCATTGCCGCCAGGGAAGCCAGCTTAAACAAGGCGCGGCTGCTCAATTCGATTAATTATATTCATTCCCAGGGAAAATCCATTTATGTCGTCTTCAGGCATCTGAAATACAATACCACCATAAGCGTCGAGGCGGCCCCTGGCCCCTGCGGCGAAGACTATCTGTACTTGGCCTGGAAGAACAGCGAAAAGATCCGGGACAGGCTGCACCTCTATGAAATCGAGGAGTTCCATCTCGGAAACAGTGACAGGATGTTCTCATTCCATCCGCGGGTCGTTGCCATGGATGGAAAAGGCATCAGTCTTGACTTGAGCATTGTTGCCTGCAAGAACGTCGGGCTCAGGAAGGCCGCACGACACCCCTGCCGCGGCATTGAAGCTGAGATCATACAGCATGGGCTCTCTTTCAGGGGACAGTTGAAAGATTTCAGTGCGGTATCCTTTTCTGTCATGCTGTCGCTTGGAAAAATCCAGTCGTTTGCCGATATCAGCATGGACATTCCTCCGACTATTTCTCTGAGAAAAGAAGAGGAACTTCTGTACTCGGGTCAGTGTCGCACCGTAAGACACGACGGCGGAACCAATGACCGGACTTTTGCTTTTGAGCCGGTTGCGGGATTGACCAACCGGTTCAAAAGCAAAAAGCATCGCAGCCCCCGACACCGGCTCAATCCATCACCAAACCTCTTTTTTATTCACCCGCTTACCGGAAAACCCATAACGCTGAAGATTCATGAACTCGCAGGCTCCGGCTTCTCGGTTATAGAAAATTATGAGACCGCGGTCCTCATACCCGGGATGATACTTTCTACGGTCGAAATTGAGTTTGCCTTCGGTATCAGCGTGACCTGCAGGGCGCAGGTCATCACGCGGAGAATAATCACGGACAGCGTACACGCCGCCCCCCCGGACACCTGCGTTCTTTGCGGCGTTGTCATCCTGGATATGGATTCTGCCGCTCAGAAACTTGTAGCGAGCCTCCTGCATCAGGCGACCAACAGCAACTCATCTGTCTGTTCCCGCGTTGACCCCGATGAGCTCTGGGAATTCTTCTTCAAATCGGGGTTTATTTATCCCAAAAAGTATATCGCGATGCACGGCGATATTGACAAAATCAAGGAGACCTTGAGAAAGCTCTATCTTGAAAACTCCGACATAGCCAGACATTTTGTTTACCGGGAGGACGGAAAAGTTCAGGGGCATTTATCCATGATTCGTTTTTACGAAAAGACATGGCTTTTTCACCACCACGCTTCGACAGGTACAGCAAAAGCAGGCATTGTGGTGCTTGACCAGATCTGCAGATACGTCAATGACTTTTGCCATATGCACTCCGCCCATCTGGACTATATCGTCCTGTACTTCAGACCTGAAAACCGCTTCCCCAGGCGCGTATTCGGCGGTTTTCAAAAACACATCTCAAACAACAAAGCCTGCTCATTGGACGATTTCGCCCACCTCCTGTTCAAAAAAAATGGGTGCGTTTCACGCTTGGCTGATGGTATGACCCTGAAGGCGTGTACGCAGAATGATCTCGATGATCTCACGGACTATTACGCCTATGCGTCCGGGGGCCTTATGCTGAACGCGTTCGAGCTGACCGCAATTCAGCCGGCAATGACAATCAGGAAGGTATACGAAAACATAGGTATGAAGAGAAATCAGCTCCTCTTTTCACTCAGAGAAGACAACAGCCTCAAAGCGGTCTTCATCGTGAATCTGTCGGACCTGGGCCTTAATATGTCGAACCTCATGAACTGCATTACCGTTATGGTGCTTGACAATGACCTGTCATCCGACAATTTTGTCGCTGCATGCAACGACGTGGTTACGGCTTATGCGGCAGAGGAAGTTACGGTGCTTGTTTATCCTGTTTCTTATGCCGAAAAGCAGGGGTTAAGCCGCGGTAAGGTCTATACGCTCTGGTCCTTCAGTACACAGTATGCGGACGAATACCTTGAGTTCCTCAACGGGCTCAAGGGCAGGCACTAGATCATGGGACCTATGGCGCTAAGCCTTTCAGCGGGGCATCGTACAAACATACCGGGAAAATGAGATAAACACATGGCAGAAAGACCTCTATACAACAGCCGTATTATGGATACTTATATCAAGTATATAAAGAAAAACTATCCGCATATCGACACGAATCTGATACTGTCCAACGCCGGGATGGCGTTGTACCAGGTTGCTGACGGTGATCACTGGTTTACGCAGAGCCAGGTGGATACTTTCTATGCAGAGGTTGAAAAGGCCACCGGCAACAAGCATATTGCCAGGGAGGCCGGCAGGTTTTCAGCCTCTGCGAATTCACTCGGACTGATACGCCATTTTGTGCTCGGGCAGGTGGGACCGGCCAGGGCCTATGAGATGCTCGGCAGTTATGCAAAATATCTAACGAAATCGGCGAGCTATGTATCGGCGCGAGCCGGCAAAAACAAGGCAATGCTGACGGCAACCCCCTACGATGATGTAGAGGAAAAACCCTTTCAGTGCGAAAACAGGATAGGGACTCTTGAGGCGATTGCTCAGTCATTCAATCACCGGCTGCCGGCAATCGAACATACTGAATGCATCTTCAGAGGTGATCCTGCCTGCAAATACACCGTTACCTGGCAGGACTCGCCATCAGATTGGTGGAAAACTGTCGGCAAATACTTTGCGGCGTTTGTCTCTATTCTCTTTTCTCTCGTTTATTTCTTCGGTCACGGCGACATAGCACTGAAGATCATACTGCCCTTCTCCGCGTCGGCGATTTTTCTCCTCATTCTGTATTTTATGAAGCTCAGGAATGATGAGCTGGCGAATGGGCTGAAGAACCTTAATGACACGACGGTGCAGCTGCTGGACCAGCTCACGTCAAAAAATAATGACAGTCTCCTCATATATGAACTCGGCCTGGCCTTTAACAAAAGGAGCGACCTTAATGGCATATTCAGAGAGGTCATCAATGCCTTTCAGAACAGGCTCAATTATGACCGCTGTGTTATTCTCCTGCCGAACAAGAACAGGACGCTGCTGCAGTTCCACTCAGGATTCGGCTATACCGAGGAGCAGTACGAGTTTCTCAAGAAGGCGAATTTTCACTTAAACAGGTCCGATTCAAAAGGTCCCTTCGTCGTATCCTTCCGCGAGCAGCAGCCCATACTCATCGATGATGTTGAAGCGATCAGGGACGCCTTGTCTCCCTACAGTCTGGAGTTCATAAAAAAAATGGGGACAAAGGCCTTCATATGCTGTCCGCTGGTATATGAAAAGACTTCTGTCGGCATTATTGCCGTTGACAACATGTATTCGAAGGGACCGCTGCTTCAGAGCGATCTGAATCTGCTGATGAGCATAATGCCGGAGATTGCCGTGAGCCTTCACAATATTATGCTCTTTGAAAACAAAGAGCAGCAATTCCGTTCGGTCATTCAGACGCTGGCAGCGAGCATCGACGCACGGGATTACCTTACTGCCGGGCACTCGGAGAAAGTCACCGTATACTCAGTCGGAATTTGCGAGGAACTGAACCTGGGGAAGGAATATACCGAGATGATCCGCGTTGCGGCGCTTCTTCATGACTATGGGAAGATCGGTGTGCGAGACTCGATACTCAAAAAGGCAGGTCCTCTTAATCAACTGGAGTTCGAGGAGATCAAGACCCATGCCCTAAGAACACAGCAGATACTGGAGAAGATAAATTTCGAGGGTATTTACCAGGAAGTGCCGTTCATAGTCGGATGCCACCACGAGCGCTGGGACGGCACCGGGTACCCGTTCGGACTGCAGGGCGAGGCGATACCCTTTGGGGCCCGGATCATTGCTGTCGCAGACTACTTTGACGCGATAACCTCCCAGCGTCATTACCGGGACCCCCTGCCGATCCAGGAGGCCTTTGACCTTATCAGGGGACTGCGGGGATCACACCTTGACGTTGAGGTCGTCGACGCATTTGTCAGGTACTGCAGCAGGAATCTGGAAAGTCTGTTCGAACTCTATGATAACAAGGTGACTGAGGTCCGCCGGCTCTCCGCGTAACAGGCAGATTCCCCGGCTCTTCATGCGAGTCGGCTACCGCCTGAAGAGCGAGTTCTGCAGGTCTCAGGCCGTCGGTCAGAAAGCATAGGTAAGGCTTATTGCCAGTATGTTAATCCCCGACCGGTAAGCCCCCCCGGCCGATGCTGCCGCATTGTCCACTCCATCAAAGGGATTGTCGTCTATGGTGTTGTTTTTTCTCCTGGTCTGATATTTCTGGTAGCCATAGGCTACACTGATCTTTACGTTCCTGTAAGTTATATCTGTTCCAAGACAAAAAAGATGTACATTGGCATCCGGTATCGCCGGCTCGAAGGTGTCGTCAGGCACGGGGTTGCCGCTGTAGAGATAGCCGGCCAGCAGGGCAACCTTCGGGTTGAGGTCATATTTCCCGCCCACCATGAACGAGTAGGTGTCCTTCCAGTTCCTCGGCGAAACCGTAAAGGTATTTCCCGCAACCGGCTGGTCCAGGTCAATTCTGAGTTCTTTGAAAGAATGCCAGCCTTCCCACCGCATCCCTGCTTCAATGGTCAGCGGCGCAAGGCCTCTATATGCAATGCCGGCGTTGAACTGCTGCGGCAGCTTTATCGTCGTCTTTCCGGTCGCCTCGGGGAAAAGTGCCATCAACTGGGCTGGGGCCTGGGCCGGAAGGTCGTGATGCACCGTGCCGGAAATGTCGACAGGTATTCCGCTCCGGTAAGATGCACCGGCAGAGACCCCCTTCCCGAGGTCTATGAGAGCCCCCAGATTATAGCCCCACCCATCATTGGTACCCCTCGTTCTGAATCTCTGGCTGGCATCAGGAAGCCCGAGGGCGGACAGGTTGACTTTCTTTTCAAGTTTTGCATCGAGGACGACGTAATCTGCTCCCACAGCAAACGTGATATCGGGGGTTACTTTAACAGACACGACAGGGTTGAAATTGAAGGTCTTCATCTCGGACTTTGTTGCGATATAACGACCTTCGCCGTTATCCGGCCATACGGTCCCAAGCCCGAATGGGCTGAAAATGCCGATACCCGCACTGACAGTCTCTGAAAACCTGTGCGTCAGGAAAACAGTGGAGGGATAAAATATCTCTGATTCCGCCTGAAAAGAGTTTCCTGTGAGCGAACTGGTAAATTTTCTGGATGGCATGAGCAGCGTTGTTCCGGCCTCCAGCTGGGTGCCCGGCAACTGGTTTATAAGGGCGGGGTTCAGAAACATGGCGGAGGGGGTGTCCCCATGCGCTATAATTGCGTCAGCCTGTCCCAGCCCGGAGGCCCCCTGAGTGAAAATGCCGAAGCCGGCCCCCTGGGCGTCAGAAACGGGAAAAGTCATAGATAATAGGGCGACCAGAAAACAAAACATCGTGTACGTTTTCTTCATGGACATATCAGGCTCCTTCAGTATGAAAATAAAGTCTTTACATACTATTAATTATCATATAAAATTTGTCAACAGTAATTGTCTTCAGGTATCTTCGGGATGGCAGGACATATCAGGCCTGCACAGAGACGTCTCAGGGGAACGCGCAGCTATAGAGCAGATTTCTGCTGCCTGATGGAAATCGACGTTAAAAAAACTGGCTTTAGAATTATATATATTGTGCCGCAGGAGGACAGGACTTGACGAGAAGACGAAGAGCGATTATTTTCGACGACGACACGGCTATTCTGAATCTGCTCAATGCCTTTTTATCACGCAAAGGTTATGAGGTCACCTGTTTTGCCGAACCTGTTGTATGTCCCTTTTCTATGCATATCGGGGATCACTGCCCTAACGAGAAACCATGTGCCGATATTATGCTTTCTGATTTTCAGATGCCCGGCATGAACGGCTTAGAGCTGCTGAAACAACAGAAGGAAAAAGGATGCCGGCTCGATATGCGAAACAAGGCTATTATGTCGGGTTTTATCAATGAAGATGAAGCGGATATGAAGATCCAGGGACTGGGTTGTGCCTATTTCAAGAAACCTTTTCTTCTGTCTGAACTCGCTGCCTGGATCAGGGTGTGCGAGGAAAGAATACCTCTGTCAGTTTCTGTCGGTCCGCCGAGGAAGGAAAAGCGCAACCCGGTGGATATCCCTGTTGCCTTCTCCCTGCCTTCGCGTCCAGAGCGGTTCAGCGGCGTCGTCACTAACGTCAGCAGTGCAGGGTTCTGTCTCACGACAGACCAGGCCCTTTCTGAGAATGACTTTTTAACAGTCAATGCCGACCTGCCTATTTCCTGCTGCAAGGCAGCTGTCCGCTGGATCAAGCAGCTGGAGAACACCTCGTATATGGTAGGCTGTTACTGCTTCTAAATGAGTACGCTCACTGCCTTATGGGCAGAATTTATTTATCTTTATTGCGCTGTTCTCTCCGGACGTCCCTCTTCGCCTTCAGTTGTTTCCTCTCTTCTCCAGCCAGCTGCACACATTTTTTCAGGTCTTCTTTGGTCCTGGCAGCTGAAACACAGCCCCTGTCTGCCTGAAGTATTTTTATTCTCGCGTCGATATCCGTTATTATGTTTGTCTTGAGTTGTTCAACCGTCATCTCTTTTTTGGGCGGCTGGCCGCCAGGTGTCTCAGCAGAAACACGTTCCGAAAAGCCCACAAGAAAAAACATCGCGATTATAAAAGACACAAAATTCTTCATCATCTACCCCCACGGTGGTCCAAAGTTCCGGGAAATCCTCTCCGGTTCATCATACAAAATTTTATATCTTTTATCCTATTACAGTTTACTTCCAATTATCAACGGAACACGCCCGGTTGCCGCAGAAGTCCCGAGCGGTTCTCCCTGCAGATTGCAAAAGAGTAGGTTATACTAGTAAACAGAAAAAAAAGGAGAGAAAAGATGAAAAAAGCATTTTTTTCGATTGCCCTGGCCATACTCTGTATTGTGTATGCGGCGAATTCTTATGCGGGAGAAAATGAGGATATCCGGCTCTACAAGAACTGCAAGGTCTGCGGCATGAGCAGGGAGATGTTCAGCTACTCGAGGGTCCTTATTGAATACAGCAGCGGGACGACTTCCGGCACCTGCAGCATTCGCTGCGCCGCGGTCGACCTGGCACAGAACATGGGGCGGAGCACCGAATCCATCCAGGTCGGCGACTTCAACTCCCGGCAGTTGCTGGACGCAGACAAGGCCTTCTGGGTGATCGGTGGCAAAAAAGAAGGGACTATGGCGACAAGGGGTAAGTGGGCCTTCAGAAAAAAAGACGAGGCGGACAGCTTTATCGCAATTAATGGGGGCATAATCGGTACGTTCCATGATGCCCTGAAGGCATCTTTTGAAGACCTCTATAGCGACCTGAAACTTTTCTGGGACGGCCTGAAGAAACGAAATCAGGAATGAAAGGGGAAGAACCCGGCGACCTTTCTCCGGTATTCATCATAGGCTGGGCCGAACCGTGCTGAAAGTTCCCTGTCTTCAAGCGGTATAACGACAAAATTGATCAGAAGCAGGTCGAGCAGAGTCACAAACCCCATCGCAATGACCCCTGATATCAGGAAAAGTCCTGAAAACATCAGGGTATGCGCGAGATAGGTAGGATGTCTGACGACCCGGTAAGGTCCTGTAGTAACAAACCGGCTTTCTACCTTGGCCGAAACCTCAGGCATACCCATCAGCCCCTTCAGGCTGAGCAGTCTTGCGGTCCAGACCTGGAGGGCGCTTCCAAGAAACAGCAGGACCACCCCGAAAAATACGACCAGGGGCGGAAACCCGGTCTTATACCTGAGAATAAACTCCCGCTGGCTGAATAAAAAGACCGCAAGGGGTGTCCAAGTTACGACCGGAACAAAATAGGTCAGGAGACCCAGTTTTCTGAAAACCTTCGAAAATCCATGCACGGGTATCCAGAAGAGCGGGATAACCGGCCAGATGATGACGACCGCCAGCGCAAGATGATCGAACAGCACAGTAATCATTGCAGACGGCAGGTCCTCAACAGTGCTGCAAGTTTCTGCGGGTCCGAAACCGGCTCATGGCAGACCTGCCCTATACAAGGAATAACGCACGGGATATCGCACGGAATGACGGTACCTCTGTTCTCTGCGTAGACAATCGACCGGAAGGGGTTAAGGCCTCGTAGCGCGGCAATCGCCAGTTCGCTCCCGGCAGGGGCATGCACCGTCAGCGTTACCGGATTGAGCCAGGCATCCAGCGCGCAGAAATAATATGCGGCATGGGGGCCGATAGAGGCAGCTGTCCTTGCAAAGGCCTTCAGACTGTCTTCAGCATACTGCTGATAGTGCTCCCCGCCGGGCACCCTGCTGAGCCTGAGCAGAAGCATGATCGCCGCCGCGTTTGCTGAAGGATGCGGAAGATCCTCAACCGGCTTCATCCGTATGCCGAGCAGGCCTACCTCGGCATCAAAGAAACCTCCTGCCTCCCTGTCCCAGAACCGCTCGATACAGGATGTCATTACCAGAACAGCGCGGTCGCAATAGGCCTGTTCACCGCTCACATCATAAGCAGACAGAAGCGCGTCAGCCAGATGGACATAATCATCGAGAAGCGCCGGAATACCCGGCGAATGAAGGAGCTCTCCCTCAATAATATGCTCGTCCACGATCCTGTCGAGACTGAGCAGGGCAAACTCCCTGAGGCCTTCATCCCGGAAAACCCGGAAGGCGCTGAGAAAGGCGGCAATATACATGGCATTCAACGACGTATAGAGCGTCCTGTCGATAAACGGAGCCTCACGCCTTTCACGCGCCTCAAGCAGTTTTGCCTTCCCATCCGAGATGATTTCATTCACCCTCCCGATATCCATATCCGTCTGTTCGGCTATCTCAGCCGGGTCCTTTGCTTTACAGAGGACATACTTTGCCTCATCGTGATGCATCCTGCCCCGCTCAGAGAAAAAGTGCAGCTTGAGCACACGGTATTCTTCATCATCCAGCGCCTGCCTGAACTCCTGGTCAGTCCAGGTAAAATAACCTCCCTCATCGTCCGGCGTCACATCGGCATCCTGACTCGCATAGAACCCGCCGACAGGGTCGGACAGGACATCACGTGAGAACCTGATGATGCCCTCTGCCGCTTCCCTGAAACTCTCGTCTCCAAAGAGCGCATATGCAGCAGCATAGTTCCTCAGAAGCCAGGCATTGTCGTCGGCCATCTTCTCGAAATGAGGAACGAACCATGCCTCATCCACCGAGTACCGGTGAAAACCGCCCTTCAGCTGGTCACAGAAACCGCCGCGGGCCATCTCGCGGAGTGTCTTTATTACGACTGAGGCTGCCCGCTCATCACCGGTCAGGGCGTAACGGTTCAGGAGGAAATCGACAGCCCCGGCCATCGGGAATTTCGGAAAAGAACCAAACCCGCCGTTTACTGAATCGGCTGCAGCAAGAATCGCCTCCAGAGAGGCGTCGAGCATTGCAGCATCAGGATTGCCGGAATCTGCCCCGTCCGGTGTATCCGCCGCATCAGGTTTCAGGTGTTCAACAAGCCTCCGGGCATAGTCCTCAACATCCCCTTTCTTGTTCCGGTAGAAGTCCAGGACCCCTGCAAGAACTTTCTTGAACCCGGGACGGCCGTGGCTGTCTTCAGGCGGAAAATACGTGCCTCCGAAAAAAGGCATCTTGTCCGGGGTAAGAAAAACACTGAGGGGCCAGCCGCCGGCAGAGGAGATTGTGAGAACGGCCTGCTGATACCGGCGGTCGATATCAGGCCGCTCATCGCGGTCAAGCTTGATGCAGATAAAGTTCTCGTTCAGCATATCCGCAATCTCTTCGTTCTCAAAACATTCCTGCGCCATCACATGGCACCAATGGCACCAGACAGCCCCGGTACTCAGGAATACCGGTTTGTCTTCGTCAAAAGCCCTCTGGAAAACCTCTTCAGACCACGGATGCCAGTCGATCTTCTGAGACGCTGCATGCTGCAGATAGGGAGACCTCTCATTTGCCAGCCTGTTCATAAATCACCCATGCCTTTCACTGGACGGCTTCGTAAAAAGTCCGCAGGCTGCGTTACGCTTCAAAACTCCCTTCGATAAACTCAGGGCAAGCTCTTCATATGTCATGGTGAGCCTGTCGAACCATGCGCGCCTTACCTTAAGAGTTTTTTACAAACCCGTGTTGTTTTATCATGTTCGGAGTTCGTTCGAATTGTCAATACCGGCTATCCCCTGTGTTTTGTGATCTGGAGCAGAACAATCGCCGCGATCACCAGCCCCGCACCGATAAACTGCGGGAACTCCAGAGTTTCCCCCAGAAGGGCGTACGACATGGTCCCTGCAAAGACCGGCTCCATTGTTGCGGCAACAGAAGTATGCGTGGCGCCGATCTTCATGATGCCCTGATTATAGAAGAAAAAGGGAACCGCGGTACCGAATATCCCTATGACTATGACCTTGAGCCATGCCATAGTCCCATACCCAACGACAAATGAGCTGAAAGGCACCTGAAGGATATTCCAGAAGACAGCGGCAAACAGGAGCGCGTAAAACACAACGGTCAGCGGGGGATATTGTTTCATTATCGTATCGCTCATTATTGAATACAGACCAAATGCGATGGCAGATAGCAGGCCTGCGATAA
>JBARHQ010000116.1:0-8017 GCA_049799315.1 Thermodesulfovibrionales bacterium | reverse complement strand
TATATCAGCCTGCTTGAAAGCGGATCAGGACTGGAAAAGATCCTTGCGATCACCTTCACTGAAAAGGCTGCAGCAGAAATGAAGGACAGGGTCCTTTCGATCATGCGCAGGGAAAAGCCTGACCTTTTCGAAAGGAACCGGGAGAAGATCCCCCTGATGAGAATAACGACCATCCATGCCTTCTGTAAAAGGCTTATTACCAGGTTTGCCATGGACCTTGGCCTGAATCCCGCTGTAGACGTGCTTGACGAATTCAGGGCAAAACAGCTCTGGGCAGAGGCGGTTTATGACGCCCTCCGTGCTGAACGCAAGAACCCTGCAGTCTTCTTCGATTATCTGAAGTTCAAGGGCATCAAGGGGTGGTCGTCCCTGTTTGCCACGCTGACGGTAATCCATCAGAAACGTCCTTACACAGAGTTTCTCGTAAGCGAGCGGCCACCGGGATTAAGCGCTGAAGAGGAACAGCTCCTTGAGCTCTACGGAAGATGTTTCAGCGTATACCAGGCGAAGAAACTTTTACTCGGGGTGATCGACTTCAATGATATGGAGGTCCTTGCCTTCCGTGCGATCACGACAAACCCCCAGTGGCTGAATATACTCTATGCCTTCGACGAGCATACCGACCATATCCTTGTCGATGAATTTCAGGACACAAACTCAGTCCAGTGGCGGATCATAGATGCGCTGACTGAAGAATGGCGCTCGGGGCTGGGGGCAAAGAGGTCCGAGGGCAAGACACCCACAATATTTCTGGTCGGCGATGAGAAGCAGTCTATCTATATGTTCAGAGGGGCCAATGTCTCCGTGTTTCAGGAAGTAAAGGAGAGGTTCAGCGAGTGGCTTGGAAAAGAGGCGCTGTATATCGAGGCAAAGGAAAATTACAGGAGTCTCCCTGCAATAATCGACTTCACCAACAGTCTGTTCAGCCATATCATGGCAGGCCTCGGGCTGGAGCCATGGAGGACTTCGTATACTGCTTTTTCCCCGACCCGTCAGGGAGAGGGAACGGTCGAGGTTATACTGTTCGAAGGCAGGGAGAATGCCAAGATGACAAGGGCAAGGGAGGCTGAGCTGGTCTCTCATGCGATACTCTCCATTGTCGACGGCAAACGGACTCTTCCGGATTCCGGACGCAGCTACAAGCACTCGGACATCTGCATACTCTTGAGAAACCGTACTCACCTCGCCTCGTTCGAGACCTCTCTCAGGGCAGGAAACATCCCGTATGTCGTTGTCGGAGGGATTGGTTTTTATGACGAACCAGAGGTGGCCCTGCTGCGTGAATTTGTCTCTTTCCTTGCAGACCCGGTTGACAACTTCAGCCTCTTCGTCATCCTGAGGAGTCCGCTGATCGGTCTGTCCGGGGACGTACTGTTTGAGCTGCTGTCCGTCAGGGATAGCTGCCTCTTCGACAACCTGAAAAATTCATCTGCCGAGTCCTGTTGCAGGGCAACAGCCACTCTCATGGAGTTCATAGACAGGGCAGTGACGGTCCCGTTGTCGGTCCTGACAGAGGAATTTCTGACCCGTACGAACGGATGGGAGATCTTTTGGGAGAGGCAGCGGCATGCCAATATCAAGAAGTTCCTCGGCATAATAGAGGAGTACGAGTCCACCGCTCTTTCATTGCTTGAGATCAGGGAACAGCTGATCATCTCAAAGAGGAGCAACGAATCGAAGGCGAATGTTAACACCGAGACCCTTGATGCAGTAAGGATCATGACGGTCCACGGTTCGAAAGGTCTTCAGTTTCCGGTTGTCTTTCTGCCTTCTCTGGATGAGTCTCCCCCTTCAAAGGCCGGGGCTGTCTGCATAGACGAAGTGGACCATATGGTCAGATTCGCATACCAGGAAGAGCCTGCCCGGAGAAACAAAGATCTGCTTTTCGTCCTGAGAAAGGCCAAAGAGGCAGAGGAAGAAAAGCGTCTTTTTTATGTGGCCGTGACCCGCGCTATGGACTGGCTTATAATGAGCGGAGCAGTCAGAAAAGACACAAAAAAATGTCAAAAAATAAAGGGTGCGTTCTCCTTTATTGAGGAGGCATTCCCGGGGAGCATCTCTGAGGCGAAGGGTCAAAAAGGCCTCTTCGCCGTAACCAGCGAAGAAGATATCAGTGCCGGCGCTCTAACTTCAGGCGTCGTCTTCTCAAAGGCGTCATCTTTTTTTCAGGAGCCTGTATACACTGAACGAATTTCATTTGGTGAAAATATCGAGCGCTGGGTAGACGTAACAGAAGATATAGAGATAGAAAAAAGGCAGTCTCCGGAGGACTGGAGCCTGCTTGGCAGTCTTTTCCACCGCATCTTCGAAGGTATATCAAAGGGGCTGATTCAGCCTGTTGATCTTGACCGTAGGACAGATGAGATAGTCAGGAAAGAGGTCCGCGACGAAAAAACCGCTGGAAGGTACATCGGGATTGTCAGCACCGATATCAGGAAACTGCTGGCATCACCTCTTTTCAGTGCAATCCTGCTGCCAACGGATAATGGGCATACGGAACTGCCGTTTATACTCCAAAGAGGCAGCACCGTCTACAGGGGAAGGATCGACCGCGTTATCATTCAGGATGGGACTGCCCATGTCTATGACTATAAAACCTTTCCGGTCAAAGAGAAAGAGGTAGGGCCCCTTGCAGACCAGTACCGCTTTCAGATCAGCATCTATTGCGAGGCGGTCGAGAAACTTTTCAAGATAAAGACGAAAGGCTATATAATCTTTACAAACAGGCCCGAGCTGGTGCAGATAGTTTAAAGACGGTTATCAGCCCTTTTTCTTAATAGCCATGTGTTGCAGTTATATTTATCCATACCCTTGATATTTTCTATGCCTCTTCATTCGCCACTGGATTCCAAAGCGACATCCTTGATCCCAGCTTCTTGTTAAGTTTTTTTATCGCCTCATTTCGTTCAGCCACCACATCCTTCGGCGTGTACGGCTTTAACTTGAGTAGTTCCTCTGCCTTATACGGCTTCATGTTTATAACTTTCTTTACTGTCTTGTTCATTGCATCCATAACGTCTTTTCCCGTATGCGGTTTCATCTTAAGTTTCTTTTTTTCTTTATCTTGTGCCATTATCTCTCCTTTTATTTATCGATAATGAGATATGTCATCAAGTAGAGCAAACAACGCAACAAAAAATCAAGTCAGGGTTAATGCCAGTCGTATGCATTTCATCTGTCATTTATGTAATGCAATCAGCAAACCCGCAAGGCTGACCGCAATAAGAACTAACCCCCTAAGAAAGTTAAGCATTATGACCCCGGATTTTCCCCATACTTTGTTGTCAAGATACTGAATGGAAAATAGCCATTGTCTCTCTTTGGGGGCAATTATCGGCTGATGACTTTGTTCTGCGCTGTTATATTTTCATGAACTGATTTCACCACTTATAAGTTTAAATTTGGTGACGTAAGTTTCTATTACCTTCATACCACTGTTCAACTCCGCCCCCACAAATTCCTTCGATTGCTTTGGACGAAGAACATTTTCTTTCGTAAGCTGGGGTGCTCGAAAGCTTTCCTTGCCAATAATTTCAGCGCCCCGCACCGGATCGTAGGTGTAAACGAGGCCGGGCCATTCGAGTAGACTTTGGAAGCCCTCGGCGATTAAGACTGTAAAACGAAACATGCCGAATAAAGATACAAAACCAACTATAAGTTTTTCTCTCCTATTCAAAGTAGCATGAATCTTGTGAAGTGGACGCACATGATCCGTCATGAAATGTGTATGAACAAAATTAGCGTGTGCGAGAGATTTTTCTTCATCGTTTTTTATATACTTTCTAACAGCATCAAACGTCGACGATAATATCATGTCTTTAGGCAGTTTGACACACAGTAAGCCGTAGGCAATTTTTGCAGCTGCTCTGCGAAGCAGGGCATTATCTATTGTCATTTCCTTATCTGCATCGGTTGGGCCTGGATGGACGTCTTTAAAGTTTTCCATATCCCCGAACAATTTATATCGTTTTTGAATTGAAGTGCAAATTTCTTTTAATTCTTTTTCAGACCTGGCTGTGATGTCAGCGAAATCGAGATTCTTTCCGTCGGCAGATGAAATTTCAACGATTGGTTTCTTACGGGACAATGTTTTGCCGTCAAAGACAAGTGTCGTGCCAGACTTTATGTCTTTGACATCATATGGCCGAGTCTTACCGCGTGCCCTTTTTATGTTCAATAGCGTTCCTACCCAACCGAATTGCTCCGCGAGTTCGTCATCAAGTTCATGGCCAATAGCTTCATTGCAGGTCTTGCAATAGATTTTTGCCTGCAATCTGCCGCCAATTGACTGAGGAATTATATGTTCCAGTGTCAGCTTACTTGGCTCTTTGCAAATGAGGCATAATGATTTCATTTAGTTTATATTTATTACGCAGAGCAACATATGAGCCGCTGAGCTGCACGGTGAAAAAAACCTGAAAAAAACGACGAAGCAAAGCGAAGTCGGTCTCGATGTTATTGTTCTGAGGTCTTTCATTGTCTTCAATTTTCTGATGCTGTTTGCTGTGACTCTTCCTTTTTATTGAGAAACTT
Organism: Thermodesulfovibrionales bacterium; assembly: GCA_049799315.1. Classification (GTDB taxonomy): domain Bacteria; phylum Nitrospirota; class Thermodesulfovibrionia; order Thermodesulfovibrionales; family UBA6898; genus PALSA-1316. The sequence continues at coordinate 3,484 of JBARHQ010000116.1, read as the reverse complement.
GTAGCCGAAAAAAGCCCCAATGAATGGCGGGACGCCCATGATGAAATACATAATAAGTTCGATTGGGAGTAAGTTGTGACTTGTGGGATAAGCAATGGCTTCACAAATAGCTACGATTGGAAATATGACTACCATGAATAGAGAGATAATGAATGGTCGGACACCTGTCAAATAACTTATCACCCCGGCACATAGTGCAATTGTTCCTATCGTGTATACATTGTAATTTTCCAGTAAGGTTTCGCTTAAGTATTTTCCACTAGCCAGCAGTGGTTTATTTGACAAAAGTTTGAACGCCAAAAGAATGAATATGTTGCAAAAAATGGAACTTGCTCCTGCAATTATATACGATCTTTTGATATTAATATTCATTCTGCTTTTTGCCTCTATTGCCGTGGCCTCTATTGTCTTGCTATTATTTTGGCTGTTAATTTATGCCGTTAATTTCCACTCAGAACGTTTTGGCTGACCCACCGGGGCAACCAATCCAAGATAAAACCAAACCACGTTTATTCCCATTCAGGTCCAAATTGGGGTCACCAAATTGGGGTCAGGTCTTTGATGTTGGTATATTACTGTTCTAGTCATTTATTATCCCGCTTATTGTTGAATAATGCATCCCGAGATGATCAGCAACTTCTCGATGACTGTATCCATGAAGCTCCACCGATTCTCTTATCTTCTTATCCCTTACTGGCTTCCTGTTTGCCACTCCCTCTGTGAATAATTCTTTTAGCGACGGTCTGTTCACATATCTTTGGCTCTTCGGTATCTCCTGTATATCCCTCTGACCTTTTATATAGCCGATCAATGTCTCTATAAATTCATCCTCCCCCAGGATGCTTCCACCCTTCACGTCCTTCCATATGGTGGCTTTCCCTATCCCGGCCTCAACAAATTCCCGATATCGCCTCTCTGCCTGGCTCTTCTTTGTACTGAACTGACCCAATACCCAGTCTGTTGTACAACAGGGATGTGGGTTCTCCATCCCCGATGTCCCTCTGTAGCTGCTCCATTGCCATCCATCTGGGTTCTCCACTGCCTTTGCCCTTACAGGGTTTAAGACCACATATCTGCAAACCTCAAGCAGATGGCTTTCCTTTTGTATCAGTATCGCTTTGTATCTGCCCTGAAAAATATGACCGACCCTGTTATGTCTTCTGTTATATATCTGCGTATAGATTCCGTTTAACTGCCTCATCCCCTTCGATAGGTTGCCGTCAGGGGTTTCTATGACGAGATGATAGTGGTTGTTCATCAGGCAATAGCCATGGCATAACCAGTTGTATTTTTTGTTCACTCTCTGCAGGGTATCGAGAAAGCACTCCCGGTCTTCGTCATCTTTATATATAGCCTTGCGTGCATTTCCCCGAGATGTTATGTGATATAGGGCTCCGTCGTATTCTATCCTCAGTGGTCGTGCCATACCTTCAATATAGCAAATTCTCTCTTATTATTCAAGATCAAAGACCTGACCCCAATGACCCTCTTCTACCCCCGGCTACCCGATTGTGCCAGCTCTATTAATAAAACAGTAAGAGGTTCCCATTTTCAGTGTCTTCTTTCTTAATATAAAGATTCTTCATAAAGAAGTCGCATATAGCTTTTATACGTTCTTGAGAAAGAGTTTGATAAAAGAAAGGAGAAAGCACGAAATTCTCGCAGTGCATTAAAATTAATTTTGAGAGCAAGTAGAGTTTATAATGCCTTTCAGCATCCAAAATCGGCGAAATAAATGGAAGCAGTCGGCTGCTGTGCTCTTTTCTGAACGAAAATATAAGAAATATACCTGAATCTTGAGGGAAAACGTTTAATGAAATGCATTTCGGTTCAATTCTATCATTGTAGTAACGCATGTTATCCGTATAACTATAAACGGAGCTAACAGCCACAGATGGTTGTATATCTTCGATGAACTGAATATGGTGCTCTATTCCAGCAAAGTTTTTCTGTATATAAAGTTGGTCATAATGAAATTTATGCAGATAAAAGGTGTAAGATTCTGCAATATTCGTTATTGCCATGTTTGAGGCTTCATCAGAAATTGCAGGATTAAATTTCCCCATTTCAACCCCCCTATTGTATTGGGTCTGTATGTCAACTGCCCCTTTCATTTTTGTGTGGAGCTCCCTCAGGACCGATCGATAAGCCAGCAAAAAAAGATGTTCGATATTAGTTGATTTAAACGGGCTGTTGTCAATTGGATCGAATAGCTCACTGTCGTGAGTGTCACACAAGCCTGTAAAAGTTGTTGCTTTATTTCGGCCTACCTTGTCGAAGTAAAGCTGTGGACCAGTTTTGATTTCCAGTTTCATTTTGGGCATTATGACATGATCATTATCACAAAGCAGATCAAGAACGCCGGCATTCTGTATTGAATGCGCTCTTATGGCACTATTCTTACATGCCTCAGTAGGCCAAAAACACCTATCAAAACTAGTTTTGATTTGTTCAAAAATTGATCCGTAATATCTTTTTTCTTCAGGAGTCAGGTTCATATATTAGAGGCAGAACAAGTTACTATTAGAGCGTCCCCCTTTACGCAAAAATGTATCACACCAGCCTATATGGGGTCAATAAAATAATCTTTAAAATTAAGGGAACATAAAAAATAGCTCTCGACTTGAGTTCGCATATTCAGGGAATTACGGATTATGGGGAGGTTCGTATAGCAAGGGGGCTTTGCAAATGACCTGTCAGATACGAGGTTCTTAATCCCCTGGCAGGTTCCTGTGCCTGACGTTTAGGTATTCGGAATCTTTCCGATGGGTCTCAGAAGGATTCCCGACGCGTTTCACTTGCGTGAATGACAGCCTTTTTAATATCGCGAGAAGCTCTATACTCAGATTCTATCACTCTCTATTTAGGGGAATCTTCAGTTAAGGCCTTCTTTACTTTTTATCCTTTGCAATAAACCAGGTAAATGTACTTTCGAAGGTGACGCTCTTCTCTTCGTCAACGATCTTTACCTGGACGTCCACGAGGGTCCGGCCTTTTTCAGAGAGTTCTTTTCTGGCCTTCACGGCTCTGTCCGCGTCAATAAACCCTGTTGAAAATAGTCTTCCCTTTGCCGGATTTTTATATTTGACATCAACCCTCCTGACCACCGGGAAATAAGCCCCGTTCCAGTTGCCGAAATTTCTTTCAAGGACCTCCCCGCTTGTGGCCTCCGCCAGTGCATACTGGGCGGATGCGTGGACAGTCCCCAAATGGTTCTGATATTTCACATGGTCTTCAAGCATAAGAATCGTGTCCGGCAGATCCGACTTCTCTATTAACAGGAGCTGATTAAAAGGCAGGTCCAATACGTTCATTCTTTTCCTTTCATGTAAACTGGCGATGGTTGTCGCCTGGTTTAACTGAGCTTCCGGGCAGTAACTGGGTCAAAAAAAGGGCCCCTGCGGAAGCAGGAGCCCTCCTGATATCTTAGGACCGGAGACTACGGCAGCTTCAGGACGTCGCCGCGTTTCAGCGGTCCGTTACC
>JBARHQ010000115.1:0-16852 GCA_049799315.1 Thermodesulfovibrionales bacterium | reverse complement strand
CCATTTGATATAATTACCGGTGATGGACAAGACGAGCGACCAGAAGGGGAAGATCGCCAGGGCGGCAGGCATAATGTCCGCTGCCACATTCATAAGCCGGATCCTGGGCTTTGGAAGAGATATGATCTTTGCCTTCTATTTCGGGGCAACAGGGATTTCAGATACGTTCTTCCAGGCCTTCAAGATCCCGAATCTTCTGCGGGAACTTCTTGCCGAGGGGTCAATGTCATCAGCGTTTGTCCCTGTTTTGACAGAATACCGCCAAAAGCAGGGGGAGGAAGAGGCATCTCGTCTTGTGCGCATAACGTTCACCTTTATCGTTATTGTGGTCGGGCTCATCTGCCTTCTGGGTATTCTTATTGCTCCGGCCATAGTCGCCGTTGTTTCGCCGGGATTTGTCGGGTCTCCTGAGAAGTTTTCATTAACCGTGCTGTTGACCCGGATTATGTTTCCTTTCTTGTTATTCGTGAGTCTGGCCGCGCTCCTTATGGGCGCTCTGAACACAAAGCGGGTATTCTTTATTCCTGCCCTTGCTCCTGCAATGCTCAATATCACACTTATAACAAGCATTGTTCTTTTTGAATCCAGATCAGGTCAGCCTATTATCACAGCGGCAGTAGGAGTTTTGGTGGGCGGACTGGTCCAGTTTGCCTTTCAGCTGCCTTCTTTTTTCAATAATGGATATCGGCTCGGGCTGGACACATCGTTTAGCCATCCGGGACTCAGGAAAATGGCGCTTCTCCTCGTGCCTGCGACACTGGCATTGTCGGTGGGCCAGATCAACATTATAGTAGGCAGCATCTTTGCGTCGTTTCTTCCCCAGGGAAGCATAACCTATCTTTTTTATTCGATGAGGCTGATACAGTTTCCCATAGGCATATTCGGCGTTGCTATGGGAATGGCGGTCCTCCCAACACTTTCGGAGCACGCGGTAAAGGGAGAGCTCGGGAGGCTCAGGGAAGATTTTTCTTTCGCGCTCAGGCTTCTTTTCTTTATCACCATTCCGTCGATGGCCGGGCTGATAGCCTTGCGGGAGCCAATCGTCAATCTCCTCTTTCAGAGAGGGCAGTTTCACCTTGCGGCAACGCAGGGCACTGCAGAAGCGCTTCTTTATTACTCACTCGGTATCTGGTCCATTGTAGGGGTAAGGGTTGTCACAGCCACCTTCTACTCGATGCAGGACACAAAAACTCCGGTAAAGATCGCGACCATAGGCATGCTGTCGAATATTCTTTTAAGCCTTGTCCTCATGGGCCCCTTGAAGCATTCGGGGCTTGCCCTCGCAAACACGCTTGCCTCGGGTATCAATTTCGTACTGCTGAGCTACTTTCTCAGAAGAAAGCTGAAAGGGATAGAGGCCGGCAGAATATTGAGTTCGTTTCTGCGAAGTGTCGTCGCAGCATCAGTCATGGGTCTGGCCGGATGGGCCATGCTGCGTGGCGAACTCTGGCAAAAGAGCGGTAATAGCGGCCTGAAAGCAGGATACCTGTCTCTGACGATTTTTGCCTGTCTGGGGTTATACGTTTTTACCAGCTATCTGCTCAGGAGTGAGGAGCTGCGGTACCTGTATAACGCGGTCAGAAAGAAGCTTGCCGGGAGGGGCCAAAAGGGTGCGTAAAAGCAGCCTGAGAAGCGGTTGAAATTGACTATTGAAGAATTTATATTTTACAGTAGATAAACACCCAAGGAGGCGATTTTGGCAACAGGAGTTGAGGATTTAAGCAGTACAAAAAAACGACTTACGATTGAGATACCGGCTGATGTCATCGAAAAGGAGTACAGCCGTTCTCTGGGCAATATACTTCAGAAGGCGAAGATCCCCGGGTTCAGGCAGGGCAAGGCTCCGGCAACCCTGATAGAGAAAAAATTCGGTGGCGATATACGGTCCGACATACTTGACAAGCTCATCCCGGACTATTATTCAAAGACGATGCAGTCGTCGAACCTGTCCCCGGTGGGGATGCCGAATATCGAGGGAACTCTTGAAATCAAACGGAGCGAGCCGCTCGTCTTCTCGCTGACGGTTGAAGTGAGACCGGAGATAAGCGACCTTACCTATGCCGGCCTTAAGGCGGATGACATACCTGTCAGCGTGACCGATGCTGATATTGAAGAGACGATCAAAGGGCTGCAGGACGGCAGGGCGATGTATGAGGTCGTTGACCGTGAGGTGAGGGGAGATGACCTTCTGGTGCTTGACTACCTCAAGCTTGACCCTTCCGGTGAAAAAGAGATTACCTCGGCAAAAGACCAGGTGATGAACCTTGGAAACAATCTTGTCCCGAAGGGGATTTCCGATGCCCTGATCGGCAGAAAGAAGGGTGAGGTCGTCGATATCACCCTCCCGGAGGTTGAGGCGGGCCAGATAAAGGATACGGATGAGGACGAAAAGGGCAACCGCCTGAAGATTACGATCAAAGAGGTGAAGGAGAGGAGGGTTCCTCTGATCGACGATGAGCTTGCGAAGGACTTTGGCCACGACAGCCTCGAGGTGCTGCGCGGCAAGGTGAAGGACGGCCTGCTCCGGAACAAGAAAGATGACGCGGAGAGCAAACAAAAGGCGCAACTGCTTGATGAGTTAATCGAGAGGCATACGTTTGATCTTCCCGAATCGCTCCTTGAGCGCGAACTCGAAACCCTTGTCCTTAATGAAATCCACTCAAAGCAGGCCGCGGATCCCTCAAAACCTGAGGCTGCTGCCCAAACTCCGGACAATAGCCCGGACACTGCCCCGGACCATGAAAAACTTGCTGCTGAGCTGAGGCCCAAGGCAATGCGTAATGTAAAGTCCTCCCTGTTGCTTGAGGTGATTGCTGACAAGGAGAAGGTGACGGTGTCCGAAGATGAAATCAAGAAACGGATAGCCCTGCTCGCCAGGCATTTCAAGGCAACGCCGGATGCAGTTGTCAACCTCTTTATGACCCGTGACGGGTCTCTTGAGGGCCTCAGCAGGTCTCTCAAGGATGAGAAGGTGCTGGACCTGGTGCTGGCAAAGGCCGAAATCAGCAAAGGAGCTTCGCTATGAGCGTTATCCCTTTTGTTATAGAGCAGACAGGCCGGACTGAAAGGGCCTATGATATCTATTCGCGGCTTTTGAAGGACAGGATCATCTTTCTCGGAAGCGCCATAGATGACTATGTCGCAAATACGGTTATAGCCCAGATCCTTTTTCTCCAGACAGAGGACCCGGACAAAGATATTCATGTCTATATCAACTCCCCGGGTGGTGTTGTGTCATCGGGACTGGCGATATACGATACGATGCAGTACGTGAAGCCTGATATCTGCACCTACTGCATTGGTCAGGCAGCAAGCATGGGGGCGCTGCTTCTGACTGCCGGCGCCAAAGGTAAGCGGTTTGCCCTTCCCCATTCCCGAATCATGCTGCATCAGCCTATGGGGGGGTTCCAGGGACAGGCGACTGATATCGAGATCCACGCGCGGGAGATCCTGAGACTCAAGGATATGTTGAACGGCATTATCGCCACGCATACCGGGAGATCGTTTGATCAGATACAGACCGATACAGACAGGGATTTCTTCATGTCCAGCGATGAGGCGAAGGAATACGGGGTTGTTGACGAGGTTATCCATTCAGCAAAGAAGATAGTTTGAGGAGTGATGGAGGATTAAATGGCTAAAAAAGATGATGAAATGCTTAAATGCTCCTTCTGCGGCAAAGGGCAGGAGGAGGTCAAGAAGCTGATTGCGGGGCCGACGGTCTATATCTGCAATGAGTGTATTGAGCTCTGTAACGAGATCATCGCTGATGAGCTTTATATTGATTCAGGCAAGGACGTCCTGCCAAAGCTTCCGACCCCCAAGGAAATACATAATGTTCTGAACGATTTTGTGATAGGGCAGGAAAGGGCCAAAAAGATCCTTTCTGTGGCTGTCCATAACCACTACAAAAGGATATACAATCCGTCAGAAACGGATGTCGAACTCCAGAAGAGCAATATCCTGCTTATCGGGCCGACCGGGACCGGGAAGACCCTCCTGGCCCAGACCCTTGCAAGGATCCTGGATGTGCCGTTTACGATCGCTGATGCAACGACGTTGACCGAGGCGGGCTACGTTGGAGAGGATGTAGAAAATATCATCCTGAAGCTCCTGCAAGCCTCTGAATATGATGTTGAAAAGGCCCAGCGGGGGATAGTCTATATCGACGAGATCGACAAGATCAGCAGGAAGTCGGACAACCCCTCGATCACGAGGGATGTCTCGGGTGAAGGCGTCCAGCAGGCGTTGCTGAAGATCGTCGAGGGAACTATTGCAAACATCCCTCCTCAGGGCGGAAGAAAGCATCCGCAGCAGGATTTTATTCAGGTCGATACGACAAATATCCTCTTTATCTGCGGAGGCGCATTTATTGGTCTCGACGCAATGATCGAACAGCGAAGCGGCAAAAATGCATTGGGGTTTGGGACTAAAGTGGTCAGCAAGGTCGAAAGGAAGATAGGGGATGTGCTGAGCACGACCGAGCCGGAAGACCTTATAAAATATGGTCTTATCCCGGAGTTTGTCGGGAGGCTCCCGGTATTCACCTCACTTGAGGAACTCGATGAGCCCTCGCTGGTCAGGATACTGATTGAGCCAAAGAATGCCCTGGTGAAACAGTATCAGAAACTGCTCTCCTTTGATAATGTAAGGCTGAAGTTTACCGACAGTGCACTTTCCGCAATTGCGCGCAAGGCGGTCCAGCGCAAGTCAGGCGCGCGCGGGCTGCGGGCGATCCTTGAAGAGATCATGCTTGAGGTCATGTATGAGATACCTTCCCAGAAGGGGATCAAGGAATGCCTGATTACCGAGGACACGGTGGTTAAGAAGGAAAAGCCGATCCTGATCTACGAGAAACAGGCAGAATCAGCATAAGCTTTATCCATAAATACCCTGCGGCAGACGTCCGCAGGGTATTTGCGAAACTGGCCATCTGTTTTTTCTTGCCCAATCAAAGCGCGCGGCACTTTTCTAAAGGAAAGACAGGCCGCTTCCCCAACGGACTGATGCCTCATTCAGGATCCGTTTGCGGTCAAGTGTCTCGCCGATAATCACCAGTCGGTTGTCGCTCACCTGCCTTCCGAACAGTTCAGCGGATATACTCCCGAATGTCAGGTCGAATTTCCCCGGACCCTTATCCGTCTGCACCAGTGCCTTAGCCCTGATCACGTTGCCGAATATCCCCTTCGAAAGCTCCTGCAGAAAATCCTCAATTGATCCGAAACTGACCTCGCCTTTCAGCGTTAACGAGATAGTATCAAACCGGAGCAGATTTCTCCCTTCTGTCGGGGGATGATCCCGATGGCCGAAATCCGGAAGCGGCTCGTGGGTGGCCGCCCTGACGGTCTCATAGGTTATGGCACGGGGGTTTAGTGCATTGATCAGGGCAGCGGTTTTCTGGCGCAGGGCATCCTCAATAAGGTCGATTTTATTTATCAGGACAATATCGGCCATGCTGACCTGCTCTTGAAAGAATTTACCATACATGTCAGCTTCGTAGAGTTCGAGAAATTCCGTGGCATCGATAATGCCGATCACGGTGAAATGCTCAAGCCCGAGTTCAGCTAAAGCCTCAATAACTCCGGATGGCGAAGCAATGCCGCTTGGCTCAATAATAAGATGTTCCGGGGCATGGTCGCTGATGATCTTCCGGATTGTGGTTATCAGGTCGGACTTCAGGGTGCAGCATATACACCCACTGGGCAGTTCGATTGATTCAATGCCTGAGGCTGAAAAAAGTTCTCCATCGATGCCCGCCTTGCCAAAATCATTCACTAGAACAACGGTCTCCAGAGATGTACCTATTGCAATATGCTGGATGAAGGTCGTCTTCCCAGAGCCCAACATCCCACTTACTATAGTTATTTTCATTTTTCTCCTTAAGCTTTCTCGGGGGTGCTCTCCCTGGACTGTATGATAACTCTTCACTTGAAAATGTTCTTGACAATAATTATTATTATCTGATATATTTAACTATATCATAATTATTATTACATATGCATAAATTTAAAGATATAGGAATTAAGTTGACCCCGCAGCGGCTGGCGGTGCTTGGGTATCTTGAGGGAAATACTGACCATCCCTCGGCGGAGGAGATTTATCAGAGTCTGTTGAAGCAATACCCAACCATGTCATTCGCCACAGTGTATACAACTCTGTCAACGCTAAAGCAGAAAGGCTGGCTTTCCGAGATCACGATTGACCCGGGGAAAAAGCGTTTTGATCCGAATACGTCAGACCATAACCACCTGGTCTGCACCACCTGCAAAAAAGTGATCGATATTAAAATAGCATTTAATCTGGCCCTGCCTGAGGTTGTTGCCTCTGATTTCATGATAACCGGAAGCCATGTTGAATTCTTTGGCATCTGCCCCGATTGCAGGAAAAATAACCGCTACTACAAGGAGGAATCGTAACAATGTGCGTAGACCACACAATGAATTGCAAATGCGGCTGGAGTTCCGCAAGCTTTAATTTCAAAGATGAAATAATGCCGGTTGAGGTTGTCAACAGCCTTTACTGCCCCAAATGCTCGGGAGATGTTGCGTTTGAGGCGTCTTCCATGCTGAAGGACAATAACTGGATTATTGACTTTGATATGGACGTTGCCCGGTTTATGGGCCAGCGTCTGCCGTCGTCCTCAATAAGTCCGGAGTACCTGTTCGACGAAGGATACTGCACTTGGCGCGGCGTATATCCGACCGATCATATTGATTCGGTGAGGGACCGTGAAGAACTCGTGAAACTGGCAAAAATTAACCAGAGAAAATATCTTGAGGAATTCAAAAAATGGGGTCTCGAACGTATGTACAGACTTGAAAAGGAAGGATGGCGCAAGGCACGTGAAGCAAACTGACATGACGTGGAAACAGGCAAGCCCGTGCAGCGGGAAAAAGATGGCGGCACCTGAAGATATTGTTTGTCCGGTCTGCAAGGCCGAAACCGAGGTGTGGCCAGACGAGGAAGATGCTGTGTGCCATTCCTGCGGCAACAGGATAACAATAAAATGCAGTACAGAAGCAGTTAAACATCCGGGAGGACATAGTGGAGATTGCGATTGATAAAATACCCGGTGGCTTCCGTGTAGACGGACTGGAAATTAAAGGCGGCAAATGCGGTTGCACCTCAGTCCTGCCCTGTTGCCACAGCTGGTCAAAATTGAAAAGAAATGGTAATGTATTGACACATACGAGCAAGACAACAACGCCTGAAACAACGGACCATTTTACCTGGGGTTATACCGTCAGAAAGGGTGATGTTGTCATCGAAGTCCTGATGGAAGATGCACGGGACAAGACGATCTTCTCCGGTTATTATCCTCCGGGGATTGAGGAATGGCAAGCCAAGGGCTGGGAGGTTATATCGAAGACCGGCACACGGGAGGACTTTGGCGTATGGCGGTGCGCTGCATGTAAATGGCTGTACAAAGAGGCGGCGGAGAAAATAAAATTTGAAGACCTGCCCGCAGATTGGCGCTGTCCAGTCTGCAAGGCAGGCAAAAATGTATTTGAAAAAATAGCCTGAAGGAGATATGTCATGACAAAAGTAGGCCAGAAATATAAATGCAATATCTGCGGAAACGAAGTTGCCATCACCCACGAAGGCGCCGGTGCATTATTCTGTTGTGGCAAGCCGATGGAGCAGCTCGGCTAGTTTACGCTGCTTCGATGAAGCAAACACACACAATATATTTATGGAGGCTGAATGAAGGCTGCTGAACTGATTAACGGTATTTATTGGGTGGGTGCTATCGACTGGGCTGTCCGCGATTTTCACGGATATGCGACGCCGCGCGGCACAACCTATAATAATTATCTGATTATGGATAATGACATTACGCTGGTTGACACGGTCAAGTATGACTTTTCAGCTACAACGATCAAAAACATCAGGAGTATTGTTGATCCTGCAAAGATCAGGAATGTTGTGGTAAACCATATCGAAAATGACCACGTTACGAGTCTTGATGACATCATGGCCCTTGCCCCGGATGCGACAATTTACATAACGGATAAAGGCAAAAAGGGACTGAGCCGTTTCTTCGATATATCGAAGTGGGACATAAAGGTCGTCAAGACCGGGGAGACACTGACGATCGGCAAGAAGACCCTGATGTTCCTCGAGACGCCGATGCTCCACTGGCCGGACTCGATGATGACCTATGTCAGGGAAGATAAGGTCCTCTTCAGCCAGGATGGGTTTGGACAGCACATAGCCTCTGCCACCCGTTTTGATGATGAACTGATAACCTGCGAATCGATGGCAGAGCTGGACGATGCGGTTGTTGATTACTACGCTAATATCCTCATGCCGTTTGGCCCAATTATAAAAAACAAGATAGCCGAGATCCAGAAGCTGGGGCTCGAGATAGATATGATCGCCCCTGACCACGGGATCATCTGGCGGTCCCACCCGCAGAGGGTTGTCCAGGAGTACCTTGCACTGGCACAGGGCAAGGCGAATCTGAGTGTCTCGATCATCTACGATACCATGTGGCACAGCACTGAGTCGATGACCCTGCCGATTATGCAGGGGATCAGGGACGAGGGGGTTGACTGCAAGGTGATCAAGTTGCGGGCGACCCCCATGAGTGCGGCGATCAAGGAGTTCTGGAAGTCCCGCGGGTGCCTTATCGGCACCCCGACGCTGAATAATATCATGTACCCTACCGTGGCGGAATTTCTGACGCATGTCCGGGGGTTAAGGCCGAAGAACCGGATAGCCGGTGCCTTTGGCAGCTATGGCTGGGGCGGTGGCGCGGTCAAGGATGCGTATGAAGAGTTCAAGAGGATGGGACTGGAAATCTTCGAGCCCGGTATCCAGATCCTCTACAGGCCTTCCCCCGAGGACGAAGAGAAGTGCTATGAGTTCGGCCAGGCTTTTGCCCGGAGCGTAAAGGAATATCATAAGAAATTTGAGGAGGTTGTCTGAATATGTGGAAGTGTTCGGTCTGTGGTTATGAATATGATGAAGCAGTAGAGGGCGCATCTTTTGAGAGCCTGCCTGATGACTGGAAATGCCCTGTCTGTAATGCCGAGAAGGATGCCTTTGAAAAAGTAAGATAAGATTCCGGAAGAGAACAGCACAAAAAAATACCCGGTAATGATGCAGGGTATTTTTTTGTGCTAACTATTTTCTGACGCGGTCATCCCCGCCTGACGGGAATCTTTTTTTTAACTTCCCGCCGTACCTTCGCACGCGCCTTCATTGCCTTTTTCGGCTGATCGCCTGAGCCGGCATTTTTTACCGGTGAGAACATTGGATTAAGCAGGTAGGCATCCCGGAAATTCTCATTCGCCTCATCGAACCTCTTCAGCTTATACAGCGCATAACCCATCATATAATATGCAGCGGCATCCGGCTTCTGGGCAATATAATCCCGCAGATGCCTCACCGCCTCGTTGTATCTGCCGCTGTAGTAATATTTACGGGCAGTTTCAAAATCATTGCCCGAATCATTGCCTGGCCCTGCGATAGCTGTACTCCCCGTTATGATCATGAGCAGCAGAAAGAAAACGATGAGAACAATCCTTTTCATCCAAGCCTCCATCGTGCAGTTATTTTATTCATCATCTCCGTTTAAGTCATAAAGTCTGCTTATAAGAGCAATAAGCTCATCCCTGTCTTCAGAATCTTCCTTCAAGGCAACGGTCGGCGGGTGTATCAGCTTGTTGACAATGGCGGTGGCCAGGTAATCAACGGCCTTTATCTGCGTCTCGTCCAGGGCCGGGAACCTGTTCAGGAATTTCTCAATTTCTTCTTTCCGGATTTCATCAGCTTTCTGACGGAGGGCAACGATTGTCGGGATAGAATCAAGGGTCAACATCCACCTGCCGAATTTTTCCACTTCCTCGCCGATGATGCCTTCAGCCTTTTCAGCCTCTGCGCGTCTGCCCTGGAGATTGGTGTCGACCACGTCCTGAAGGTTGTCGACATCATACAGATAGACGTTGTCTAACCGGTTGATCTCCGGATCAATATTCCTTGGGACCGAAATATCGATGATGAAGACCGGTCTCTGTTTTCTTTCCTTCATCACCTTCTGCATCTGTTCGCGGTGGAGGACATATGTCGGCGCTCCGGTTGAGCAGATTATGATATCTGCATGGACGAGTTCCTGCAGAAAGTTTTCGAAATGGATTGGCCTGGCGTTAAACTCAGATGCAAGCTGACAGCCGCGTTCATAGGTCCGGTTCACCACCATAACCCCGGTAACCCCGTTATTCAGGAGGTGGCGGGCTGCAAGTTCCGCCATCTCGCCGGCGCCCATGAGCATGACTGATTTGCCCGCAAGGTTCGTAAAGATTTTCTTGGCAAGCTCGACTGCCGCAAAACTGATCGAGACAGCGTTCTCTGCAATACGGGTTTCTGTCCTGACCCGTTTCGCAGTCGATATGGCCTTTTTCATCAGCTTGTTCAGAAGCACTCCCGTAGTCTTCTTGCTGAGGGACAGATCAAAGGCGTCCTTGATCTGTCCGAGGATCTGAGGTTCGCCAAGGACCATCGAGTCCAGGCTCGATGCAACCCTGAATACATGCCGCACTGCCTCAGGTCCTTCCAGGATAAAAAGAGCATGCTCGAATTCGGACCTTGCTATCCCATGCAGGCCGGCAAGGAAATCCTTGATCTGTCCTGATGCCGCCGGAACATTGTCGACACAGGCATAGAGTTCAACCCTGTTGCAGGTCGACAGCACTGCAACCTCTTTCACGCCAGGCAATGAACGCAGACCAAGTATCCCGTCTTCGAGCTTGGTGCCACTGAAGGCCAGTCGCTCACGGATGTCGACACTGGCCGTTTTATGGTTAACGCCGAGTACGAGTGTCTTCATACAAACGCATGCAGGCCTTTTAATAAAAGATTTACGCCGAAGAAGGTGAAGAGTACCGCGAAGAAACCGATAACCGAGAGTATTGCAGCCCTCCTGCCCCGCCATCCTGCAATCAGCCGGACATGAAGCACTGCGGCATAGATGAACCAGGTGACGAGTGACCAGACCTCTTTGGGGTCCCATCTCCAGTACTTGCCCCAGGCGCTCTCTGCCCAGATAACCCCGGTGATAATTGCAAGAGTCAGGAACATCCATCCGATCGTGATCAGCCGGTAGTTGATCTCATCCAGCATTTGAAGGCTCGGCAGCCTCTGAAAAAGGCTGCCCAGATGTTTTGATTTGACATGATGCTCCTGAACGAGATACATAATGCCGATACAGAAGGCAAGGGCAAACGCGGCATCTCCGGTGAAGGCCAGGACCGTATGTATCCCGAACCAGTAGCTCTGAAGGACAGGGCTCAGAGGTTTGATCGCGCGCGGCAGGACCGAGGATGAGAGCATCAGGATAAATACGACCGGCATGATAAACGATCCGAGCAGTCCGATCCTGTAGCGGGATTCGATGAAGAAAAAAAGCAGGATGATGCACCACGAAAAAAACGAGGACGCCTCATGGAGGTTCGATATCGGGATATGACCGGCCATGACATAGCGCGTGATTATATTTGCGGTATGGACCGCAAAGCCCAGCACCGCAAGGCCCAGCATGATCCTTGAAGTGGTCTTGGTCCCTTTGAAAAGTTCAAGGACGCCTGCGAGGGCCGCGGCAAAATAAAAGGTAAGGGCGATCTCGAAGAGAATCAGTTCCATCAGAAACAACCGAGCTGACAGTCTTTGATTCTTATACCAAGTTCGTTGGCAGCTTGCCCGACCTCTTTATACGAGGCCCCAAGGTCTTCGGCTATCTTTCTGGCGGCAGCGCAGGTGATTTTGCCGTTGACCGCTTTTTTTTGTATTTCTTTCTTTATCAATTCGTTCATTCAGATTATTTGCGTGTCCCTGCAGGGTGATATGGAAACCTCTGCATATATAGAAATATTACATTATGCGCGGCAAAAACACAATTTCATGAGGACTTTGCCGAACGAATTCAAATCCTGTATTCCCATGCAGACAACGAATCCGGACGACTAATATCCGACAGGGAGACCTGCCTCCTGCATCTTCCGGACAATGCCGAGTTCGTCGTACTGCAGAAGGGGTGGGACAGACGTCTTTGCCGACTTCATAAGAGCAATGAACACACCGTGAGCGTCAATGAAACCTATCTCAGCCACGATCTCTCTTCCTTGCATACCAATCTCGCAATAGCCGCTGCCTGCAAGACCTTCAAGGTCGATATCGATAAAGCCATGGGCATTTGTTCCATCGAAGGTTATGCCGGTGACGTCAAATATCCGGACACAGAGAGACAGACCCTCTGCAGGAAGGTCCTCAGGTATGATCTCCCAGTCAAGAAAGATGAGGTTCGGGTCGATGACGATCATGAAAAATTCGCTTTCACCATATTTCTCCGGAAGTGATTCACGCCCCATCCCGGGTTTATCCTTTTTCTCATCAATGTTTTCGTTAATGATTTCGTTCCGGGTCTCTTCCCTTGGCAGAAATATCTTCAGTCGCGGTTTAATGACCCTTCCCTCCCCGGCCTCGATCTCGGCCACGGAAAGCAGTTCTTCTTCGGTCTCTTCTGCAACCGCAGGGACTGCCGGCCTGACTATACGGGGTTTTTTCAACGGCGCCGCAGTCGCAGCAACTTGCTGCCCCTGCTTTTTCCCGGCAGGTTCTTTGCTTACCTCGGTAGCGCTGACCTTTGTGCCCATCTTCGCACCGGTCCCGGGTGCCTTTGTTGCAGGCAGCTTTTCTGCTCTAACCGGCATTAGCTTTGAGGGTGTCCTCACTGCTTTCTTAGCGGGCTTCTCCTCCGGTTTCCGGGCCTCAGTCTCTGCCGCAGGCCTCAGTCCGGACTTACCGCCTATCAGGGTTTTTGCATCTGGTTCAGTCTTTATTAAACGAGGGGTTGTCTTAACCGGAACTTTCTTCTTGAGGGGCAGTTTTGCGCTCTGTGCTGTGAACATTCTTGGTTTGCTTATTGATTTAACCGGAACTTTAATCGTTGTTTCTTTTGGTTTCTTCGCTGGTGCCGCAGCCTGAAGAGTGACCTTCTTTGGGGCCTGTTCAATGGCTGTATTAGGGGCTTTATTAAGGACCTTCTTCGGCAAAGCAGCGACTGTTTTCTTTGTTGCTGCTGGCACTGCTTTTTTTGCCGGTGCCGCTTTTTTCTGTTGTATGCCCAAAGTCTTTTTGCCCGGGCTTACGACCTTTTTCACACGGCTTTTCAAAACAGCTTTTTGGGTTGCTTTCTTAGGGGCAGCAACCTTGAGAGGTTTCTTCTCAATCTTTGCCTTTGGCTTGACCGCAGCAGCTACCTTCTTCGGCGTGGCCTTTGCCGCCTCTTTTTTCTTAACAACGGGCTTTGCTTTTGCCGGAGTCTTTGCCTCAGCTTTTAACCTGACCTTTGGCTTGGCTGCTGTTTCAGTCTTTGTCTTGATCCCGGCCTTGACCTTGGGCTTTGCTACGCTCGCAGGCACTTCTTTGGCCTTGGCCACCTTCTTTGCTTTGGCGTCACCTGACGACTTTATTTTCTGGCCTGCCTTTGGATTAACCGCAGTCCCGGCCACTGGTTTTGTCTTCGTCTCTTTTCTGGTTGCTGATTTTGTCGCTTTTTTCATTTTGTACTGCCCCCTTGGGCTATATTGTATCAGATTTTTCATGTCTGTGAACTATTTAAAGTCTGTCCACGCAGTTTATGGACCGGCTTTGTTTAATGGGCCTCAGCCCAGTTCCTGCCGTGACCGATCTCGACCTTTACCGGAACCGACAGCTCTATGGCTGATTCCATCTCCTCTTTCACAAGCGTCCTGACCGAGTGGAGCTCTTTTTCCGGAAATTCGACAAGTAGTTCGTCATGGATCTGAAGGATCATATGGGCACTGAGATGTTCCCTCCTGAGTCGTTTGTGGATATTGATCATTGCAATTTTTATGATGTCTGCCGCAGTACCCTGGATGGGTGAGTTCACCGCAAGCCTTTCCCCCAACTGCCTGACAGTCCTGTTCTGATGCCGCAGTTCAGCTATCGGCCGTCTTCTCCCAAGGAGGGTGCAGACGTAGCCCTTTTCCTTTGTTTCACTGATGATTGAGTCGATATAATCTCTGACGCCCGGATGCCGCTCAAAATACTGCTTGATGAACCGGTCAGCTTCCCGGTTGTCGATGTTCAGCGTCTCAGATAGACCGAAGGCCGAAATGCCGTAGATGACCCCGAAATTAACGGTTTTGGCTACCCGTCTCATCTCAGTTGTGACCTTTTCAAGGGGTATGCCGTAGATCTCTGCAGCCGTCCTCGTATGGATATCGAGCTCTTTTCTAAAGGCATCGATCAGCCCTGGGTCTTGGCTGAGATGCGCCAGAATCCTGAGTTCAATCTGGGAGTAGTCGGCAGAAAGAAGGAGGTTCCCCTCTTCTGCAATGAACGCCTCCCTGATAGGTTTCCCCCATTCGCCTCTCACCGGGATATTCTGGAGGTTCGGGTCGCTGCTGCTCAGCCTGCCGGTTGCGGTAACCGTCTGGTTGAATGAGGTATGGATGCGGCTGGTCCGTGGGTCAGCAATTGCAGGGAGCACATCAAGGTAGGTCGTCTTGAGTTTCGTGAGGGTCCGGTAATGCAGGACCTCTCTCGGCAATTCATGTTGTGATGTCAGCTCTTCCAGCACGTCGACATTTGTTGAAAAACCTGTTTTGGTCTTCTTTGAAGGCGTCAGTCCAAGCCGATGGAAGAGGATGGAGCTGAGCTGTTTGGGCGAATTGATGTTAAACTCCTCGCCGGCAAGAAAATATATCCTCTGCTGGATGCTCCCGATCTCTTCGGTTATTGTCTTTGAAAGCCTGTTCAGCTTGACGGTATCGACCTTTATCCCTGCCTTCTCCATATCCGCCAGTACAGAAATCAGAGGCATTTCAATATCAAAGTAGACTGTTTCGAGTCCCTGTTCCTTCAACTTTCCAAAGAGCATATCCTTCAATTCAAAGGCCAGGGCAGCATCTTCGGCAGCATAGGCGGTTGCCTCGTCGAGCGGGACCTCTGCGAACGTGGTCCTTTTTCTGAGAATCTCGGCAAACGGCCGCTTGTGCTTCGAGAGATACTCGAACGAGACCTCATCCAGGCTATGGTTCGACTTGTTCGGGTTCAGAAGATACGCCGCAAGCATTGTGTCATAGAGTATCCCTTCGACCTTTATATGCTCCTGCTCCAGCACCATCATGTCGAATTTCAGGTTATGCCCGATCTTGGCGATCTTTTTGTCATGCATTACTGCCCCAATGGCATGAAGTGACGGCCGCTTTTCAATCTGGCTGCCTGCATCTTTGAGCGTTGGGGCATGTGCCAGTGGGATATAATAAGAGAGTTCCCCTGTATTGCAGAGCGAGATCCCGACGAGGCTGTCTGCAAGGGCATTCCTTCCGGTCGTCTCGACATCAAAGGCGACCTCACCTTCTATCGTCGCAAGGAACTCCTGAAGTTGCTCCAGGGAAAGGATTGTTTCATGCCTGCGGTCTGACAAGGCAGATGGCGGCAGCATCCGCATCATGCTCGAAAACTCAAGTTCCCTGAAGACCGAGAGCAGGGCAAGCCAGTTGGGCTCCTTCAGCGTGAGTTCATCGAGGTTCAGTTCAAGCGGCACTGCGACATTTATCGTCGCAAGAGTGCGGCTTAAGCGGAGATTATCAAGATTCTCTGCTATCATCTTTCTGAAGCGTTCCTTCTGTATCCTCTCGGGGTGCTCAATGATCTCATCAAGGCTGTTGAAGGTGGTGAGGAGTTCGCGTGCGGTCTTTTCGCCTATGCCCTTTACCCCGGGGATATTGTCGGAGGCGTCCCCGGTGAGCGCCATGAACTCAGTCACCCGTTCCGGCCCGATCCCGAACTTCTCCCTGACATATGCCGTGTCGAGCACCCTGTCCTTTATCGGGTCGAATATCTGAATATCGTCGTCAACGAGCTGCAGCATGTCCTTGTCAGCGGTAACGATATAGACCCTGTTTCCCTTCCCGGTAAAATGTTTTGCCAGGGTGCCGATGACGTCATCCGCCTCATATCCCGGAATCTCGAAGGTTTTGATGTTGAACGCTGAGACCAACTTTCTGATATACGGAAGCTGCCGGACCAGTTCGTCCGGAGTCTCTTTGCGGTGCGCCTTGTAGTCGGCATAGAGCATATGCCGTTCTGTCGGCTCCGGGGTATCAAACGCCATTACGACGTAGCCGGGCTTCTTGTCCTTGATGATCTTCATCAGCATATTGGTAAAGCCGAAGACCGCGTTTGTCGGCAGCCCGGCCGAGGTGGTAAGCCCCTTAACCGCGTAAAAGGCGCGGTAGACATAGGAGTTTCCGTCGATCAGATAGATGTCCATGAGAGATTATACCACCACAGTCAGACTGTTCGTGCATGTTATAGTAGAAAATCCATTAAATGTTACAAAGACGAGGTGGTATCGCTATGCTCAAGTCTCTTGTCAAGGGGTGGCTGACTGTTGTAGCGGTGTTTTTTTGTTTGTCATTGCTTATGTTCCGCGACACTGCGGCTGCATCCATCACCCTGCCTCAAACAGGACAGACAAGTTGCTATGGCGCAAATGGAGCAGTAGTCAATTGCGCCGGGACAGGCCAGGATGGCGATAAAAGGGCGGGCATTCCATGGCCAAATCCCAGATTTTCTCCAGGCACCGGTCCTGCAACCGTATGCATAACGGATAATCTCACAGGTCTGATGTGGTATAAGCCAAATGTTTTCGGCCCGATGACATGGCAAATTGCGCTCCAGACAGCAGCTTTTTATAATACCTTTGATTTCGTCCCCTGTGGCTATACCAACTGGCGGCTCCCGAATGTTTTTGAGCTTTACAGCCTGATGAATGCCGGCAAAACAGACTCCGCTGTCTGGCTGAATACGCAGGGATTCA
>JBARHQ010000114.1:0-8695 GCA_049799315.1 Thermodesulfovibrionales bacterium | reverse complement strand
TCCGCTACACAAGGTTGAGAAGATCTCCTGAAACGACACGTCGAAACTCAGCGAGGCAAACTGCAGTGTTTTTGCGCTGGAGGAAACCACTGAATTCCTGATCTGCCATGAAACGAGATTACAAAGGGCATGATGTTTCATGGACACTCCCTTCGGCTTGCCGGTGGAACCTGAGGTGTAAAGCACATAGGCAAGGTTTTCAGCCGAGGGGGTCGTAGAAGGCTTTTCCTGCCTCTCTTGTGCAAGAGTCTCGCAATCCATACAGAGCACCTGCCCCTTGATTTCGGGAATTACCTTCAACAAACTGCGCTGCGCCAATATTATTGATGTTTCGGTATCCTCCAGCATGAAGCCAAGTCGCTCCTTGGGATATGATGGGTCCAGCGGTACATATGCCCCGCCTGCCTTTAGAATCCCGAGAAGCCCTATGAGCATCTCCAATGAACGCTCAACACAGATGCCTACAAGAACCTCTGGTTCCACACCCCGTTTTTCCAGATAATTCGCCAACTGGTTTGCCCTGCTGTTGAGTTCCCGGTATGTCAGCTGTTGATCCTCAAACACTACGGCTATAGCATCAGGGGTTTTCTCCACCTGTTCTTCAAACAGTTCATGAATGCATTTGTCCCCCGGATAATCAGTGGCGGTATTATTCCACTCAACCAACAACTGATGACGCTCGGCCTCTGTCAATAACGGCAGTTCCGACAACCTCTGATCAGGATTTGCGGCAATCCCTTCCAACATCATCTGATAATGCCCTGCCATCCGTTCAATGGTGGCTCTATCAAACAGGTCAGTGTTGCATACAAAGATACCACTGAGCCCTTCTTCGGTCTCCCTGAGGTGTACTTCCAGATCGAATCTCGTCCTCGTGTCCTCAACCCATATGCGACTTGCCGTCAGATAAGAAAGTTCCAGGGTGGAAACCGGTGTATTCTGCAGGGCAAACATCACCTGGAAGAGGGGATTGCGGCTCAGGTCCCGCTCCGGATGCAACTCCTTTATCAGTTTCTCAAAAGGCAGGTCCTGGTTGGCAAAGGCGTCAAGCGTAGACTTTCGGACCCTCTTCAGCAGTTCCCGGAATGCAGGATTGCCCGAGGTATCGGTGCGCATCACCAGGGTGTTGACAAAAAAACCAATCAACCCCTCAATCTCCGCCCGGTTCCGGTTGGCAATGGGAGTGCCCACAACGATGTCATCCTGTCCCGTATACCGATGCAGAAGACTCTGAAACGCTGTCAAAAGTGTCATAAACAGGGTTACGCCCTCCGCACGGCTCAGAACCTGCAGAGTTTCCGTTAAATCCTGCGGGAACTCAACAGTATGCGTGGTGCCCTGAAACGTCTGCACCGAAGGACGCGGGTGGTCAATCGGAAGCTTAAGGGTTGTTATGTCCCTGAGCTGTTCCTTCCAGAACGTGAGCTGCTCTTCAAGCTTCTTGCCCTGTAACCATTCTCTCTGCCAGACCGCAAAGTCCGCATACTGGATCGGCAGATCAGAAAGCGGGGATGGATTACCCTTTAAGAAGGCTTCATACAGCACAGAAAGTTCCCGGTAGAGTATCCCCATGGACCACCCATCAGAGACAATATGATGTATCGTTAAAAGTAGTATGTGATCTTCCGGGTTTAGTCTCAGCAGGGCAGCCCTCAGTAAAGGACCCGTAACAAGGTCAAAGGGACGGGATGCCTCTTCACTCGCAAGCTGTTTGGCTTTGGCCTCTCTCTGCCCTTCCGGCACGGCACTGAGATCTGCCTCCGGCAGGTTGAAGCCTGTCGCCAGTGCAATCCTTTGAAGGGGTTGATCATTTTCAGTGACAAACGTCGTGCGCAGCACCTCGTGCCGACTGAGTATCTCTCCAAGGCTCTGTTGCAGGGCACCTACATTGAGATGCCCGCTCAGACGTATGGCTAAAGGTATGTTGTATGCAGGACTGCCCGGATCCAACTGGTCCAGAAACCAGAGGCGCTGCTGAGAGAAAGAAAGAACGCAGGGGTCCGAAGTTCCTCTCCGGGGGATATCCTGATTCTTGACGGGGAAGGAGCTTTTCTTTTTCAGAATATGGCGCTCAAGTAAGGCCCGCTTTTCCGGAGTTAGATCTGCTATGCGTTTGCTTAAATCACTCATCTCTCGTCCTCAATCTCTTTGAATCGGGAAACTGATCCGGATGCAGATCCTTCCAATTCAGATAAAAGCAAGGCTAATTCTTCGGGATCAGAAATTTCATCCTGACTCTGAATAATCTGAATGGCCAACTCCGCGATAGTCGGAGACTCAAAGAGGGACCGCAACGGAATCTGGATTTGAAATGCGTTCCTCAGGCGGGAGATGACCTGAGTTGCCAGCAAAGAGTGGCCGCCTGATTCAAAAAAGTTGTCGTGTATTCCGACCTGCTTCAAACCCAGAATCTCACTCCAGATGCTTGCAAGAAGCTCCTCGATCGGGGTGCGCGGAGCCACATAGGAATCCTCTGCACCAGGCCGCTCTGAGTCAGGTGCCGGTAATGCCCTTCGGTCTATCTTGCCGCTGGGCGTCAGAGGCAACGAATCCAGTGCTACAAAAGCAGAGGGCATCATGTAATCAGGCAACTTCTGCCTAAGAAAATTTCTCAATTCATTGTCTGTAACGGCTGTCTTCTCATTGGGAACGACATAAGCTACTAACTGTTTGTCGCCTAACGAGTTTTTCCTGGTGATTACCGCTGCGTCTCGCACGCCGGGACAATCGCACAAGACCGACTCAATTTCTCCGGGTTCGATCCGGAATCCGCGAATCTTGACCTGATGATCCATGCGTCCTATGCACTCGATAGTTCCATCTGACGAAAGGCGTCCCATGTCCCCTGTTTTGTAAAGACGCGCGCCCGTCTCAATGCTGAAGGGATCCGCGATGAACTTCCGCTCAGTTAACTCAGGGTGATTTAGGTAGCCACGGCCTATACCGGCACCGCCTACATGAATTTCACCCGGTACGCCGATGGGCACCGGTTGTAGGTGCGAATTCAGCAGATAGATTTGTGTATTCCCGATCGGGCGACCAATAGGAACAATTTCCGCTTTGTCATCGCGTTTCGGAGAAATCGGACAGACAGCCACGATACCGGTGGTCTCAGTTAAACCGAACATATTGATGAGCAGTGCGCCGTGTTTGAACTTGAATGCCCAGTCTCTCGGAATACCAGAGAGCAGTGGTTCACTCGCAGACAAAATCAGGCGCAATTGATTACTCAGGAGAAAATCTCTTTGCCCCGACTCAAGGGTGCCAAGGGCGTAAATGCAATTTCGCCAGTAAGACGGAACAATATCCATGACCGTAACGCTGTGGCGCTTGATCAGCTCAAACAGCGCCAGCGGGTCCCGGATTTGATCGGAAGCTGCAATTACTACAGTCGCTCCTTGAGACAGAGGCACCGCCCACTGCCGTACGGATGAAGAGAACGAAATCGATGCGGTGTGGAGATAGCGGTCGTTTGCAGTAACACCGGTTGGAATGCGAATTGACTGTACGTAGTGCCCCAGATTGGCATGAGTGATCATCACACCTTTGGGTTTGTCCGTGGACCCTGAAGTGTAGATTAAATACGCGAGAGTCTCTTGTGATGCCCCCGCGTGAAGGGCTTTGTCGCTTTGACGCGAAATCGAAGCACTGTCAGCATCGAGCAAAACAAGTCGTGCCGTATGTTGTGGAAGTCCTACTGCGAGATGAGACTTCGTGACAAGCACAGACGGGTGGGCATCTTCCATCATGTAAGCAAGTCGCTCCTTGGGATATGATGGATCCAGAGGCATATATGCCCCACCTGCCTTGAGTATGCCGAGAATCCCTATGACCATCTCCAGGGAACGCTCAACACAGATTCCCACAAGCACCTCTGGTTCCACACCCCGTTTTTCCAGATAATGGGCCAGCTGGTTCGCTTTTGTGTTGAGTTCCCGATAAGTCAATTGCTGATCCTCGAAGACCACCGCTACCGCATCAGGGGTCTTCTCAACCTGCGCTTCAAACAGTTCATGAATACATTTACCGTTAGGGTATTCCCTCCGGGTCGCGTTCCAGTCAGCCAGCGTCTGCTGATACTCCGCTGCGGAAAGTGGGCAAAAACTCTCGTAACGGCCTACAGGAACTTTCGCCATGGCAGTGAGCGTGTTTACGTAGTAGCCAAGGATTGCTTCGATCTGATTGAGGCATAGTTCCGCAGGCTGATAATCCATGTGCATTTGGAGCTGTGTGGCGGTTACATCCATCATAAAGGTCGTCAACAGAATAAAACTGTTTGCCTCAAAGTAGCACCCCTCCATGAAGCCCTTGTCCTTATATCCCTGAAGGTTCTGGTAGACGTGGAAATGCACAAAGTCGAACGCGGATTCCAACAGATGCTGGGCGCCTGTTATGCGCTGAACTTCTGCGAGCGGATACCGGCGATACGGCAACATCTCGCACTCGGCGGCGAAAATTTTCCGCACAAGATCAAGCCAGACGCCACCGGGCATATGTATGCGGAGCGGTACGGTGTTGAGGAACAGGCCGATCATGCGCTCTCCATCGATCTCCTCGGGACGGCCATTTGTAACGAGGCCGCTGATTACGTCTGTTTCTCCATGGAGAAGACTCATCACGCGATAGTGCGCAGTTAGTAAAACGGACTTGAGCGGTACACCCGCCTTATGCGCAAGCTCCTTCACTCCCGCAAAAACGTCGTCCGGGATGATCACTTCAGGGCTGCGGACCTGTTCGGCGCCACCGGAACGACAGGTCTTCGGCCAACGCGGGAGAACTTGGATGTGAGATCCTGCAAGCTTCTCGGCCCAGAATCGCCGACACTCCTCGGACGCTATCGCATCATGTTCCAGAGCTACATACTCGCGGTAATGAACCTTCGGTGCGGAGACTTGCCGGCCGGTTTCCCTGATGAGCCCGAAGTAATCCTGCAGGATTTCCGTGAGCATCGACGCAAGGCTCCATCCGTCCATAATTGCATGATGAAAGCTCACTATCATTTGAAACTCAAGGTCATTGTAAATCTGGACGATAATACGCATTAACGGCGCCTGCGTGCGGTCGAAGGAACGACGCTTCTCCGTATGAATGAAATGCTCGAGATTCTGCGTCTGTTCATAGTAACTCAGATTTTGCAGGTCCTCGACCGTCAATGGAATACGAACGGTCTTATGCACGAACTGTAACGGTTCGCCGAAGTTGTCGAGATCGAAGGAAGTCCGAATCGCGGGATGACGGCCGATGAATTGATCGATCGCGGTCTCGAACTTTTTCTGATCGAAGGCAGACCCGATTCGAAAACTGAAGACGTCGTGGTAGACGGCCGACTCCGGACTCTTCTCATTGTGATAAAACATACCTATCTGCAGCATGAGCATCGGGTAGGCGTCTTCTATGTCCGGTGGCAATCTTTGCCGGTCTTCCGTAGAGACCATCGCAAAGGGCTGCACGTTTCCTTTGCCGCGAGCCGTTCCTTTGTCATGATCAATCTGCCGGAGCACTTTGGCAATGGTCTGTTCATGGAAAAGTTGTGCAAGCGTAATTTTGAGTCCCTTCAGATGGGCACGCGCCAGGAGTTGGATTGCGCGTATCGAGTCGCCTCCCAACTCGAAGAAGCTGTCATGAATCCCCACAGGACTTGTCTGCAGGACCTCCGAATAAATTTCCGCAAGCATCTTTTCTTCCGGCTTCTCTGGAGCCATGAAGCCGTCATGAAATTCGGGGCGAGCCTTGTCGGGATGCGGAAGCGCTTTTCGATCAACTTTCCCATTGGGAGTCAAGGGCATTTTCTCTAAAAACATGAATAGAGCGGGTACCATGTAATCGGGAAGCTGTTTCTTCAGAAAACCTCGTAAATCCTTTGTGGATACAGTACGTCCGGGGTGAGAAACCACATAGGCGATCAAACGCTTATCGCCTGTGCCTCCGTCGTCAGCGATCACAACGCTTTCCTGCACTTCTGGACAGCTGTTCAAAACAGAAAGGATCTCCCCCAACTCGATGCGGAAGCCACGAATCTTCACCTGATCATCGCAGCGGCCCATATACTCCAAATCGCCATCAGGCAGCCTCCGGACCACATCGCCCGTCTTGTAAAGACGGTTGCCATCCAACTTGTTGAACGGATCAGGGATGAAGCGCTCAGCGGTCAACTCCGGACGATTCAGATACCCCCGCGCCAGCCCAGCCCCGCAAACGTACAACTCGCCCGCTGTCCCGTCTGTTACTGGTGTGAGATTCTCGTCCAACACGTAGAGTTGCAGATCCGGAATCGGCCCGCCTATGACGCTCCCCTTGCCCAACGACAAATCGTAAAGACTGATCGGACGGTATGTCACGTGTACGGTAGTCTCCGTGATGCCGTACATGTTAATAAGTTTTGGCTTCTGGTCACCGTGCCTGTCAAACCATGGTTTCAAACTTTGAAGTTCAAGAGCCTCGCCGCCGAAGATCACGTAACGGAGGGTTAATTCGGCTTTGGTTGAAGCCGATGTTTCTACCCAGATAAGTTGTCGAAACGCTGAAGGCGTTTGGCTTAAAACGGTTACTCTTTCCCGGCTCAGCAAGTCATAAAATTCCTCCGGCGAGCGACTCACCAAATACGGCACTACCACCAGCTGCCCGCCATGCAGCAGTGCACCCCATATTTCCCATACAGAAAAATCGAATGAATACGAGTGAAACATCGTCCACACGTCATATCCGTTAAACTGATACCATGGCTGGACTGCCTCAAAAAGGCGCATGACATTGTAATGAGTGACAAGAACGCCTTTTGGCTTGCCAGTTGAGCCAGAGGTATAGATAACGTAAGCTGCATTCCCCGGGGCCACACCACTCAATAGATTTTCGTGATCACACTGAGCAATAACGTCCCAATCCGAATCTATGCAGATTATCGCACTCATGTGGTTCGGGAGTGCATGCAATAGCGGCTGTTGCGTAAGCAACACCGGCACTTTGGCGTCATCAAGCATAAAGGCAAGACGCTCCTTTGGGTATGCAGGGTCTAACGGCACATATGCCCCGCCTGCCTTGAGTATGCCGAGAATGCTAACAATCATCTCCAGAGATCTCTCAACACAGACCCCCACCAGCACCTCAGGTCCGACACCATGCTTTCTTAGGTACTTGGCAAGCTGGTTGGCTTTTGTGTTGAGTTCACGATACGTCAGCCGCTGGTCTTCGAAGATCACTGCGACGGCATCCGGGCTCCGCTTCACCTGTTCTTCAAACAGCTCATGAATGCATTTTTTACCGGGATAGTCCATGCCAGAATCATTCCACTCTTCCAGTAGCTGGCGGCGTTCAGCCTCTGTCAAGAGCGATAATGATTCTATATGCTGCTCAGGATTTGCAACGATTCGTTCCAGTAAGTATTGAAAATGTCTGGCCATCCTTTCTATCGTGGATGCATTAAAGAGCGCAGAATTGTAAATAAAAGAACAACACAGGCCGTCCTCTTTATCAATGATTTCCAATTCTAAATCAAAGTATGATATATCACTGCAGAATTCGACCTCCGCTATACTCACATTTTTCATTTTTAAAGTTTTCTTCGGCACATTCTCCAGGTTGAATATAATCTGAAACAATGGCGAATAGCTCAAGTTTCGTTCCGGATGAACTTCTTCAACGAGCCTTTCAAAAGGGAGGTCCTGGTGAGCGTAAGCCTCAAGGGCCGTCTCCCGTATTCGCCCAAGCAGCTCCCGGAATGTCGGATTGCCTGAAAGATCGGTACGGAGCACCAGAGTATTTACGAAGAAGCCAATCAACTCTTCGATCTCCACCTTTGTACGGTTAGCAACAGGGGTACCTACAACAATGTCGAACTGTCCCGTATATCTCTGGAGAAGTATCTTGAATGCAGCCAATAAGGCCATGAACAGCGTGGATCCCTCCCTTCGGCTCAAAGATTTCAAGCCTTCCGATAATTTATTCGTTAATAAGACTGTTAGCTTTGAACCTCTGCACGTTTTAATCAGTGGCCGGGTCATGTCAGTCGGCAACTCAAATATGGGGGGGGCGCCATCGAGTCTTTGCTTCCAGTAGGAAATATGGGAATCCAGGACTTGTCCCTTCATCAGGTTCCGCTGCCATTGAGCATAGTCGGCATACTGGACAGGCAGATCGGGAAGCGGGTTTGGATTTCCGGCTATAAAAGATTTATAGATAGTTGCCAGCTCTCCGAGAAAAATCCGCTCTGACCAGCCATCAAAGATGATATGATGCGTATTGAGAAACAGAATATGCTCCTTGTCGCCTAAACGATATAATATCGGCTTCAATAACGGGCACTGAGACAGATCAAAAGGATGTTCCAATTCTTCTTTCATTAACCGCAAAGCCTCTTTCTCACGCTCGGACTCAACCAGATGCTCGAGATCCACATGGGGCATGGCAAGGATCAGATTCGGAGCAATAATCTGCCTTGGTTTTTCCCCGACCAGCGTAAAGGAAGTCCGCAATATTTCATGGCGTACTACAATTTCGTTCAATGTCCTCTCGATCAGGACCGTCTCAATCAGCCCGGTCAGACGGAAAGCGATCAAACGATTGTTAACAGCCTTGTCAGATTCGAACTGGTCGAGGAACCAGAACCTTTCCTGAGAAAAAGAGAGAGGCGCTGATTCACGGCTTTCGATGCGTTGAATAGTTTTTTGGGAAGGCAATCTGGCCCCCTTTTCTCTAAGCG